>JAAYSC010000083.1 GCA_012524025.1 Clostridiales bacterium | reverse complement strand
TTGAGCAGGAAGAAACAAGGAGTATTGCGAAGCGCTCCAAGCGAGCAAGGCGACTATGTTTCTGACCAAGGAGGGTTTCTGCTTACATCGACCTTGCGGGGTTATTCTTTTGGCCTTTATCTTGGACCCGACCAGCGACCCTGCTTAAAGCCTCATGTGCGGCTGTTAACTGGCTCAAGTGCCACCGCCGCCTGTGGCGGATGAAGGTGGTTCTTGAGCAGGAAGAAACAAGGAGTATTGCGAAGTGCCCTTGTTTACTAATTTCAACTTTCATAGTAAACTATATCTAAGTTTAATTGTGGAGGCAATATCAATGACAACAGAGAATATTGGAAAAATCTTGTCTTGTGTAGACCATTCTCTTCTAAACCCTGCCGCAACCTGGCCCGAAATTAAGGAAATATGTGATGACGGCTTGGCTTTCAAAACGGCATCTGTTTGTATCCCGCCTTCTTTTGTAAAGCGAGCCAAGGAATATTTGGGTGACCGCTTACCTATTTGTACCGTCATCGGTTTTCCAAACGGCTATAATTCAACTGTGGTAAAACTCCTTGAAACTCGTGACTCCTTGGAAAACGGTGCCGATGAGATTGATATGGTAATTAACATCGGTGCCCTCAAGGAAGGGAACTTTCCTTATGTTTTAGATGAAATCAAACTCTTGAAAAATGAGTGCGGCAGCAAAGTTTTAAAAGTGATAATTGAAACCTGCCTCTTGACCGATGAAGAAAAAATCAAAATATGCCGCTTGGTAACGGAGGCCGGTGCCGACTACATTAAAACCTCTACCGGCTTTTCCACAGGTGGGGCCACGCGGGAAGATATCGAACTGTTTGCTAAACATATTGGGCCGGATGTGAAGATTAAGGCTGCCGGTGGAATCAGAAGCCTTGAAGATGCTCAAGATTTCATTGACCTGGGAGCTATGCGTTTGGGAACCAGCTCAATTGTAAAAATCTTAAAAGATCAAGAAGTTAAAGACTGCTGATGTTCAGAACAGAAGGGGAGGCAGAAAATGATTAAGCGTGTTTTTTTACTTGTTTACGACAGCTTCGGAATAGGCGAACTACCCGATGCGGCCCAATACGGTGACCAAGGCAGCAACACACTGGCTTCCGTTGCCAAATCGTCTGAATTTAAGCTTCCGACCCTAACTTCTCTCGGGCTTTTTAATATTGACGGAGTTGATGTTGGCCAGCCTGTTTTAACCGCAAGGGGAGCCTTTGGCAGAATGGCCGAAAAATCACAAGGGAAGGACACGACCACAGGTCACTGGGAAATGGCCGGCATTATATCCGAAAAGCCTATGCCCACCTATCCAAATGGCTTTCCCCAAGATATTATTGAAAGCTTGGAAGAGGCAACGGGGCGCAAATTTTTGTGCAACAAGCCTTACTCCGGCACCCAAGTGATAGTCGATTACGGCCGCCGTCATATGGAAACGGCTTCCCCCATCCTTTATACTTCTGCTGACAGCGTTATGCAAATTGCCGCCCACGAAGATATTGTTATGCTTGAAGAGCTTTATGAAATATGTAAAAAAGCGCGAAAAATTATGGTGGGGGAAAATGCTGTCGGGCGCATTATTGCTCGACCCTTTGTCGGTGATTTCCCCAATTTTACGCGAACATCAAACAGACAGGATTTTTCTGTCCTGCCGCCCAAGAAAACTATGCTTGATTACTTAACGGAAGAAGGCTTGGACACGCCATCGGTTGGTAAAATATTTGATATCTTCGCAGGCAAGGGCATATCACAAAGCGTTTCTGCCTTGAACAATGCCGATGCCATGGCAAAAACAATGAGAATGCTCGAAACCGATTTTTGTGGCCTATGTTTTATAAACCTTGTGGATTTTGATGCCCTTTACGGCCACAGAAACGATGTCGACGGCTATGCCAAAGCGCTTGCCAAGGCAGACGAAAGCTTGGCAGATTTTATTGCGGACATGGGTGAGAAAGACTTGTTGCTTTTAACAGCCGACCACGGGTGTGACCCCGGAACGCCAAGCACAGACCACTCGCGTGAATATGTGCCCATCTTGGCCTATGGGCCGGCACTAAAAGAAAATATAAACCTCGGCACCAGGCAAAGTTTTGCAGATATTGCAGCAACCGTGCTTGATATTTTTGGTATTGAAAATGATCTTCCCGGTCAAAGTTTTTGGAACGAAATAAAATAAAAAGTTAAGGGAGGCAGAGTAATGCCATACAGTGACTTAATACTTGCTGCTTTAGATGCAAGAAAGAAGGCCTACTGCCCTTATTCGGGCTTTGCCGTTGGGGCTGCCTTGTTGGCGGAAGACGGCAAGATTTACACGGGCTGTAACATTGAATCCGCTACATATTCACCAACAAATTGTGCGGAAAGAACAGCCTTTTTCAAGGCCGTTTCGGAAGGAGTAAAAACTTTCCAAGCCATTGCAATCGTCGGTGGTAAGTTGGGTGAAAACGAACTCGAAACCTGCCCGCCTTGCGGTGTTTGCAGGCAGGTCATGGCAGAATTTTGCCTACCGTCTGATTTTAAAGTAATACTTGGTAAATCACCGAAAGATTATATCGTAAAAACACTTGCAGAGCTTTTGCCCCTCAGCTTCGGGGCCGATCATCTTGGTAGTGATATAAAATAAAAACGGAGTGGCTGATATGAGAGCATATGACATTATCAAAAAAAAGCGCGACGGCGAAATCTTATCTACAAGGGAAATTGATTTTTTTATTGAAGCTTACACTCGGGGCGAAATACCCGACTACCAGGCCTCAGCTTTTTTGATGGCCTTGTTTTTTAGGGGAATGAATGAATCGGAAACAGCCGACCTTACCTTGGCTATGGTAAATTCAGGCGAGAGAGCCGATCTTTCTCAAATAAACGGCATCAAGGTTGACAAACATTCAACCGGCGGGGTGGGGGACAAAACGAGTTTAATAATAACCCCCATAGTTGCGGCTTGCGGTGTAAAGGTTGCTAAAATGTCCGGCAGAGGCCTGGGGCATACGGGTGGCACGGTGGACAAATTAGAAGCCATACCCGGCTTCAGAACCGATATTCCCAAGGCGGAATTTATTGATATTGTCAACAAATACGGCTTGAGCCTTATCGGTCAATCGGGCAATTTTGCACCGGCGGACAAAAAGCTTTACGCCTTGCGGGATGTGACCGCAACGGTCGAATCTATTCCCTTGATAGCCTCAAGCATAATGAGCAAAAAAATAGCATCGGGCTGTGACAGAATTTTACTGGATGTTAAAACAGGCAGCGGCTCTTTTATGAAAAGTTTTGAGCAAGCCCAAGCCCTGGCCCAAGCTATGGTGGATATCGGCAAAAATGTCGGTAGGCAAACCCTGGCCCTAATCACCAATATGGACATTCCTTTGGGTTATTCCATCGGCAACACACTTGAAGTTGTTGAGTCAATCAACACACTTAAGGGCAGCGGACCCCAAGACTTGACCGATCTTTGCATTAGTTTGTCAGCAAATATGCTCTTGCTTGCCGATAAGGGTAGCTATTCCGATTGCCAAGAAATGGCCAAGGATGCCCTGTACAGTGGGAAAGCTTTGGAAAAACTGGCCCAAATGGTAGAAGCTCAAGGCGGTGACAGGGAATATATTGAAGACAGCTCAAAGTTTACACCGGCCAAATATTATAGGACGATAAATGCCTATAGCACGGGCTATATTACAAAAATCAACAGTGAAAGCTGTGGCCTTGCCGCCGTCATCTTGGGTGCCGGGCGAGCAAGAAAAGAAGATAAGATAGACCATGCGGCAGGTATAGTGCTTGAAAGCAAATACGGTGATTTGGTTGAAGAGGGCAGCCCCATAGCGACCCTTTATTCAGAAAAAGAAGAGCTTTTCGATGAGGCACAAAGAATTTTGCTAAATGCCATAGAAATCGGATTTAATGCACCAAAAGAGCTTGACATTGTCTTGGGGCAGGTGAAATAATTCGACCGGAGAGTCTTGCGCCTTGAATTGTTCTCACTTTTTTACTATAATATTTCAAGTGTATCTGCCCTCGAAGGGGCTAGGTGAAAGGTGAGTGGACCATGCTGGGCAAGCATGTCAGAGTAAACATAACAAATGCAATTAATTCGCAAGACAGTTTTACCGGCCGTAGCTATCTTTTAAACTATGGAAGTGTTGAGGGGATTAGGGCTTTTGGTACCCCAATCAAGGGTGCCTATATTATGGGCCTAAACCGAGCAGTAAACCGTTTTGACGGCCTTGTGATTGCTGTTGTCAAGCAAAAAAATAAAAATGAATCCATTCTTATCGTGGCTTCAAAAGATGATTTTTTTATAGACACCGAAATTAAAGAAGCACTATCTTTCGCACTAAATCCCGAGGACTATAATTTAGACTGCCTATATGAAAAATCTTGCGGTGCGGTCGTTTATAGATTGATTAGGGGAAGAGTGCGTTTTCTTCTGATAAAAAACAAACGATCCATGCACTGGGGCTTTCCAAAAGGGCATGTGGAAGCCAATGAAACACCGCGTCAAACGGCAATCCGTGAGGTTTTTGAAGAAGTCGGCCTTGAAATTGATCTGTTACCTGAATTTGAGTCACAATCCGAATATGTGATTCAGAAAAAAATAAAAAAATGTGTCACACTTTTCTTGGCAAAAACCGCACAAAAAACAACCAAGATTCAGGAAGAAGAAATCGGTGACTATGCCTGGCTTGAATATGATAAGGCATTAGAAAGGCTGCGCTTTGAAAATGATCGCCGTATTCTTAAACAAGCAGCCCAATATTTGAGAGAAAAATCTATTTTGTAGGAGTATATGATGACAGAAACCCTGGCTGATTTTGTTATAGAATTATTTCGCAATAAAATCTCCAATGAACTTATTGTCTTCGTTGTGTCAATGCTTCCGGTTTTAGAGTTGCGTGGTGGGATGGTGGCGGCTAAACTGCTTGACCTACCACTCTTGCCGGCTTTTTTTATAAGTTTTGCCGGTAATATGTTACCAATACCTTTTATTCTGATTTTCATACGCAAGATTTTTCAGTTTTTAAGGGATAAAAAAGGCTTCTCGAAAAT
Source organism: Clostridiales bacterium (assembly GCA_012524025.1). Lineage (GTDB taxonomy): Bacteria > Bacillota > Clostridia > Oscillospirales > Acutalibacteraceae > UBA1447. The sequence goes on along the minus strand of JAAYSC010000083.1, from coordinate 12,478 downwards.
AATCGAGAAGCTTGAAATAAGATCCATGCGTCAGAGCGACAAGGTCAAACGATGGCGTGAGTGGGGTCTTTTGATGTTCGTGGCTATACCTCTGCCGGGTACCGGGGGATGGACGGGGGCACTGATCGCAGCTTTGATTGATATGCGGATTAAAAAGTCCTTGCCCATTATCGCGGTCGGTGTTTTAATTGCCGGCTTTATCATGGCTGTTTTAACTTATGGCCTACCGGCTTTACTGGGGCGTTAACTAATCAATTCCAAACAGCTCCTTGGCGTTTTTGGCCGTTGCTTCCAAAAGGTCTTCCCTTTCCATATTGCGCTCTTCTGCAATCTTTTGAGCCGTGTACAAAATCATGGAAGAATCGCTTCGCTTTCCGCGAAAGGGCACCGGGGCCAAATAAGGGCAGTCGGTTTCCAACAATAACCGTTCGATAGGCACAAACCGTGCAACTTCGAGCGGTTTTCTTGCATTTTTAAAGGTAACAACGCCGCTCAAGCTTATATACATGCCCATCTTTATAATTTCGGCTGCCATTTCAAGGCTGCCTGAAAAACTGTGCAAGACCCCGTTGGGCTTATATTTTTTTAAAATCTCCAGACTGTCACCGTGGGCTTCACGGTTGTGCACAATAATGGGCTTGCCCAAATCAAGGGCAAGCTCTATTTGTTTTATAAAAACTTCTTTTTGAATTTCGCGGGGTGAAAAATCATAATGATAATCAAGGCCGATTTCACCTAAGGCCAGGCACTTTTCATATTCAAAAAGCAGGGGAAGTTCATCTTTTATGAAATTTTGGCTGCCCTCTGCGTCGGCACTGTGGGGGTGTATACCGCAAGCGGCATAGACAAAGTCATACTTTTTGGCAAGCTCAACACTTTTACGGCTGCTTTGGATATCGCTGCCGCAATTAATTAAGCCGCATACACCGGCTTTCGGCAGGCCTTCCAAAACCGCATGGCGGTCTTCATCAAAGGCCTTGTCATCATAGTGGGTATGACTGTCAAAAATACTATTTGTCATAACTTTACCTAATTTTTGAGCCCACGGGGATATCATCAACAAAAACAACTCTTACTTCATCCTTGCTGCAATCGGCAGCCAAAATCATCCCCCGGCTCTCAATCCCCATCAATTTGGCCGGCTTAAGGTTGGCAACCAAAACAACAGTTCGCCCAACCAAGTCTTCGGGCTCATACCATTTGGCTATCCCGGAAGCAACCGTTCGATCGGAAACTTTGCCGTCATCCAACTTGAGTTTTAGCAAGTTGCGTGATTTTTCAACCTTTTCACAGGCAATTATCTTTGCCGCCACAAGCTCAACTTTTGCAAAATCTTCAATCCCTATAAGGGCAAGGCCGGCTTTCTTATCTTCCACTTCTTCTTTTTCTTGAGTGGTTTTGTTTTCCTTATCAAGGGTTTCTAATTCTTTTTCAAGATCGATTCTTGGGAAAATTATTTCTCCCTTAACAGGCTTAAAGCCGTCGGGCAGTAAACCCCAGCGCTCGGCGTCCGCCCAGCCGGCGACGGAAGAGTCAAAGCCGATTTGTTGGCGAATTTTCGGTGAGGTTGCGGGCATAAAGGGTTCGAGCAATATCGATATAACCCTGATACTTTCGCATAGGTTATAAATTACGGCTGCAAGCCTGGGCTTGTCTTCTTCATTCTTGGCCAAGATCCAGGGGCTTGTTTCATCAATATATTTGTTGGTGCGCGAAACCAGTTTCCACAAAGCAGCCAAAGCATTTGAAAACTGAAGGTTTTCAAGAAAGGCTTCAACCTGCCCCTTGCTTTGCATGGCAAGCTCCGACAAACTTTGATCGAATTCACCGGCCTGCCTTTGGGAGGGTATGCCGTCGGGGAAGTATTTTAAGGCCATGGCAACCGTGCGTGAAATCAGGTTGCCCAAGTCATTGGCAAGATCGGAATTTATTCTGTTTATCAAGGCTTCATTGTTAAAAACACCGTCCGAGCCAAAGGGAATCTCACGCAGCAAAAAGTAGCGGATAGCGTCAACACCATAACGCTCACAAAGCACAACCGGGTCAATAACATTACCCTTTGACTTGCTCATTTTACCGCCTTCAAGCAAGAGCCAACCGTGCCCATAAATCTTTTTTGGTAATTCCAGACCCAGGGCCATAAGCATGGCAGGCCAGATTATTGTGTGAAAACGAACAATTTCTTTACCTACCAGATGAACATCGGCAGGCCAAAACTTTTTATAAAGGCTGTCGTCATCCGAAGCGTAACCAAGGGCCGTTATATAGTTGGACAAGGCGTCAACCCAAACATAAACAACATGCCCTTCATTAAATGTGACGGGAACACCCCATTTGAAGCTGGTGCGTGAAACACACAAATCTTCCAAACCGGGCTTAATGAAGTTGTTGACCATTTCATTTAATCTGCTTTGGGGTTCAATAAAGCCGGGGTTATCTTCATAATGTTTTAAGAGCTTGTCTCCATAAGCGGAAAGACGGAAAAAATAGGCTTCTTCACTTGCAAAGCTGACTTGACCGTCACAGTCGGGGCACTTGTTATCAACCGCCTGTGTTTGGGTCCAAAAAGCCTCACAAGGTTTGCAGTAGAGGCCCTCGTATTTGCTCATGTAAATTTCGCCGTTTTCATAAAGCGTTTCAAAAATCTTTTGAACCGCCTTAACATGGTAATCGTCGGTTGTGCGTATAAACTTATCGTGGCTAATATTCATTAGAGCCCACAAATCATGAATACCGGCGACAATCTTATCAACATAAGCTTTTGGGGAAAGGCTGGCTTCTTTGGCCTTATCTTCTATCTTTTGCCCGTGCTCGTCTGTCCCGGTCAAAAACATAACATCATGGCCGGTCAACCGTTTGTAGCGTGCCATGGCGTCGGCCGCAACAGTTGTGTAACTGTGGCCTATGTGAAGGTTACCCGAGGGATAATAAATCGGTGTGGTGATATAAAACTTTTTGTCGCTCATTTTAAACAACCTTTCTCCCAACAAAGAATAAAGCAAAGCTTTACCCTGAGCTCACTATTCAGTTCAATATTATCACATTATTGCGCAGTCTTTGCAAGCATTTGATTTTGATTGACAAAAGGCTCTTTAATATGATACTTTATATGTGTGAAACTATATCTTACGGTAATGGTTTTAAGTCACACTAACCTTGTAAGTTTTGGAGGCTGTTTTAATGCGAAAAATTAAAAGTATTTTCAGTTTGTTTTTGGCCATGATTTCGCTTTTGGCGGGTGTAAATACTGCCGGTATTAACCCTGCGCCCAATAGTGCGGCAAAGTCGCAAGCACAAACTCAAGCGCAAGTGCAAGCTTTTGACAGCGCGCAATTCAGGCGCCCGGCGCCCGATATTACCCTTGATGTAACCGATGTTATTCGAGTCGGTGCCCAGGGTGATGATACCATGGCCATGGGCAACACAATAAAAAGGGCTACCCCCTCGGGTGTCCCCTTTATTTCGGGAACCTATGCTAACCAAGCCTACGCAGGCGAAACACCCGAATGGCCGACGATAGAGTTTAAATCTTCGGAAGCTGTCAGCAATTTGACTGTTACTTTCAGCGGGGCAAACGCAACTACTATGTTGGTTGGCGGGTCGGTCAGCAATTCAACCTGGGCCAAGTGGGAAATTCGCGGCGGAACAGCCAACGCCGGCGACCTTATGGTGGTGTCGGTAAATTATACCTATACCTGGAACAATCAATACACAGGTGTTTTCGTTACAGATTCTTATACAACCAAGGGCTATGCCTATGTTGAAAACATTATCTTCCCGGCAGGGGTCTGGGCTTTTGCCTCGGCCTACGGCCAGGTGAAAAATGCCGCTGATGTCCAGTATGTTTCACGCATAATGGGGCGGGGGGTCTACGGCGATTTGTTAGGCCAATCGTCAACAAGCGGTGACTACCAATCCGGCTACCATAATTTCGCAACCAACTCCTTCCAATCTACCACCGCGGGCTTGCCGCAAAGAACCATGCTAAAGTCCGACGAACCCCACAAGGGCGCTTACGACCAATATTTGGCAAACGGAACCAGTCCTTATGCAGACGGTGACAAGCACCGGGCAAAGACCTCTGTTTATCTTGATTCAAGTGTTGATAGTTTGGAAGATAATAATGTCCGCATGCACTTTTTCATTCACGGCAACCATCGTTCTACCAACTCCGGTCGTGACCTAACCTATGAGACTATCCATGTCAGAAATGGGGATGTTTCATATTCAGGCAGTACCGACAATGTTTTAGGTGCCAGCCATACGGCTGCACTTCAAGCCCTCAACCCTACCGGGCCCGTTGACGGAACGGTTGCAGAGGGTGGGAAATTTCTTTATGTGGGTATGGAAACTACCTCAACCTTGTTCGGCACGGGTGCCGCAGGCTCCTACACCCTGATCACCCAATGGACCGCAAAGGGCGATAATGCCAGTAGCCCCAACTGGATGCAATATTACCATGCCGTTTTGGTTGAGATTATCAGGGTTAGCAAGGGCGACCTTCGCAATAAGCTTAATCAAACAAGTGGGGTTGAAATAAAAGATTTCAATGGTTTAAAGAATGTGACAACTGTAAAAACCTCTAATGGGGCAGACCCGGAAAATGGCGGAATCAGTCAAAACGTAGGCAAGGGTAAAAACCCCCAAAGCTGGTATTATTCCGCAGGTTGGAATCACTTTACGAGCTACCAAAATGATGCCTGGAAAATGCTCAACAAACCCAATGCAAGCCAGGCAGAAGTTGACAATGCACTCAATTACCTAAACGGTGGTTATGTCAGTTTGGTTTTGGCAGCCGCAAACTTTGAGCAAGCATCCGGTCAGTATCTTAAAACAGGCCTGGGTAACACCTACCATCTGTCAACCATAAGCCCGATTAATACAAGCTTGATTGCAATATCCGAAGCCGACTACTCTTTCCACGAAAACTTGCGTTTTTGGAAGGAAGGGTCTTACGACTATTTCACACCGAGTTCCCGCCAAGCTTTAGAGAGTGCCATCAGTCAAGCGGAGGACTGCTTGCAAACTGACTATAATCTTATTTATCAACCCTATGTGGACTATTGCGCAAAAGTTTTGGATGATGCCATAAAAGGTCTGACCCTTAAAGCCAATGCCCTGATATTCAATGCAAACGGCGGTTTGGGCTCCATGGCCAAGCAATATATCCAAGCCGGCAGTTCCCAAAATATAAATCTCAACAATTTTTCAAAACAAGGTTATCGCTTTACCGGTTGGGCTTTGGAAGCAGATGAAGATGTGACTTATGCCGATGGAGCTGCCTTTTCTATGAAGGCCGAAGATGTTGATCTTTTCGCAAAATGGTCCCCCATAAGATACACAATCACCTATAGGGGCAACGGTGCGACCGGTGGAGCCACAATTAATTCCGATCACACTTATGACAGTGCGAAAGCCCTGAACAATAACGGTTATGTTAGAGCGGGTTATGATTTTGTCGGCTGGAGCTATTCAGCCGCTGCAACTGTTCCGGACTTTGTCGACAAGGAAGAGATTATTAACCTTTCAAACACTCATAATGCCACGGTTACCCTCTATGCGCTTTGGACACCGGCAGAGTTTTCCATTTCTTTTGACGCCAATGGCGGCCTGGGAACCATGACCTCGCAAAAGGTAAAATATCTGTCATCCGCGACCTTGAAGGAAAACGCTTTTAGTAGGTTTGGCTACGATTTTGCCGGCTGGGCAAAAAGCAAGGCGGAAGCTGATAACGGTCTTGTGTCCTATACAGACCAAGCTGTTTATGATATGAACACTCCGGGCGACAAAACCCTGCATGCGGTTTGGTCAGCCGGGGAGTATGCGGTTAACTTCATCAAAAACGGCCAAGATGCCACGGGCGAAATGTTACCGCAAACTATTGTTTTCGGTCAAAGTGCCAATCTTAACTTAAACGACTATACCAATCCGGGCTATAGCTTCCAGGGTTGGGCTTTAAGTGATTCGGGAGCCAAAGTCTATGATGATGGCGCCGAGTTTACCATGACCACTCAAGGGGCAGACCTTTATGCAAAATGGCAAGCAAACGACTACACCGTGGCCTTCAGAGCCAACGGCGGTAGCGGTGCTCCGGCTTCCATGAGTGCCACCTATGGTGAAGACTTTACAATACCCATGACCCAACCTGTAAGGCAGGGCTTTGATTTTGTGGGTTGGGCCAGAACGGCAACGGCTGCCGAAGCGGAATTTTTATCGGGCGACAGTGCTCGCAACCTTACAACCGTGAAAAACGGCACGGCTCAACTTTATGCAGTTTGGGTTTCGGATCATACAACAACCTATAAAATTGAACATTACCGTGAGAGTTTAGCCGGTAACTATGAGCTTTTTGAAACCACCAATCACCGCGGTGAAACGGACGATACCGCCCAAGCCGAATACAATGACTACCTCGGTTTTGTTCCTAACCCCGGTCATCCCTCATCGGTTTCTACCGGCGTGATTTTAGGCAACGGCAATCTGGTCTTGCGCATTTACTATGCCAGGTTTGTCTCAACCATTAATTTTGATACGGCCGGCGGTTCGGCAGTGGCTCCCATAAACGGCAAATATGATTCAAGAATAACCCTACCGACCGAACCCACAAGGTTTGGCTACAACTTCTTGGGATGGGCTCCTGTTTTACCCATTAGATTCCCGGCAACCAATCTTGATGTTACGGCTCGGTGGTCTCCCATTTCATATAATATTATGTTCAACGGCAACGGAGCCACCTCGGGTTCAACACTTATGCAGAGCATACCCTACGGAACAACTGAAAAACTTCACACAAACGGCTTTGTCCGCAACGGATTTGATTTTGTGGGCTGGGCTCGTAGCGCCGAGGGCCAAAAGCTTTATGATGACGGTGATGATTTTACCATGGATTTGGCCGGTACCACTCTTTATGCCCTCTGGGCACCTTCGGCTGACACTCCCTACAGGGTTGAGCACTATACCGAAAATATCAGCGGCAACCAGTTTGTTTTGAGGGAAACTACCACCCACTATGCCACAACCGGTGAAACAATCACCATAGATTGGCCCGATATGCCGGGCTTTACCCCGGTTACAGACCATGTCGACAACCTATTTACCGGCACCGTTATGGCTGACGGTAGCTTAAAATTAAGGCTTTACTACACTCGTAATTCTTATACACTTACCTTTGCAGAGTTGCCGGGATCGGAGCCTATCACGGCTAAATTTGAAACGATTATCAATCCGCCCCAAACCAATCCATCAAAATATGGCTTTAATTTCGGTGGTTGGATAAAGGCTGAAGAGCCCGACGCTGCAATTTCTTGGCCCTATAGGATGGAAGCACTTGACAGAACTCTCTACCCCAAGTGGGAACCCTATGTAGTCATTGTTGCCTTTGACCCGGTCGGCGGAAGGATTAACGGCGTGACCGGCATACAAAACTCAACAGCCTATTTTTCCCTCGCTTATGAATCGGGCTCTCTCGGTTTCCCGACTCCTGTCAAAACAGGCTACATCTTCAACGGTTGGCTTAACCCTTCTGACCAATGGATATATGCAGACACAATTGTGGATGTAACAAGCTCCCACACACTCAAAGCAAGCTGGACTCTTGGGATTTATACGGTGAACTTTGACCTAAATGGGGGAGTAGGCGAACCGCCGGCAAGCGTTACAAACGCTTACGGTACTCCCGTAATCTTACCGACCAGCGGATATTCAAGTGCCCGCCCCGGTTATCGCTTCTTGGGCTGGAACACCTCGCCCACCGCAAGCACACCGCTCTCGTCCTTTGGTATACCGGAAGGGGGAGCGACCCTTTACGCTGTCTGGGAACCTCGCTCTTATACAGTCACTTTCAACCTCAACGGAGCCGAAGGTAAGCCACCGGCAGCTCTTACAGAGCCGGTTGACACTCAAATAGACCTTAGCGCTTTCAGTCTTTATAGGGAGGGCTACTTCTTCATCGGTTGGGCAGATTCAGCTGATGCGGAAATTACCGAGTGCCTTGAAACCTACACAGTCCCACCCCGTAACTCCGTCTTGTACGCAGTCTGGCTGGAAGATGATGGGACGCTTGATCTGGTTGCCGGGGACGGCACCACAACTGTTATCAATAAGCGAGAAGGTCTAATTTATGGCTTACCGCCGGGCACTGATGAAGAAGCCTTCCTCAATCAATACACCCAAGTTATCGGCGATGCCCACTTGCGAATTACTTATCATGAGGACAAGTTCGGTACCGCAACCAAGGTAGAGCTCGTTGACTCCTCCAACCTTGTGGTTTTAAGAACCTTCCATGTGGTTATCTTCGGTGATGTGACGGGGGACGGCCTTGTGGATGAGACTGATTTTGATTTAATCAAAGCTGTGGCATCCTTCCAAACCGACTTTGACGGCTCTAAATATTTCATGTTGGCGGCAGACCTCAACGGTGACGGTGCGGTTGATGCCTTTGACTACAATCTAATAAAGGCTATCGAAAAAGGCTTAATTGTGTTTGACAGGATATATTTGTAAAGATTTAAACGAGTGATATAAATAAAGTGTAAAGGGCAGGATTGAATTTCGATCCCGCCCTTTTCGAACTTTAAATTTACAAGGTTTTGTATTATAATTTAGATTATAAATTCAAGAAAGCTTTTTGGAGGATGAAATGAAAGTTAGACTGTCAGATTTGGGCAAAAGAGTTATGGGATATAGGTATGAAATCTTGTATTTAGGCTTTGCCCTATCTAAATTTATTGTTCCTTATCTTCTTTTTCGTGAGCCAAATTTCAGATTAGACTTTATTTTTATATCCTTCTTAATTATTTTTGGTATCTTTATTAGCGGGCGGCTTAGCAAGTTAGAAAGAACAAAAGAGGCTCAAAACGGTATCAAGATCCTTCTTGCATTCTTTTGGGCGGGCTTTGTTTCTAATGTTGCTTTTTATTTAGAAAATTGGCCCAACAGATATGAAGGTTTAAAGCATGCAGTCGCTATAGGCTCCTATTTACTCATTTTTATGCTGGCGAATAAGGGCAAGTTAAGGTGGTTTATCCCCTTTCTAAGCTTTGTTATGATAGCTGCAAGGCCGCAAGCTTTACTTGCCTTGCTCCCTTCCTTGGTTTTGTTCTTTTATTACGAGTTAAGCAGCGGTAGTAAAATTTCGGACACTAAAGACCTTTTAGCTTCAACATCAATCTTATTAGTAATCAGCCTTCTTATTTTTGCCCCTAAAGCCCTGAAGGAATTTTTTTCTCTATCGGAAGACATAGCCCTCCACATAAAAACAGCCCTCTTTTCATATTTTATCATCTTACCTCTAATAGCTTTAGTCAGCTATATTCTTTTTAAGGCATTTACTCTTGAGAAAAATAAAGTGAAAAAAAATACATATAGGCTAACCATAGTTTTTCCGCTATTTGTCCTACCTGTTTTACCGTTTTTCTCCAACAATGTTTACTTAGTCATGCTAAATATTTTTTCTCAAATTGTTCTTGTCAGTTATTTTTATTACAAAGAAGAAAAAAACATTATTGTAACTCTTAATGAGGTTGGTAAGAGTTGGCAAAGTAAATTTTGGACATTGGCAATTTTTATTTCTGTAGTATTTATGGCTCTGTTTTCGAATTTTACAAAACACTCGATAGGTTCCCTTGTGTTTTCGAAGGATATCTTTTACCTCTGGCCTTAAACAAAGCGTAGTAATATGCGGATTTATAAGAAATGTAAAAAAAAGCAGCGTCTTTTATAGTTGAACTGTTGATATTACTTATCTGATATGTTAAAATTAAATTGGATAAGTGTATCTTTTTTGCTTTATATTTTTATAGACGGATAGGGGGATTCCAAATGAATAATATGAAAAATACTAAAAGAATTTTAGGCTTTTTGTTGGCTATAGCACTGGTTTTCCTTATAGTTAACCCGGCTTTTGGGCCGATCAAGAAAGCCATTGAACAACCGCAGGCGGAAGTTGTAAACAAGTCCTCAACCTCCACCGGCGTAACCTTCTATGTGCCGGAGACGATTTATTTAAAACCTGTCAACGGCAACGCCACTACTTTCCAATATTTTGTTGACAGGGTTAGCTCGGTCAATGGCGCTCTTGATAAGACCTACAATAAAGCCAGTGGTCGTGTCTATTTCAATGCCCCGGGTGCTACCTCTGTGACCATTTCTTGCTCCGGGCATTCTTCCATGACGCCCGCCCTTAATTGGACCGGCACATCTTCCGTTTCACAAACCATAACAGCGGGAACGGTTTCGGGTATTGCGGAAGGAAATACTACTGTTCTGACTTGGACCGCCAATTACACCCAAAACGGCCGTCAAAAAACCGCAAAAGCTTATACTGTGGTTTATGCGCCCCTTGTTGAACCTGTTGCCTCGGCCATAAGAACCTATAACAGTGACGGTGTATCCGACGGTATTAAGGCTTATTTACAGGCCTTTACCTATGCTACCGGTGTCCATTCAATTGCAACCGGTGAATACGGCGGTAATCGCTCGGGAGGAAAAGTCTTTGCTCCCATGCTTGGGACCATTACTGCCCCGGGCAATAATGGTGTAACCGACTGGTTTAGTAATTCTGCAACAAGAAGAGGTACCAACTACAAAAACAGAGAGGGTGGGGGCGATAACATTGTGGTCATAAAAAATAGCCCGATTGCAACCCTGACGGTTGACACCAGTCGCTACAGCAATATTGAACAAATTCCTAACTTTAAGTACGGGCTTGTTATTACCGATACCGAAAGAATGAGCGGAAAGGGCTACTGGTTTGTTTCCGACTACACTAATGGTACTTATCAATCAGACGGTGATGAAAGTAAGGACGGTGGAAATCTTAATGCTTGGTGGGGTACGAATGGCTCTGCCGGGGATGCCGGTATTATCAAGGATGGCTCCCATAACAATAATGTGGGTGTAAGTAACGGAATAAAGGTCGGTGGCCAAACCGGGAAACGAATGTTTTCAAAAGCTATTTCCGGCACAGGTACAGAAAACTTTGTAATAAAAGGTGCCGCGAAGATGGAAAATGGCAGTGAGTGGAATGCCACCATTAACCTGGTCAGAATAAACTTTACCAAAGTTAACAAGGCCACTTTGAGGACAAATGTCAATGACTATATCGGGCTTGGCCTACAAGCTTCGGATTTTACTAATGCAACCGACTTTTTAGCTTATGAAAACGCCATAAAGGCTGCTTCGACTACTTTAGGTGATCCAAAAGCTACGTCTATTTCGGATACTATCGGAACGGCCTATAACAAGCTCGTTAAAAAGTCATACTCTGCAACTGTGAATCATATATTTAACACCGGTAAGACTACAATTGTCGAAAGCCAGGCCTTTGAATCGGGTGACACTGTAACCTTTGCACCTAACTCCTATACCGGTTATGAGCTTACTACGGCCGATGGCTATACAAGCAGCCTCAACTCTCAAACGGTTCCCGACAGAACCTCAAGCCTAACACAAAATTATTATTATAATGCCATTACGAGTACGGTTACTTTCAACCCGCAAGGCGGAACTGTAAATCCCACAAGTTCCAAGGTGGATTATGACACAACCTATGGTTCCGGTACGGGCGGTTGGCCGACTCCGGTCAGAACCGGTCATACCTTCCAAGAATGGTACACAGGTACCAACGGCTCCGGTAGCCAAATTCTTTCAACCACCGTAGTAACAGCTATGAGTGACCACACCCTCTATGCAAAATGGCTTGCCCACACCTATAAAGTAACCTACGACGGTAACGGCTCTGACGGCGGCGGCCCCATGGCTCAGTCCGACCATGTTTACGATGTAGCCAAGAAGTTGAGCAAGAACACCTTTACAAAGACAGGGCATACTTTTAGCGGCTGGGCTACATCTACCAACGGAAGCGTGGCCTACCAAGATGAACAATCCGTCAGCAACCTGACTGCGACCAACAACGGTAATGTAACCCTCTACGCCGTGTGGACAGCAAATCAATATGAGATAGAATATGACGGCAACGGCTCGGACGGTGGCAGTATGACTAACTCCTTCCACACCGTGGGTCAGAGCAAGAAGTTAAATAAGAACAACTACACCCGCACCGGCTATGATTTCGATGGCTGGAACGATTCCGCCGATGGTTCGGGTACCCCCTACAATGACGAAGAAACCGTAATGAACCTTGCTTTGGTAGGCAATGTAACGGTACCCCTCTATGCCCAGTGGGAAATCAAGTCCTATACAATCAGCTGGCTGGCCAATGGCGGTACGGGTGGCGGTGCCAACCAGGCCGAACATGGCTCTACACCCACACCGATTTCCGCAGGTACTCGTACCGGATACACCTTTACGGAGTGGAGCCCGGAAATAGTTCCTGCAACCGGTCCTGCCTCTTACACAGCCCAATGGCAGGCTAATACATATTATGTAGCCTTTAACGCCAACGGCGGCACGGGCTCCATGACTAACCAAGAGTTTACCTACAATGCGGCACAAAATCTAAAAGCTAACACCTTTAGCA
>JAAYSC010000082.1 GCA_012524025.1 Clostridiales bacterium | reverse complement strand
TTGGGAGGTATTTGTTTTGACGTAGAACATTGTACCACCAAAGGTTTCGGGTCTTCAACTTTCATTTAAGTTTACAGTACGCCTTAAAATTGGTGGTGTACAAATAAATGAAAAAAGCACCTCTTTTCAGAAGTGCTTTTTTTGGTGGGAGAGGACGGATTTGAACCGCCGAAGTCACTGACGACAGATTTACAGTCTGTTCCCTTTGGCCACTTGGGTACTCTCCCAAATCCGGTTAAGATTTATATGCTTTTAAGTGGAGCTGGTGGAGGGACTCGAACCCCCGACCTGCTGATTACAAATCAGCTGCTCTGCCAACTGAGCTACACCAGCAAGCTAGGCGCCAAGATAATATAGCATAAAGCTCACAAGGCGTCAACACTTTTTTGACAAAACCCCGGCAAAAACTATAAATCGGCCTTGCTCTCATCCTTGCTCTTTTCTTCTTCGGTCGCATTATCTGCCTCACTATCTCGACTGCCTTGAGGTGATTCGACATTTTTGGCATTGAAGAAGCGGGCGGGCAGAGTGATCAACCCCTCATCATTTAAGACTTTTATGAGAATGAATGTGATAGGGACGGCAAAAAGACCGATAAACCCGAAAAGTTTAGCACCTATATACATGCCAATGATTGTTATGGTAGCAGGTAACCCTAAACTGCCGGCGACCAAGCGCGGTTCAATGCCTTGCCTGATAATATAAATTATGACATACAAAATCAAGAGGCCCACACCGAGGCCGGTTTTAGCGGTTAAAAGTGAGAAAATGCCCCAGGGTATTAAAATTGTACCCGTACCCAAAATGGGCACTATATCAACCAAGGCAACAACCAGGGCGGTGGCCAATAAATAGTCAGACTTAAAGAGGCCGAGCCCTCGTAAAATATTAAGGCCTATTACCATTTCACTGAAAGTTATGAACATTATGATCGCATAGGCTTTGAGCAAGCCGCCGATGGCGGATGCCAGAGCCCCCTTGGCCGTCACCAAGGCGGTGAGTTTTTGTGGGCTCAACCTGCGCTTTACCGCTCTCGAAAGAGTCGGATAATCCACAGCCATGAAAAAGCAGGAAACCACGGCAATAACAACCGCGACAACAAATTCAGGTAGGGCCTTGGCTGTGGACCAGACACCGCCCAAGGGGGCAGACAAAAGGGGGAGTTGTAGAAAGCCCCCACTGTTTTCACGCAGATTGCTGAAAAAAGATTTAATTTGGTCGCCGAGATTGCTTGCCAAGCCGGTGGGAATATGTGTCAAAAAGCTCATTAAGCTGCCTTCAATTTTTTCGTAAGAAGATTCCGGATTTTCAAGAAAACTGCCGATGTTTCTAAAAAGTCCACGCATTTGTTGGCCCAGTTGAAAACCTACCAAACCCACCAAAAGGGCTATGACTAAAAAAACAAGACCCACGCAAATTATGGCGGCAGCGCTGTGCTTAAGTTTGGTTTTTGCGCTTAAAAACCCAATTGGCCTTTGCAAGGCGGTGGCTATAAAGAAGGAAAAAATGAAGGGTAAAAAAAGCCAGAAAGCCCAGCGCATGAAAATATAGTAAAGCGCCGCCAATGTAAAAGCAAAGGCGATATTAATCATGAAGTTTTTGCGTTGTTTGAGCTCTTGCATATGTCACCTCAAAAATCACGGGGCTTGTTATCTCTTATGACAACATTATAATTTATATGTCCTAAAAAGGCAATTGCCGGCTTAAAGTCATAATTGCTTTTTCGGGGCTTTATTATAGTCTGATTTTGTGCTAAAATGTACTGAATATAAAATGAGGAATGAGGAGCGGTAAACATGAAGGTAGCAATAATGGGCTATGGGGTGGTCGGTTCCGGCGTTGCCGAGCTTTTAAATAAAAACCGCGCTAACATAATTAAAAAAAGCACACAACCCGGCCTTGATCTAAAATACATTTTAGAAGTCAAGGATTTCCCCGGCGACCCAAACGAAGGTTTGATAATCAAAGATTTTGAGACGATTTTAAATGACAGTGAAGTTGGGATCGTTGTCGAAACCATGGGTGGCATGAGCCCGGCCTATGAATACACCTTAGCCTGCCTCAAGGCCGGCAAAAGCGTGGTAACTTCCAACAAGGAAGTTGTGGCCGCCAAGGGCTATGAACTTTTAAAAGTAGCCGATCAAATGAATGTGAGTTATTTATTCGAGGCGAGCGTAGGCGGGGGGATCCCCATCATAAGGCCCATCAACCAGTGCTTGGCCGCAAACGAAATAAAAGAAATTGCCGGCATCCTCAACGGTACCACCAACTTTATACTCACGCGTATGATAAACGATGCCATGAGCTTTGACGATGCCCTCAAACTGGCCCAAGAAAAAGGATATGCCGAAAAAGATCCTACGGCCGATGTTGAAGGCCACGACGCTTGCAGGAAAATTTGTATCCTCTCTTCCTTGAGTTTTGGAAGGCATGTTTATCCCGAGCAAGTTTATACGGAAGGCATTACTAAAATCGATCTTGCCGATGTGGAATACGCCCGAACTTGGGGCGGGGCAATCAAGCTCATAGGCAGGGCAAAAAAGCTTGATGACGGCCGTATAACAGCCATGGTCAGCCCGGCCTTGGTTGAAGGTCACAGCCAACTGGCCGGTGTTGAAGGTGTCTTTAATGCAATTTTGGTGCGCGGTGACGCTACGGGCGATGTTGTCTTTTATGGAAGAGGGGCAGGAAAAATGCCGACAGCCAGCGCTGTTGTTGCCGATGTTATAGATATTGCCGGCCAATGTAACAGCAAAAAGCTCATAGCTTGGGAAGACGGCGGCGATGATTATGTTGCAGATTACAAGCTGACTCAAACGGCCGCCTACATCAGGTGCCAAACCCAAAATATGGTCGCAGCCCTAAAAGAGGTTGAGAGCCTTTTCGGTCAAACCCAACCGCTTACAAGGCAGGATGCGCTCGAGGGTGAATTTGCTTTTATAACGGGTCTTATGGCGGAAAAAGACTTGGTCGGGCTTATGGAAAGGCTCACAAGCGCAGAGGTACTTTCTTTTATAAGAATCACCGACTATTAAATAAAACCGACCTTGGTCAAGGATATGGCAGTGGAGGAACAGATGGGACTGATTGTACAAAAATTCGGCGGGAGCTCCGTGGCCGATGCCACCGGCCTAATGAATGTGGCGCGAGTTATTACGGACACTTATAAGGCCGGCAACGATGTTGTGGTGGTTGTTTCCGCCCAGGGCGATACTACGGACAACCTCATTGACAAGGCTAAAGAAATAAACGAAAAAGCTTCTTTGAGGGAAATGGATGTTTTGCTCACTGCGGGTGAGCAAATTTCAATAGCTCTTTTGGCCATGGCTATTGAAAAATTGGATTACCCGGTCACCTCGCTTTTGGGCTGGCAGGCGGGTTTTGAAACCGATTCCCACTACGGTCGGGCCAGGATTAAAACCATTAGGGCAGAGCGGCTGAAGATGGAATTAAATAAGCGAAATATAGTTATTGTTGCGGGTTTTCAAGGTATCTGCAAATATGATGATATCACCACCTTGGGCCGCGGCGGGTCAGACACCAGCGCGGTTGCGATTGCCGCCGCCTTGGGTGCGGACAAATGCCAGATTTTCACAGATGTTGACGGCATTTACACGGCCGACCCCCGCAAGGTGGAAGCGGCCCAAAAACTGGCCGAAATATCATATGACGAAATGTTGGAACTGGCAACCTTGGGTGCCCAAGTTCTCAATAATCGTTCGGTTGAAATGGCAAAAAAATATAATGTGGAACTTGAAGTTTTGTCAAACCAAAACAAGATCCCCGGAACATTAGTAAAGGAGGCGGCAATTTTGGAAAAAATGTTGATCAGAGGAGTTACCAAGGACGCAAATGTCGCAAGAATATCAATAATCGGTGTGCCGGATGTGCCCGGTATAGCCTTTAAAATTTTTGGAAAACTTGCCGCGCGCAATGTTAATGTTGATATTATTTTACAATCCATAGGCCGTGACGGGACCAAAGACATTGCCTTCACGGTCTCAAAGGAAAAGGCAGAAGAAGTGCTTGAAACCCTTAACGATTCCTTGGATTTTTTGAGTGGAAAAGAAGTTTTGTGCGATACGGATGTGGCCAAAGTATCAATAGTGGGTGCGGGTATGGAAACGCACCCGGGTACCGCTTCCAAAATGTTTGGTGCCTTGTTTGAAAACGATATAAATATTCAAATGATTTCAACCAGTGAAATAAAAATATCTGTCCTCATAGATGTCGAGGATGCCGACAGGGCGGTGGCTGCCGTCCACAAGGCCTTCATACCCGGCAAGTAAACATTTTTAATAATAAGAAAAAAGTCTGCGCTCTTTTTGAGCGCAGACTTTTTTGTCTTTTTTACTTTATTCTTCGCCCAAAGTGACCTGATAAGAAGCTGCAAAGCAGTTGAAAATTTGCTTGACAACGGGTGGCTTTAAACCGGCAAAAAACAAATCGGAAGAATTACTGCCGCCGCTTACGAAAAAGCTCTCACCGTCATAAGATGAAACGGCCCTGGGCACATCTTCCGCGGTACCCGCAAGGGCGGAAAGTTGCATTTTTGCACCGTTTTCGTTTAGGAGGAATAAGAAGCCGTCGCGCCCTCCCTTATTACCCATGTCAACAAAATCCCTGTTGGCTGAAGATGTGGTGCCAACGGCAGCATAACCGCCCTTGATTGCAGTTATACCTGTAATCTCTTCATCTTTAAATCCGGCTAAAGGCTTGGCCCACTTTACGGCCCCTTCCTTACTATACTTAACAACAAAGGCGTCATAGGAGCCGGCGTTATGGTAAGGGGCAAAGCTACCGTCGGTTTTTATGTTAATATTATATTTGCCGGCAATAACGCAACCGCCGTCGGGCGAAGGGGTTATAGCTGTGAGCTCATCATTGCCGCTGCCGGAAAAAGAGCGAACCCAGTTAAACTCGCCCCCCTTGCCATAGCTCAAAAGTAGGCTGTCGGCGCCGCCGCGGCCGGCGACACCGCTGAAGTCCCCGTCGTTGGACATTGTCCTGCAAACAGTAAAAATTGTTCCCTCATCGTTTACGGCTATGCCTTCAAAGGCATTGTGCCTACTGCCGCTTAAAACTCGCTTCCACTTTAAGTTTGCATTTTTATCAAATTTTAATAAAACCGCACTGATCTTCCCCTCGTCAAGCCCTTTGAAGAAGCCGTCGGAAGATTCGGTCTTACCGCCGACCACAAAACCACCGTCGGGTGTTGCGGCCAGGCTGCTGAAAGATTCGGCACGGGCTCCGCCCAAAGTTTTGAGCCATTGTCTTTTGCCGGTTATAGAAAACTTCACAAGGAGGGCATCGGTGATGCTGTCATCCAAGGCACCCAAGGCGGGCGAAGCAGTTTCACCGACCAGCAAAATGCTTTTATCTTTTAATTGTGTCAAGGCACGGACTTTAACCCCGCCGCCGTCACCGCCGATAAACTCTTTCCATTCAATTTTCCCCTGCTTGTCGTACTTGACCAGCATGGCCTTCTGGCCGGTCCAGTCGGGGTCGGCGCGGTCACAATCGCCCGTGGCCGCAGCGAAAAATCCGGAGGCCACAAAACCACCGTCTTGAGTTGCCACCAGGCGGTCAAACATAGCATTGCCACAGCCGCCAAAGGCCTCAAGCCCTGTAAGCGAAGCACCCGAAAGCACCGGTCCGCCGGTATGGGGGCTTGTGTCATAAGTGTCGGTCAGGGCCGGGAGAGGGTCCCTTAAAAGTTTAAAACCTTCTTGGTCTATTTGGACTTCGTATCCGGCTTTTTTGAAAGCACGGTTAAGCAGGCGTTTTTGCTCGTCGTCTAATTTAGAAAAGTCACCGTCCCAATCGGAATCCGGGCCCAAGAAACCCTTGGCCATTTCTATTAGTTCTTCTTGGCTCATGGTGGTGAAAGCGTCACCGTCTTGTTCAATGGCGTCAACCCATTTGCCGGGTGGGGGCGCCTTGCCGCCGTCACCCCTACCACAGGCCGTGAAAACAAGAAGCGGAATAACAAAGGCCAGAAAAACAGAAACAATTTTTAAAAAAGTCTTTTTCAAAATAAAGCCCTCCTACTTATCGACGGCCCTAACGGTTTTTATCATATCTTCAAAAACATCGGCTAAAATCTCTGCCGTCTTGGGGCCCATGGAGTTGGTCTCTTCATAATGATTGCGGTCGTGCCTGTCCCTTACTCTGTCCAAATAAGGGATACCCTCTGCCAGTATAAAGTCATTGGGTGGCAGTACATAGCCCAGTTCATCATTGGCCAAGCCGAAAACCAAGAGCTCTTTCTCACCCGCAATCTCGGTCAGCGGGGTCGGATTAATTTCCGGACCCAAACCTGTGGCCGATTCCTCTGCACTTAAATAGCCGCCAAAGACCAGCTCGGGGAAGATCTCACAGGGCAAAAGCAACATTGACAAAGAGCCGATTTCAAAATATGTCATTTCGGATTTTAAAACATAGCCGTAAGTACTGCTCTTTTGTATGTGTCTGTCCGCCTTGAGAATGCCCGTCTTGGCAGCCAACATAAGTACGAAGTTGTCTACATCCGCATAAAACTCTTGTTTGAGATAGTTAACCTTGGCTTCAAGCTTTTCTTCGTCCTTAATGGCTAGCACAAAGTCTGCCAGATCTCGGCCGATTTTCTTGGTGGATTCAACCTTGTCACCGTCATGGGTGTGCATGGTGATCATACCGCCTATAGCACCCACGCAATAGACTGTTTCCGCTCTGTTGGTATCATAAATCTTTTTTCTCAAATAGGCGGGGAAATCCGCAGAAACCAAGGAGTTTTTGCTACCTAAGGTTTCGGGGTGCCCCGCAAAGTTTATAAAGTAAATATCTCTGCTGCCATCCCGAGGCTCGAAACGGAGCCTGGTCAGGGTCTTGGAAAAGACTTCGGGGGTTCGGATATCCTTCTGCATACCCTCTACTTCAACCCTGCCCAAATAGAAGGAGCCTTCCCGGCAGTCCTTGTAGGCGGACTCAACAGCCTGCCTGATGCCCTCGAAAACCACTTCCATATACTTGGGGTCGCGGCCGGTTTTAGGGAGAGGACCCCAAAGGCCCATGGTGTCAATCCCGGCATGGCTGTGGGTACAAATAATGTTGATGTTGCGGCAGCCCTTTTCCTCTAAAAACTCTGCCATGGAGGCCTTGGCGGTTTCCACATCCTTTTTTAACATGCCTACGGCATCCAAAGAAACAAAAACGACCGCACCCCGGCCCGAGTTATCATCAAGCCAGAGTGCGTGGGCATGGGGTATATCCAAAATCCCTTTTGCTGGGTTATTGATGTTGTAACCTGCAACATAATATTTTCGTCTCAACAAATCGGGCGGAATAATAGTTGCCTTGCCAAAACCGGCTGAAAAAAAATCCGAAGCCGGTTTTTTTATGGCATCAAATTCGCCGGTGGGCAAAGGTGGGGCCTGGGGCCCCTTTTTAACTTTAGAACGGGGGGCTGATGCGATCTTTTTTAAGCCCCCGGTCAGCATTTTTTTGGCCGACATAAAACCCCTTCTTTCGTCAACGGAGCCTATTTTATTTAAAGGCCCTTGGCAAGTTCTTTTAAGTAAGCTTTGAAATCTTCACCGATCTCGGGGTGGGTCAAGGCCACTTCGCAGTTTGCTTGCATAATACCTAATTTGTTGCCCATATCATAACGGATGCCGTCGAAGTCATAAGCGATAAGCTTGTCATCCTTGGCCAGGTCGCTCATGGCATCGGTCAAGTAAAACTCACCGCTTTCAAGCTTGGCTATACCTTCTTCCAACATACCAAAAGTTTCCGGTGGCAGTATAACGCGGCCTAAAATAGCGTAAAGGCTCATAATTTGTTCGTCCGTAGGTTTTTCAATGATTGAATGGCAGTTCATAGCCCGCCCTTTGAGTGGGGAAACATCCAAGGTGCAGTACATTTTGATTTGTTCCCTGGTCACTTCTTTAACACCCACAACGCCCTTGCCGAATTCTTCATAAGTGCGGCTGAGTTGGCCGATAACCGGATCTTCTGAAATTATAACATCGTCACCGTAAAGAACGGCAAAAGGCTCGTTACCGACAAAGGATTTACCGGTCAAAATAGCGTGCCCCAGGCCTTTTGTTTCTTTTTGACGAATAAAATAGATATTGGCAAGTTCGGCAACAGCCTTCACTTGAGCCAAAATGTCCGCTCTGTCGGGTCTGCCGGCCAAGCCCGCCTCAAGCTCAAAGGCATAATCAAAATGGTCTTCGATAACGCCCTTGCCGCGGTTGGTGATAATCAAAATGTCTTCAATACCGGCGGCTACGGCTTCTTCAACAATGTATTGAATAGCCGGTTTGTCAACAATGTTGAGCATTTCTTTTGGGACGGCCTTGGAAGCGGGTAAAACCCGGGTACCCAACCCGGCTGCGGGGATAATAGCTTTTTTAACTTTCATGTCGAATACTCCTTATATGTCTTGTTTTAATGTTTTATCAAGGAAAACACCGGCCGGCTACCTGGTAAAGAAATTGACAAGTAGCCAGAGCAAGTCGTTTAAAAGAACACCGCCGATAAGACCAAGGCCCGAGGTACCGCCCCGCCTTAAAATGTGCCTATCCAAAACAGGGGGGGAGTGGTTATAGCGCTTGAGGGCTAAAATATCGTCCGTTGCCTTCTTTTTATAGAGAGGGACGGCTATCAATGCGGCCGTTAGGCGCAAAAGCAGGCCCAGGCCAAAGGCAAGTATTATTACACCCGAATATTCCGCCAAAAGGGCAGAAAACTGTTCATAGTCCAAGGCGGTCATTTCCGGCACTGGCGGAAGGGTATCGATTATTTGCCGAACCTTGGCCAAGGGTTCGGAAAAGAGGAGCGAAAATGCAAAGCTCAAGCCTAAAAATATTCCGCCTTGGCGGTACATCTTTCTATAAAAAAACCAATAGGGGCTGAAGAAAAAGGCGGGCCAGCTCCAGGAGAGCTTTTTTTGGCCGGCTTCGATTTTCCTGAATTTATTGATATAGCGCTTAGCGCCGATTTGAACATATACGGCTAATTCTTTGGCGCTGACCTTGCCGATTTTTTCTGTTGGCGGGAACTCTTTTAGGAAAGCTATTAGCTTCTTGTTCATCGGTCCGCCGGAAGGGGGCTGGGTAGCTTGTTCCCTGCCCCGGGTTTGGGGCTGACCGTCCGGCCCGTAAATTGTGTTACCGCAGCGGGCACAGTCGGCGCTGCCTTTGGCGTTTTTGGCACCGCAAACAGCGCAAGTCAAGTCACTTGCGGCAGTTTCCGGCGAAAGTGCTTGCTCTTTTTGGTTGGGCTGCCAAAGGTAGCCGTCGGCGTGCAAGGAAGCATTGGCACAGGCCCCTTCTGCCAGCCAGCAATGGCGGTGGTGGGGGCTACCGCAATCCGGGCAGACGACAACATCGTCCCCGGATAAAAACTTTTCATTACAAAAAACACAAGATTCGTCAATATAAAGCAAAATAAAACTCCATCAACGACAAAATAAAACCAAGCCAACAAAATCCGCATACTAACATAATTCTATTACATTTTAATACCAAAGGGCCCGGCTGTCAAGGAAGCACCGAACCGATCGGTCGGCTAATAGGGGTTAAAAAAATTCCAAGCCTTTAGCATGTAAACCAGCGATGCAAGTAGTAGCAAGGGCTTTTTTGTGAGCGAGTCGGCAAAGTCTTCTAAAGGCTCGCTTTGTTGGCCGGGAATGCAATGGGTGAAGCAAACCAAAAGGCATAGTTGACCAAAAACAAGGGCACTTATATGAAAAGAGCGGCTGTCGGTGTTGGGGTAAGAGAAAAACAAGGATAAAAGAAGGACGGCCGGCGGGTGCAAAAGAGCAAATGTTAGGAGGCGACGCTTTTTTTCATTTTTTTCATTGTTCCAAAGCTTTTTCCATGAAACAGCAATAAACATTAGTAGGGGAAGAGAAATTACCAGGCTTTTTACTATCAAGAGAAGGTCATTTGCGTGCAGGTATTTGGGTGAAATGAAAATAAAAGCGGGCTTCTTTGTGAAAAAGCCGACAAGAACAATTAAAATAAAAAACAAGGGCGGGGCAAACCATGAGCTTTGGTGAAGTAGACCCGAGCCCCGAGCAGGCTTTTGAGAAAGGCCTCGACAAGCGGCCATTATGAGTAAGACGGGCAGATAGAAAAAGAAGAAAGGAGGCCAAAGCAAGGCGGCGGCGCAAGCAAGCAAAGTAAGTAAGGGGGAAAAATACCTTTCTTCTTTTAAAAATTTAGGATTAAGATCAAGCAAGAGCAAGGCCAACAAATAAATTAAAAAGGCAGAAGCCTTCATAACCCGCCCCAAAGCGCTGTGGCCGAAATTCAAAAAAAGATTTTTGTGAAAGCCGGAGGCAAGTAAACCGGTAAGCGACAAAAACAAAAATTTATTTAATTTTTCAAACTTACGAAAGATATAACCGAAAAACAGGCTGACGGCAAAGCTTTGTAATAAAAACAAAGCCCCAAGGCCGGCATATTGGGTGAAAGGTAGGCCGACTGCCAATATTATAAAAATAGGCAGCTCAAGGTAAAGGTATTTAAGCAAATCAGACTTTTTTGCCATAGGAAGGACTCCTTATAAAAAGACTAAAAAAGAAGGCGGAATGTCAAATTAAAGTATATTGCAAAATCCGACATTTTGTCAACAAGAGCTATGATTTATGGCCTCTCGAGCAAGCAAAACCAAAGAAATCGTCCAAACAAGAAATAAAAACCAAATAAAAGTCGAAAAAAGTTGACAAAACCTTTATTCTATTGGTATAGTATAGTCGTGATTGGTATAGTATAGTCGTGTATATATTCGATAATGGCGATAATTATTTCTTAAAATTACCAATCATTAAATGTCTTAAAAGAGCTGTATTTTGAACTTGACATCTACTTGTAATTGAGGTCTATAGCGTAAATTTTGGATTCATGAGTTTTAAGTGAGAACTATCTGTGAGGGGACGATCACATGAGTACAAGAACGATTGACAAAATAAAAAAAGGACTGGGCATAATCCTGACCGTGGCTCTTATTGCCTCGGTAGCCGGGGTGGGCTTTGGTAGCAGGAGGATGGAAGCGCCCGATATCGAACAGGCGAACCTACCGACCTTTGACGGTTCAACCTACCGCAGGCCGGCGCCAAATGTGACTATTGATGCTACCGATGTTATCCGTGTGGGTGCCTCCGGTACCACAACCATGGGTCCGGGTAATAGCATCAAAAAAGCTACCCAATCGGGTATTCCCGAAATTACGGCCGGCTCCTTCCAAAGTCAGGCTTTAGCGGGTGAAACAGCCTACTGGCCCACCATCACCTTCGCTTCCGACAAGGCTGTTAATATTACGGGAGTTACTCTGTCGGGCACCGGGGTCAGTGCCAGTGTAACCCACACGGGCGGTAACCTCAACAACACGCAGTCGGCAACTTGGCAAATTCAAGGCGGGACGGCAACAGCCGGCAACCTGCTGAAGGCAGATATTAAATACACCTATACTTGGAACAATACCTACACGGGTGCCAGTGTTACCGATGAATATGTGACAACGGCATATTCCTATGTTGAAAATATTATTTTCCCGGCCGGTGGCTGGGTCTGGGCTGCGGCCGGTGGTAGCGATGCGAACAATGCTGCAGACACCAACTATATTTCCAGAATCATCGGCCGTGGGGTTTACGGGGGTTTGCAACAGCTTTCTTCCTCAAGTGGTGATTATCGTTCGGGCTACATCGATCTTGCCCATAGCGACCAATTTGTTGTCGTAACCGATGCTAATTTTACCAGATCTACGCTAAGGATTGACCCCCCAAGGCAAGGAGCAGGGGACAGAGAATTGGCAAACGGTACTTCGGCCTATACCTCCGGTGATCAACACAGGGGTAAAGCGATTATTTATCGTGACTCCGGTCTTTCCAGCCTTAAAGACAATAATGTCCGCATGCACTTCTTGATTCATAAAGATATTAGGGCCGGGGTTGACCTTACTTGGGAGACGGTTCATCTGCGCAGCGGGGATGCCACTTATAAAGGTAGTACCGGCAACGACTTAGGCACAAGTCATGCAGGGTCTTGGACTGCCTTGGCGCCCACCGGACCCAAAGACGGTACGGTTTCATCGGGTGGCACTTGGGGTGGCTTTAAAACTACCGGTATGCAGATTACTTCTTACTTTGAGGGATCGGGCGCTGCCGGCACCTACACTCTAATAAACCAATGGACCGGCAAGGGAAAATCTGAAGGCACTCCCTCGGCGACAAACTGGATACAGCACTACTTAGCTCAACTTATTGAGGTAATCACTTATAATAAAAACAATCTGCGCAGCAAGTTAAACACCCAAATAGGGATTACAAACAAAACAGTGACCGGAGCCAAGAATGTTACGACAATTGTAACGACTAACGGGTCAGATCCCACAAGTGGTGGTATCTCTAACACAAATAAGGGTAAAAACCCTCAAGCATGGTACTACAGTGCCGGTTGGTCTACTTGGAAATCGACCTATGAAACCGGTTGGCTTCAGATGCAAAAGCCAAATACCAGCCAGGCTAGCATAGACAGCGCCGTAAATGCGATGGATAGCCCATATGCCGGCTTGACTTTGGCAAGGGCAAATTATTCCAACAGCACTAATCAAAATTTGGGCAGCGGTCAGGGAAACACCTACTACGGCTCAAGCGTTAAGCCCATTGACACGACTTTGTCGGCCATAAATAATGCCGATACAAACTTTAACGCAAAACTTAAATTCTGGAAAACCGGTACCTACAACTACTATACGGCTTCGAGCAAATCGGCACTTGAAGCGGCTATTGCCGATGCGCAAGCCGTGCAGGCAGCTAACTATAATGTGCTATATCAGCCCTATGTTGATTTAGCGGCGAAAGAATTGCATGATGCCATAAATAATCTTGCTTATGCAGAATATAACCTTACCTACAACGCCAACTTTAGCGGCGGACCGACGCAAAGCGTTTTGGTCGAAGCGGGCAGCACTATTAACCTACCGGCAACGGCTCCCTTCTCCCGCACAGGCTACACTTTCAATAATTGGAATACAGCCGCAAATGCAAGCGGGACCAGCTATACTTCGGGTGCTCAGTTTACCATGGGCGGTGTAGATACAAGCCTTTATGCCCAGTGGACGCCTCACACCTACAAGGTAACCTATGACGGCAACGGCTCTGACGGCGGAACAGCAATGGCTCAATCCAGCCATACTTATGATGTTTCCAAGGCCTTGAGCAAGAACACCTATACCCGCACGGGCTATGCCTTTATGGGTTGGGCCACATCTACCAACGGTAGCGTGGCCTACCAAGATGAACAATCCGTCAGCAACCTGACTGCGACCAACAACGGTAATGTAACCCTCTATGCAGTCTGGGTAGCCCAGCAGTATGAGGTTCAGTATTTGGGCAACGGTTCGGATGGCGGCAGTATGACTAACTCCTTCCACACCGTGGGCGTGAGCAAGAAGCTCAGTAAAAACAACTACACCCGGACGGGTTACAACTTCAACGGTTGGAACGATGCCGCCGATGGTACGGGAACCCACTACAATGACGAAGAAACAGTAGTGAACCTTGCCTTAGTCGGCAATGTAACGGTGCCCCTCTATGCCCAGTGGGAAATCAAATCCTATACAATCAGTTGGCTGGCCAATGGCGGTACGGGTGGCGGTGCCAACCAGGCCGAACATGGCTCTACACCCACACCGATTTCCGCAGGTACTCGTACCGGATACACCTTTACGGAGTGGAGCCCGGAAATTATTCCGGCGACGGGTCCTGCCAGCTACACAGCCCAATGGCAGGCTAATACATATTATGTAGCCTTTGATGCCAATACCGGTACGGGCAGCATGACCAATCAAGAGTTTACCTATAATGCAGCACAAAATCTCAAGGCGAATGCCTTTAGCAAAACCGGCTATACTTTTGCAGGTTGGGCTACAAGTGCAGGCGGTGATGTGGTCTACACAGCCGGCCAGAATGTTAATAATTTAGCCACTTCCCAGGGAGCCGTTGTTACCCTCTACGCCAAGTGGTCCCCTAACTCTTACACGGTTCAGTATGATGCTAACAGCGGAACGGGCACAACGGGCACTTCAAGCCATATCTATGATACACCTTCCGGCCTGACCGAAAACGGATTTAGCAAGGTAGGCCACAGCTTCATAGGCTGGTCTACCGATTCGGGAGCCACAAGCCCGACCTATACCGATGGCCAGTCGGTAAATAACCTAACATCCAATCCGGGCGGCATAGTGAATTTCTATGCAGTCTGGCAGATAAACCAATACAAGGTCTATTTTGACAAGAACGAAGCGATTGGCACGGGAGCAACGGGCTCCCACGGTCCTCTTACCCAGAACTATGACAGCGATGTGACCCTACCCACAACAGGTTTTAGCGCCCCGGGCAGAACGCTCTTAGGTTGGCATACAAACA
>JAAYSC010000081.1 GCA_012524025.1 Clostridiales bacterium | reverse complement strand
GTAAGGCAAGGGTCTGCAAAATCCTGATCCCCAGTTCAAATCTGGGTGGCGCCTCCAAAAGAACATCCCTCAGGGGGTGTTCTTTTGATTTATGTTACAAAAACTCTTAACTTGCTTTACTTTGATACAATCGGGTGATATACTTTACCATATATTGGTGTATTCGCTCTTAAACAGGGTCAGTCTCCAGAAACCACCATAGAATACAGTTGCTTCAATTGTTTTAAATTTTGAAAGAAATCTGTCTTATAGGTAGGTACTTAATTGTGAAAAATATGCATTTTAAAGAAACGGGAAAGTTTAAATTATCCAAAAAAATATTGGGGGTTATCTTGGTTGCCGCGCTTATTGTGTCGGCAGTCGGGGTTGGGCTGACAACTTTTGACAAGTCCTTTGAAACACCTAAAAAGCAGGCTATAGAGCAGTTCGACCCATCGGTCTATCGTCGCCCATCGCCCAATGTGACCCTGGATGCAACGGATGTAATCCGTGTAGGTGCTTCGGGAACCACAACAATGGGGCCCGGCAACACCATTAAAAAAGTAACCCAGTCCGGGGTGCCGGAAATAACTGCGGGCAGTTTTCAAAGCCAAGCTTTGGCGGGTGAAACAGCTTATTGGCCTACTGTTTCTTTTTCTTCCGATAAAGCTGTTACTATTACAAGTATTGTCCTGTCCGGCACGGGTGTCAGCGCCTCAGCCACCTTAACCGGAGGAAGTCTCAACAACTCTCAATCGGCGACTTGGGAAATCAGGAGCGGAACCGCGCCCGCCGGCAGTCTGATGAAAATCGATATTGAATATAAGTATACTTGGAATAACCCCTACACCGGTATTGATGTTACAGATGAATATGTTACAACTACCTACTCTTTTGTGGAAAACATTATTTTCCCCGCAGGTGCTTGGGTGTGGGCTGCAGCCGGTGGCAGTGCGGAAAAGAGTGCGGACTCTAACTACATTTCCAGAATCTTAGGCCGCGGGGTTTATGGGGAACAAATAAGCCTTTCTTCCGGTTCGGGGGACTATCGCTCCGGTTATGTTGACCTTGCTCATTCAGACCAATTCGTTGCGGTAACCGGCTCTGACTTTACCAGGGTCAGTGTAAGGGTTGACCCACCGAGGCAGAGCGCGGGTGACAGAGAATTGGCAAACGGTGTCTCCCCATACCCCGGTGACAACCATAGGGGCAAGGCGACCATATACCGTGACTCAAGTGTTTCCAGTCTTGAGGACAATAATGTCCGTATGCATTTCTTAATCCACAAGGCAATTCGTTACCAATCCGGTGACCTTACCTGGGAAACAGTTCATACTCGGGACGGAAACGCCACTTATAGCGGCAGTACCGACAACGACTTAGGGGTCAGCGGACCCACTTCTTGGGCGGCCTTGGCTCCCACCGGGCCTAAAGACGGTACAGTTTCATCAGGCGGCGGATTTAAAACGGCCGGTATGCAGACCACTTCAAACTTTCAAGGGACAGGAGCAGCCGGAACCTACACCATTATTAACCAATGGACAGGTAAAGGGGACACGGAAGGAACCGGAAATGATATCAACTGGATTCAACACTACGCCGCTCAATTAATCGAGATTGTTGTCGTTGACAAAGGCTCTTTGAGAACAAACCTAAATGATAAAATCGGTACTGACTTAAAGACCGTTACCGGTGCAAAAAAAGTCACAACTATAAAAACAGCCAATGGAACCGATGTGTCTAACGGTGGTATTACTAACACTGCCAAGGGCAAAAACCCGCAAGAATGGTACTATTCCTCCGGCTGGTCAAACTATGAAACGGCCTATAAAAACGCCTGGGAAGCCGTGAATAATCCCAGAAAAACTCAAGCTGAAATTAACAGCGTTTCGACAAATCTTAATTCACATTACAGCAACCTTACCTTAGCAGGCGCTAACTATAACTCATCTACGGTTGAATATTTAGACACGGGTCTGGGTAACACCTATTATCGCTCAACTGTTAAACCACTTGATACAAGCCTAACGGCCATTGCCAACGGTGATAGCTCTTATAACGCCAAGCTTGCCCACTGGAAGCAAGACCAAGATTATTTTACCCCGACCTCTAAAAACTCCCTTAACTTGGCTATAACAGCGGCAACTAACGCAAAAAATTCTAACTACAATGTTTTATACCAACCCTACCTTGACCACTGCGCTCAAGAATTACAACTTGCCGTGGAAAACCTTGAATACAAACAAAACAATCTTGTATTTGACTCAAACACCGGTTCCGGTTATATGGCTGCTCAAACAATCCAAGCCGGGTCTAGCGCTACGCTTAAAGCTAACAGCTTTACTAAGACCGGTCATATCTTTACCGGATGGAACACTAAGGCCGACGGTAGCGGAACCGCTTACGCCGACAAAGTCAACTTTAATATGGGCACTGACGGCATCACCCTCTACGCCCAATGGCAAAACAACAGCTTTACAATTTCCTTTAACTCAAACGGCGGCTCTTCCGTGCCTTCCGTGACGGAAGATTATGGAACTCAGATAGCGCCACCTCAAACTCCAACCAAAACCGGCCACAGCTTTGCCGGCTGGTATAGCGATTCCGGGCTTACAACAGCTGTCACATGGCCTTACACCGTTACGGAAGATACAACCCTTCATGCCAAGTGGACGGTTAATCAATATACCATCAGCTTTAACGCCAATGGCGGCGACGGAAGCATGAGCAACCAATTTATAGACTACAACTCAACCGCAACCCTAAATGAAAACAACTACAGCCGCACGGGCTACAGCTTCAACGCTTGGAACACCAAGGCCGATGGCAGCGGTGATTCTTATGCGGACAAGGCCTCCTACGGCCCCATGGATACGGCAAATGTAACCCTTTACGCCCAATGGTCACCCAAAGAATATACAATCACCTTTGATTCCGCCGGTGGAAGCTCTGTCGATTCAATCACCCAAATTTTCGGCTCCGCTCTTACAGCTCCGGCCGCCCCGACTAAAGCGGGCTATATCTTTAGCGGTTGGCATCCTCAAGTTCCGACCTATATGCCTGCTCAAGATTTAGTCTGTGTTGCCCAATGGTCTTCAAACCAGCACACAATTAGCTTTATGACCAACGGTGGAAGTATGGTGGATCCAATCACTGATGATGACGGAAAAGTGGTTTCCCAACCTACGGCACCCACTAGGGAAGGTTACAGCTTTGTCGGCTGGTTTACGGATGAAGAACTTAGCCAGGCGGTTTCCTGGCCTCACACAATCGGAACAAATGTAACCTTCTACGCCAAGTGGACCCCCAATACTTATACAATAAACTATGATGGCAACGGTAGCGACTCCGGCTCCACTGTCTCCTCCGGGCACAATTACAATGCCCCCCAAGCGCTCACAGCCAATGAATTCTCAAAAACCGGCTACTCCTTTGCCGGCTGGAACACCGCAGCTGACGGCTCCGGTACTGATTATAACGACCAACAGCTTGTGATGAACCTCAGTCAAACAAGCGGTTCTTCCTCAACCCTATACGCCCAATGGGCTCCAAACTACTACACGGTCGCCTTCCACAGCAAGGGCGGGTCTGCTGTTGACAGCATCACAAATGTGCTGGGCACACAAATCTCCGAGCCTTCCCAACCTACAAGAACCGGCTACGATTTTGCCGGTTGGTATGAAGATGACCAATACAGCCAAGCGCTTACCTGGCCCTATACCATTAGTTCTTCAAATGTTATTTTCTATGCAAAATGGGACCCTGCGAACGATTACACCATCACCTTTGACGCCAACGGCGGCCAAGGCGGGGCAAGCCTTGAAGTCAGGCAGGGTGAAATGCCGATTCCACCTACCGTAAGGCGGGTAGGTTATGCCTTCAAGGGTTGGTCACCGGAAATTGTCCAAGCTACCCAAGACACAACTTATACCGCCCAATGGGCAGAAACTTCTATGGAAATTAAGTCCCTTGAAGATAATAAAATAGCGGTAACAATCACCGGTTTTTCCGAAGATTACAGCTATCAGATTTGGAGCTACCAAAAAATTACAAGCGACCTTATCTTGGATGATGAGGCGGATATTCCTGCCAACCAATGGGTCCTTTCCATGCCTTACACTAAAGGGGCTATGGGCACTCTTGAGGATGATAAGCTCGTCTTTATAATCGATAAGTTTACCTCTCCAAACGAAAACTACACAGTTGCCTTGCGCATAGCAGATGAAAACGGTGACTATATCTTTGAACTGAACAATTCTTACACAGCCGAAGATTTAGACATCGCTGTTATTACCAAGGTTTTGGTTGACGGTGAATATGTCAAGGGCAGTGCTCAGGACGACAGTGACCCCTACAGTGAAATCCGCCTTGTTAAGGATATTGCCGATGGTTCAACCACCATTAAGGTTGTAGGAAACTTTGAAGATTTGACCTACACAGCCACAGTTCTTGACATGGCAGAGGATTTGACACCTGTAAACGGCAATGAGTTTGTTTGGAATATTTCAGGACTTGAGCCTCGTTCCTATACGGTCAAGGTCACGGCTTCTAACGATAATTCTTCGGATGAACGCACCCTCCACTTCACCCTTTACAGTTTAGATGAAGAAGTAGAATATGCCGAAATTGATGAGCTTGAAATCACCGGCGGCGGCGTTATTTCAAACCTTTATAACATAATTACCACCAATATAGGTATTAAGCCCACTTCCAACAAGGTCGGTCACTTCTACTATAGAATAGGCGAACCCGGCAGGAAGGCTCCGATTAATTCCGACAAATCCTACAACGATGCCCAACTTGACCAAGACATGGATGCCTATGGTTACTACCAACTGACAGGCCTTGTTAACAGGGACAGCGGCTTGGCTACCCCCGGCGGATGGGATGACGGTATAATCAAGCACTTTAACATTAAACGCAGTTCCGACCCCTCAAGCCTGACGGTTGAGGTTAACGGTAACGGAGGACACTCCTTCACGCTCAACAAGGGACTGCCCATTACCATTGTGGCTGAGGCAAGTATTGCCGGCATAGGCAGTGAATCGGTTGAATACTCCTTCTGGCGATATGATGCCAAGGGTTACATTTTGGTTAAGGACTGGAGTGCCGACAACTTCCTTACTTGGACACCGGGTAAAGTCGGTGACTATAACATTCAAGTCAGGGCCAAGGGTGAGCTTGCCAAGTCTTATGAAGTAAGCAAATCCATAGCCGTGAGCATAGTTGACCCGGATGAATCCAAGGCTCAAGGCGTTGTGATTACCATTAACGAAGAAGGTCTTAACGCCAATGCCAAGGCCCGTGTGCCCATTATGATTAAGGCCAACGCTACCGGTTCTGACGGTGATGACCTGCTTTATAAATTCTATATCCATGACGAGTTCATGCTAACCCGTCAGCTTAGGAACTACTCACCTTCGGGCGATGTGCTTTGGACACCACGCAAGGCCGGCACTTACCAAATTATGGTTCTGGTCAAGAACCAAGTTTCTTACGGTAAGTATGATGCAATTAAGCGGGTAACGGTTACGGTGGAATAGAAGCAAAAAAACTAAGGGCTCCGACGAAAGTCGGGGCTCTTTTTTTATCTGGGCCGCTAAATCGGCCGTTTAAGGCAAAACTGCGTTTTGCGTTGAACAATAGCTTAAGGCGCCTGTCGGCGCGGTGAACAATAGAACACAATCGTTAAACGCATCGCCCGCGGCGATGCCATAAGCGGCGACCTTGGTCGCCCATAAGCGTGGGCACAGCCCACAATAAGCGCAACCGAAGGTTGCCTTACTTGCCTTAGGCATCATTTGCCCTTTGCCATTTTCATTTTGGCGGGGGGCGGTATGGGCAGACCTGTGTGTCTACCCGGAACAATTGTGACAAAGGTATGACAAGGCACCATCGTTTTTGGCAACTTGCACAAAAAGCTACACGGTTAAAAACAATTAAGGTGTTTTGTTGACAGCTCCTGAAAAAATGGCTACAATGATTGGGTGAAAGTGTATGCACCAAGGTTTGTTTTGTCATCTTGATAAGACTGACTCTTCTAAACGCTGGTTGCATTTAGAGCTTTGACTATTATTTTATGATTTATGAAGCAATATGGTAGCTTGGTAAAAGGATGGTTGATATGAAAAACACAAAAAGAGGCTTAAGTTTATTACTGGTATTTGTTTTGTTTTTTGGAACGGTGGCTATAGGTCTTTCCACAGGAAAGCTGGGAATCGACTTGCCCGAGGCCGAGGTTTTGAACAATGCTGATGGGCCGGGGGCAATAACCTTTTATGTCCCGGAAACAATCTATCTACAGCCGGCTAACGGAACTATGAACAGGTTTCAGTATTATGCCGACTGTAACACCTCCGGTACCCTAAACACCGAATACAATAAAACCTCCGGTGTGGTTTATTTCAACTGTCCCGGTGCATCATCGGTGTCTATTTCCGCCAGCGGAGCCGCTGTTACCCTCGGCGCGTCTAACTCAAACAGCGCCACCTTGAGTACAACGGTTACCGCCGGCACCTTATCCACGGCAATCTCCGAAGGCAGTGTTTCCACAATTACTTGGACCGCTTCTTATGTCGTTAATGGCATCACCATGACTGCCAAGGCCTATTCTGTGGCTTATGCGCCCTATCTTGAACCTGTCGCTTCGGCCATAAGAACCTATAACAAGGACGGTGTTTCCGACGGTATCAAAGCTTATCTTCAGGCCTTTACTTATGCAACGGGTATCCACTCGGTCAGCGGTGGTACTCACGGTGTCAACCGAACAAGTGGGAAAATTATGAACCCGATGATGGGAACTATTACTGCTCCAAACAATGATGGGGTAAGCGGATGGTTTGGCGGTAGCGGTAGAGGTACAAATTATCATAACCTTGAAGGCGACGGTGACGACCTCTTGCGCATTGAGAACAGCCCTACAGCTAGCTTGGTTGTTGATCGTAGCCGTTATTCCAATATAAACCAAATCCCCAATTTCAGGTACGGACTTGTCATTACCGATAGCGATAGAATGGACAACGAAGGCTATTGGTATGTATCCGATTACACTGATGGACCCTATCAGGGAAATGCTACTGTTAATAAGAACAAATCGAGCGAATTCAACCCTTATTGGGGTTCTTCGGGGCAACCAACCGGCGTTATCCATGACGGATCCAACACTGCAAATGTCGGCAGAGGTATCGGTGCAAAGGTCGGGGACCAAACGGGTAAACGAATGTTTTCCAAAGCTCTAACCTCGGGCGCCGGAACCCAAGATTTGTTAATCAGGGGCGCCGTTAAGATGAATAATGGCGGTGAGTGGAACGGCACCGTTAACCATGTAAACATTAAAATTAACAAGGTTGACAAATCTGCCCTTCGCTCTAATGTTCGCACCTACATAAACAAGGGGCTACAGTCGGCAGATTATACCGGTGACTTTGCCGCTTATGAGGCTTCAATTAAGCTTGCGGCGGAAAGGCTGGGCAACCCGACCAACACAACCACAACCAATGATATTCAGACAAAATTTAATGCCTTAACCAGAAAGACATTTTCCGCTAAGGTAGAGCACAAGTTTAACAGCAATAAGGCAACCATTACCGAAGGTCCGACCACCTTTAACTCGGGCGATAATGTTACCGTAGGACCTAACAGCTACACGGGATATAGCCTTGGCTCGGCAAGCGGAGCCACTACCAGCACTTCACAAACAACCTTTAACATCCGCCGGGCCGCTGTAGACCAAACCTATAACTACAACGCCTATACCTATGCTATAAAATATAACGGTAATGGGAGTACGGGAGGCTCAACAGCAAATTCTTCCCACACCTATGATGTGGCAAAGGCTTTGAATGCCAACGGTTTTAGCCGCACCGGCTACACCTTTGCCGGCTGGAACACGGCAGCCAATGGGTCGGGAACCGGCTATTCCAATCAACAAAGTGTTACCAACCTCACATCTACCAATGGGGCAACGGTAAACCTCTATGCCCAATGGAATGCCAACACCTACACCTTAACCTATGACGCTAACGGTGGTTCCGTAAGCCCCGGCAGCAAGACCGTTACTTACGACTCAACATATGGCACACTTCCAACTCCTACCCGTATAGGCTATAGCTTTAAAGGTTGGTATACTGCGTCAACGGGTGGGACACAAGTCACCTCATCGACAACTGTAAAGACAGCCTCCAACCACAAAATTTACGCCCAGTGGACGATAAACCAATACACCATCAGCTTTAATTCCGATGGCGGCAGTGCGGTTTCCTCCATAACACAAAATTATGGAACAACGGTAACGCCACCTTCCAACCCGACAAAGACAGGCTATAGTTTTTCGGGTTGGAACCCGACAGTCCCGACAACCATGCCCGCGCAAAACACTAACTGTAAGGCCCAATGGACTCCCATTAGCTATACCGTAGCCTATAACGGCAACGGAGCCACCGGTGGTTCAACCGCAAGTTCTTCTCACACCTACGGCGTGGCCAAGGCTTTAACAAGCAACGGCTTTAACAAGACGGGCTACAATTTTGCAGGCTGGAATAGCAAAGCAGACGGTTCGGGCACCAACTATACGAATGGTCAAAGTGTCAGCAACCTCACAACAACCAACAATGCAACCGTGACCCTCTACGCCCAGTGGACTGTAAACGAATATACCATCAGCTTTAACTCAAACGGGGGAAGTGCTGTTGCACCCATTAAGCAAAATTACGGAACAACGGTAACTCCGCCCGCAAACCCGACCAGAACCGGCTACACCTTTGAAGGATGGAGCCCGGCAGTGCCGACCTCCATGCCCGCACAGAATATGACCTGTACGGCTCAATGGAAGATTAAAACTTATGCTATCACCTTTGATGCCAACGGCGGAACCGGTGGCGGAACACAAACGGTCAACCACGGTGTAATTCCCACTCCGCCTACAGTTAGCAGAACAGGCTACACTTTCGATGGTTGGGACAAGACTATAGTGGCAGCGACTGAAGCTACCACCTATACAGCCAAATGGAAGATTAAGACATACACTATTACCTTTGATGCCAACGGCGGAACCGGTGGCGAAACACAAACGGTTAACCACGGTGTAACTCCCACTCCGCCAACGGTTAGCAGAACGGGCTATACTTTCGATGGATGGGACAAGACCATAGTCGCTGCGACCGAGGCTACCACCTATACAGCCAAGTGGAAGATTAAGACTTACGCCATTGCTTTTGACGCCAACGGCGGAACAGGTGGCGAAACACAGACGGTAAACCACGGTGTAACCCCCACTCCGCCAACGGTTAGCAGAACAGGTTATACTTTCGACGGTTGGGATAAGACTATAGTGGCAGCAACCGAGGCCACCACCTATACAGCCAAGTGGAAGATTAAGACTTATACCATCACCTTTGATGCCAACGGTGGAACCGGTGGCGAAACACAGACGGTCAACCACGGTGTAATTCCCACTCCGCCTACAGTTAGCAGAACAGGCTATACTTTCGACGGTTGGGACAAGACATTGGTCGCCGCAACAGAGGCTACCACCTATAAGGCTAAATGGAAGATAAACACCTACACCATTACCTTTAAACTTGAAAACGGTGATGACGATTTAGAGGTTCCCACCGACCACGGTGAGGTGCCCTTGGCTCCCACCGGCTTTAGCAAGACAGGCTATACTTTTGACGGCTGGGACAAGACATTGATCGCCGCAACCGAAGCTACTACCTACACGGCTCAATGGAAGATTAATACCTATACAATCACCTTTGACGCTGACGGTGGAACAGGGGGAGGTTCGCAGAGTGTAGACCACGGTGATATGCCTACTCCACCCACAGTGAGCAAAGAAGGCTACAGCTTCGACGGCTGGGACAAGACGGTAGTAGCCGCAACGGAAGATGCGACCTATACTGCCCAATGGACTGTCAACAGCTATTATGTGACCTTTGACAGTAACGCCGGCTCCGGCTCTATGAATGACCAAGAAATCACCTTTGGTCAAAGTGCAAACTTAACAGAAAATGCCTTTACCGCCCCCGAAGGGCACAACTTTGCCGGCTGGAATACCAAGGCAGACGGCACGGGAACATCTTATGGTGACAAGGCAAGCTATGGACCTATGGGTGCGGCAGATGTAACCCTCTATGCCCAATGGACTGTAAAAGAATTTACAATAAGCTTTGATTCTGACGGTGGCAGTGAAGTCGACAGTATCAGCCAAGATTACGGCACTGCTGTAACCGCACCGACCGACCCGACCAAAACAGGCTATACCTTTAAGGGTTGGGAACCGGCGATTCCCAGCACCATGCCGGCCGAAAATCTTAACTGTGTGGCTCAATGGGAAGTTAAACAGTACAGCTTGACCTTCAAGGTTGACGGTGAAACTTACGCTACAATCACTCAAGATTACGGAACAACAGTTACAGCTCCCGCCGACCCTGAAAAGGAAGGTTATGACTTCCTAGGCTGGAGTTCGGAAGTTCCCTCCACCATGCCGGCAGAAAACAAGGTTTTCAATGCCCAGTGGTCGGTTAATGAATACACCTTAACCTTTAAGGTTGACGGTGAAACTTATGCGACCATTACCCAAGATTACGGCACTGAAATCACTCCACCGGCAGACCCGACCAAGACAGGCTACACTTTCCAAGGCTGGAGTCCGGAGCTTCCGGAAACCATGCCTGCACAAAATGTAGAGTGTGTAGCCCAATGGAAGATTAACACCTACACCATCACCTTCAAACTTGAAAACGGCGAAGATGATGTCGTAGTACCCACCGACCACGGTGAAATGCCCGAAGTACCCACCGGCTTTACAAAAACAGGTTATACTTTTGACGGTTGGGATGAAACGGTAGTAGCCGCCACAGGCGATGCAACCTACACGGCTCAATGGAAGATAAACACCTATACCATCACTTTCAAACTTGAAAACGGTGAAGATGATGTAGAAGTTCCCACCGACCACGGTGAAATGCCCGAAGTACCTACCGGCTTTACAAAAACAGGTTATACTTTTGACGGTTGGGATGAAACAGTCGTAGCCGCCACGGAAGATGCGACCTATACGGCTCAATGGAAGATAAACACCTATACCATCACTTTCAAACTTGAAAACGGTGAAGATGATGTTGTAGTACCCACCGACCACGGTGAAATGCCCGAAGTACCCACCGGCTTTACGAAAACAGGTTATACTTTTGACGGTTGGGATGAAACGGTAGTAGCCGCCACAGGCGATGCAACCTACACGGCTCAATGGACGGTAAGCTCGGTCAGCATCACCTTTGACGCCAACGGCGGAACAGGCGGCTGGGGCCCGACCACCATGACTCCCGGCGCCCCCTTGACACCTCCCGTAGTAAGCCGTGAAGGCTACGGCTTTGCCGGCTGGAACCCACAACCCGGTGAAACTGTTCCCAATACTGATAAAACCTATGTAGCTCAATGGGTAAAGACCGGTGTGGTGGTAAAGGTTGAGGAAGGCAAGTTTGTGCTTGATGTATACGGTTGGAGCGCCAACGAACAATACCAAATCTGGACCTATCAGAAAATAGTCAGTGATGATTTACTCAATTTAGACGAAGATGTTCCGGCCAACCAATGGCTACTCTCCATGGCCTATACACCCGCTTCAAGCGGAGACCCGCAAACTGACGGCTCTATCAGGTTTGAGTTGATGAATTTTGAAGACTTCACTTCACCTACACCAAACTATCTTGTGGCCTTAAGGGTGGCCGACAGCAGCGGCAACTTCCTCAGGGAAATCCGTGACGCCTACACACCCGAAGATGTCGGTGAACCTGTTATCACTAAAGTTGTTGTAGACGGTGAAGTCACCACAGGCTATGAACTGCGTGAAATCAAGGGTCAAACAACAGTGATTGAAGTAATCGGCAACAATGTTGAAGGCATGACCTACAGCGCACAAGTAACTGCCGGGCAATCGGCAACAACAATAGACGCCGATTCGGAAGCAAGCAATAAATTTAACTGGAACTTGTCCGAAGACCTTGAGCCGGGCATCTACATAGTGGAAGTCAAGGCAGAAGTCGGCGGAGTCGAAAAGACCTATGAGATAAGATTCGACCTCTACAAGACGGAGGACCAAACAGAATACGGTTACATAGACAACCTCAACTTCGAATACGACAACGGCTCCTTAGACTTTGACATGCTCTTTGGCACGGCCAATGACAGGAATGACTACGGTAACGGCTCCTTCTCCTACAGAGTTCGTGAACCCGGCCGCAGCGCCTTCTACAGGAGTGTTGAGTTTACCGGAGATGACAATATCACATCCTACGGTATCAACCAACCCGGTATCTATGAGGTCAGCGGTTATGTAACTAGGGTAGGTTACATAGGTACGGAGGCCAACGGTGCTTACGACGACGGAATTATAAGGAACTTCACCATTCCACGCCCCGGTGTCAACCCCAAGGATATTAAACTTACCCTTACAGCCGACAAAGACCTACCGGATATTCCAAAAGGCACAGCGGTAACCTTCACAGCGATGTCTGAAGGCTTGGATGGTGTCCAATACTCCTTCTGGCGTTATGATGCTTCCGGCTATATCTTGTTAAAAGATTGGAGCACCAGTAACGAACTCAAATGGACACCTGCCAGGGTAGGTTCTTACAACCTTCAAGTCAGGGCAAAGGGTGAGGGCGCAGGCTCTTACGAGATTGCAAAATCCATTGGAGTTAATGTAATCGATACCAAAGATACCAAGGCAAATATCACTAATATTACCCTCAACGCTGCCGAACTCCAAGCCAATGTTAAATCCAGAACACCCATCATGGTCAAGGCCAACGCCACGGCAACCAACGGCGATGACTTGCTCTACAAGTTCTATGTGTATGATAAGGACTTGAGGACCAGGCAACTCAAGGGCTACTCGGTAGACCAACACTGCGTATGGAAACCGCGTAAACCGGGAGTCTACACAATTTCTGTCCTGGTCAAAAACCAAGTGTCCTTCGGTAAGTATGACGCTATTGAAAGCTTTGAGATTGAAGTGAAGTAAAGAAAAAAACTATGGGCTCCGACGAAAGTCGGAGCCCAGTTTTTTTCTTTAGCCTTGCAAGCAAGGCGTTTAAGGCAAAACTGCGTTTTGCGTTTAACAATAGCTTAAGGCGCCTATCGGCGCGGTGAACAATAGAACACAATCGTTCAACGCATCGCCCGCGGCGATGCCATAAGCGTGGGCGCAGCCCACCTTAAGCGCAACCGAAGGTTGCCTTCTTGCCCCCTTCCGTGAAGGGGGTGCCCACAGGGCGGGGGTTGCGGATTTAAACTTCACAACCAAAGGCCATAGTTAAAATTAACCATATATCAATTGGTGTAAGCAAAATATTATTGCAAATGTTCAAAAAAAGATTGACTACTTACCCATGCAATGGTATATTATAAGCGTCAAATTGGATATTATTTGTCTTAATATTTGAAAGGTGTGAACGATTTGCTAATAGGGGAATTTATCAGAAAACTTATAGGTCTTGTACTTGCACTTTCTTTACAGTTTGGTGCAGTCGGCGGCGTGAACAATAGTTCGCCCGCAAAGAACAACGAGCCAATATCTAACAGTTCCTGTCTTGAAATCCTACCTCCCAAATCTACAGAAGTAACCTTCCATGTTCCCGAAACAATTTACCTAAAACCCGCTATCGGTGAAAATGCCGATGAATTTGAGTTTTTTATTGACTTTAACAATGATGGTTCTTTGAGAACACCGCAGCCCAATGAAACAGAAACTATAAACGAAACGCAGAATACTTGGGGTAATCTTTATTTCTATTCGGAGCATGCCTCGGGTACAAATGTAACTGTCACGGTCGACAAGGCCAACTTTACACCCGGGTCCTTGACCCAAACAAGCAACATATATAGCTGTACAATACCTTCAACGGGTAAGTTAAACACCAAGCTTGCACCGGGCCAAACAGAAGTTTTAACTTGGACAGCGACCTACTATATTGACGGTGTTCAAAGAGTAGCCAAGGCATACACTGTCTGCTACGCTCCCTTGGTGGAACCGGTTGCTTCCGGTGTAAGGCTCACTTATCAAGACAATGAGTCGGTCGCCTGGATAAGCGGTGCCACAGGCCTTGGCAGCGGTAACCGAACAGCCAGGTTTGAAAACTTTGCCCCCATTTTAGGTGTTATAAAAAGCTCCGGCAGCACCTCCGATTATATCACCGGATCTTCGGGTGGCAGCCGCTTTGGTGAAAAAAGAGGTATCACTCTCTACAACTGGATTACCAATGCCAGCCCCAAAGGTTCCCTTGTTGTTGACACAAGCCGCTACGCCGACTTAAACCAAGTTCCAAACTTGAGCGTTGGTTTTGTTTATGCAAAATGCGGTGGGAACAGTGAGTCAGATTGGCATGTTAAAAATTATAACGGGCAAACTCAATATGGCGGAAATGAAACCGGGGATTCGAGCAACTCTAAACAAAGGGAAGTTAAAAATTCCGGTGGGGGTGCTCCTGTACTGGCTTCCGGCACGGGTAATAGCACAGGTGTGAAATACAACAACGCTGTATGGAGTCAGCCTGTTTCCCAAACAGACGAAATGCGCTTCAGGGCAATGTCATACGCATATAGCGGCTCCTCTTACAGGTCGGTTGGGGTCCATACCTGTTACCTTGAAATTAACAAGGTTGACAAGGGTGATTTGCGTAACCTGGTCAAAGAACATGTGAATTTGGCAGAGCAGGCAGTATCTTATGCACAAAATTCTGTAAGATTTAACGCCTATCAACAAGCTATTAAAGATGCCGCAGAACTCCTAGGCAATCCTGCCTCTAACGCAACAGAAAATGATATTATTGAAAAATTCAACGCCCTGTCAAAGCAAGTTTTTTCTGTCCACATTAATCATAGATTTAACAACGGCAGGCCTATGGAAACAGAGCAAGCTATATTTGAAGCGGGTTCTACCGTGATTTTTGGTCTTTGCGAACACACAGGCTACACTCCTAAAGCTGCTCTGGGCTACACCACAAGTTTCGATAACCAGACCATAGCCAACTGCCAGCAAGATATAATTCAATATTATGACTATAATGCCAACAAATATACGGTTTTATATGACGGAAACTCAAACACCGGCGGAATAACCCTTCAAACCTCACACACTTACGATGTTGAGAGAGCATTGGCAACAAATGGTTTCATCAAGGAAGGGCATAATTTTATTGAATGGAACACCCAAGCAGACGGTAGCGGTATAGGTTATGGGTCTGGTGATAGCGTTAAAAACCTCACTGTGGTGGATGGAGCTGAACTAACACTTTACGCTATTTGGAGTGCCGGGGACCACAGTATAATCTTTAACGGCAACGGTGGTGTGGGCACCATGTTAAACCAGGAAGTCGAGTTTGGTAATAGTGTTGTACTCAACAAAAATGTCTACACACGCGAAAATTATTCTTTTGTCTCTTGGAACACTAATCAGGACGGATCGGGGACTTCCTATGAAGACCAAGCTCTATTTGGGCCAATGCCCAATCACGACATTACCCTTTATGCCCAATGGACTATAAACAAACATCAAATAACCTTTGATGCCAACGGCGGCCAAGGCGGCACTTCCGAATTAATGGAATATGGTCAAACACTTACTTCACCACAAGTTACCAGGGAAGGTTATGAATTTACCGGCTGGGTCCCTGAGGTACCCTCAACCGTACCCGCCCATGACGCCACTTATGTGGCCCAATGGGCAGTTAATAGCTATGAAATCACCTTTGATGCCAACGGAGGCCAAGGCGGGGCAGTCTACAATCTTGACTTTGGTGCAAGCTTGACAGCTCCCGTGGTTAGCAGGGAAGGCTATGAATTTGCCGGCTGGAATCCTGAAGTACCTTCAACCGTACCCGCTCAAGATGCCACTTATGTAGCCCAATGGAATGTTAACAGTTATGAGATTACCTTTGACGCAAACGGTGGCGAAGGCGGAGCAGTTTACAACCTTGACTATGGTGCAAGCTTGACAGCCCCCGTGGTTAGCAGGGAAGGCTATGAATTTGCCGGCTGGAATCCTGAAGTACCTTCAACCGTACCCGCTCAAGATGCCACTTATGTAGCCCAATGGAATGTTAACAGTTATGCAATCACCTTTGACGCAAACGGCGGCGAAGGCGGAGCAGTTTACAACCTTGACTATGGTGCAAGCTTGACAGCTCCCGTGGTTAGCAGAGAAGGTTATGAATTTGCCGGCTGGAATCCTGAAGTTCCTTCAACCGTGCCCGCCCAAGACGCCACCTATGTGGCTCAATGGGATATTTACACCTACACAATTACCTTTAAGCTTGAAAACGGTGAAGACGATGTCATAGTCTCCGTTGACCACGGCGAAATGCCCGAGGCTCCCACCGGCTTTAGCAAGGAAGGTTATAGCTTCGACGGCTGGGATAAAACAATTGTAGAAGCAACCGAAGACGCAATCTATACAGCCCAATGGGCAGTAAATGCATACACAGTAAGCTTTAACCTCAACGGTGGTGAGGGAACTGCCCCTGCCGACCAAAGCGGTGCTCCCGGTACAGAAGTTATTTTGCCCGAGCAAGGGGATATCGTAAGAGAGCATTATAATTTCTTGGGCTGGGCTCTAACAGCCGATGCAACAGAAGCTTTGGATAGCTACAGTGTCGGTGATGCAGACGCCACCCTCTATGCCGTTTGGGCAAAAATACCGGTTGAATTCTTCACAAAACCGGATTCGGATTTAATCATCGATACTTCTGCCGGGAACATAATATTGGGTATCAAGCCCGGCACCTCACAAGAAGAATTTGAAGAAAACTTGGTGGGCGTTCATGGCAACGGTGAATTAAGATTTTCCGAAAATGACGGCCGCTTCGGAACCGGTAGAAAAGTCGAGCTGATTGACCTTGATACCGAAGAAGTGCTTGATACTTATTACATCATAATCTTTGGTGATGTTGACGGTGACGGTCTTGTAACACAAGGTGACGCAGACCTTGTAATGATGGCTGCAGCCTTCGCCGGCGAAATTGAAGGCGGCAAACCCTACGAATTTGCAGCCGACTTAAACGGTGACGGGGTTATAGATGCCTTTGACCTTAACCTCTTCAAGGCCGCTCTCAAGGGCGTCTGGACTATTAATCCGTCAGGTTTTTAAAGATTTGCTTTAAATAATTCGACCAACTCAAAGCCGGCCCC
Organism: Clostridiales bacterium; assembly: GCA_012524025.1. Lineage (GTDB taxonomy): Bacteria > Bacillota > Clostridia > Oscillospirales > Acutalibacteraceae > UBA1447. Next base: position 21,203 of record JAAYSC010000081.1, on the reverse strand, counting down.
CGAAAGAGGGCGCCGGCTTTGAAAGTTATAGTCAGACAAGTTTGAAATACAGCCAAGAACTTGCTATAATTCCACTTGATCTACAGATTGATGGGAGGGCATTCTTTAGTGAAAAGATTTCTTTCGATTTTACTTGCCTTTACTTTTTTAAGTACTGTTTTGTCAACTCCGCTTGCCTTAAAAGCACAGGCTTTTGAGGGGGCGGTTTCTTCTTTTCCTTTGAGTGATGTCAAAACCCCTCTTATTGTGGTGCGCGGTGTTGATTTAGGGGCTTATTATACCGATTACGGCACCGAAAAACAGGCCCCGGCACTGGGTGATTTAAATGCAAAAGTTATGCTGCCGCCCCTCGTAAAGGGGCTGGCGGGAATGTTTTGGGAAGGGTCGCTTGAACCTCTCCTTGACCAAGTCTTCGAACTTGTTGAAAGTATTTTAGGCAAACTTTCATATGATAAGGCGGGTAATCCCGCTTACGCCTTGGGTCAAAACCGCTACCCCTTGAGTGTGGCGAATTATTATGATGAGCTTGTAACAAACGGAGGTAACGGAGCGGAAGAGGGAATAGTCAAAGGTGCAGCCGAGCGTTTCGGCGCCCAAAATGTTTATTATTTCACCTATGATTGGCGAGAGAATCCATTCAAGATAAGTGACGAATTGGCTCAAACCATTGACAGGGCACTTGCAGACCATGAGTGCGACAAGGTTAATCTTATATGCGCAAGCATGGGCGGGCTTGAAGCTGTCGCATATTTCGATAAGCATGGCTATGAAAAAATTGACAAATGTGTTTTTCTCTCGGCAGCCTTTTATGGGCTATATATGGTATCCGACCTGTTTTGTGGCCGGGTAGATATAGAGGCCGACAATCTTTACAATTTTATAGCAGGTATGGCCGCCGATAACCGTCCCTTGGAAATATTTCTAAAAGGTTTAAAAATAGCGGGTGCCTTTAAACTTGTTGAATTTTTTGCCGACAAAATACTTGAAAAATATAAAGGCAAACTCTTCGATGAACTGCTGACGGACACTTTAGCGACAATGCCCGTCTGGTGGGCCTTAATTTTACCCGAAGATTATGAAGAAGCCCTGGGCTTTCTTTTTGAAGGCCGGGAAGATGAGTATGCGGGTATCATAGAAATTTCAAAGCAACTTCAAACTATGATGCAAAATCGCGATGCAATCCTAAAAGAAGCAGAGGATGCCGGAGTTAGCTTTTCTGTCATTTCCGCCTACAATAGGCCGGCCTTACCCCTTTATGCTCGGGCCGGTGCTAACAGTGACGGGGGGCTTGAAACTGCCTTGATTTCCGGCGGAGCCACCGTTGCAGAATACGGTAAACGCTTGGACGGCGGCTTTGCCGGGGCTTATTTGTCGCCCGATGGCGTGATAGACGCATCAACTTGTATTTTCCCGGACTCTACCTGGTTTATAAAAAACGGCCAACATGTGGGCTGCGGCTATCAATCACAACAGGCCGAGTTTTTATTTGACTTGATTGCTTATGAAGGTAAGGCCATGGTCAATACTTGGCCGGAGTATCCCCAATATTTAATTGCCGGCCAAAGTCAAAGCTTGGGAAGTCTTAAATAATTATTTTTGCGAGGGTAAAATGAAAGAAGAAAAATTTTCAAATGAATTTAAAAGCATGTTTAGGGAATATGACATTAGGGGCAAAACCAATGATGAGCAATTAAATGATGAAAGCGTATATTTGATAATAAGTGCCTATGCCGAGTATTTAAGCGCGCGTAATATCAGCAGGGTGGTTGTCGGTTATGACAATCGCAAATGCTCTCCCTCTTTTGCCCATGCCTGTATCAAGGCCTTATTGGAACACGGAAAAGAAGTTTACTATGTGGGGTTGGCCATCACCCCCATGGTCTACTATGCTCAATACCTTTATAAGTGTGAAGGTGCCGTAATGATTACGGCCAGCCACAACCCCGATGGCTGGTCGGGCTTTAAAATGGCCAAGGGCTACTCTAAAACGCTTGAACCGGCGGATATAAGGGAAGTACTTGCCTTTGTTGAAAAGGCAAAGGAGCCCGCCCCAGAAGCCTTTAAAGGCAAGTTGCACACGGTTAATGCCCGTGATGCCTATGTTGATGAAATAGCTTCACGCATTAAAATGGGCCCCCACAAGCCGCGCCTTGTGATTGATGCGGGCAACGGTGCTGCCGGCCTTATTGCCTATGAAGTGTTTTTTAAATTAGGCTGTTTAACCTTCCACCTAAACTGCGATCCCGATGATAACTACCCCCATTACTTTCCCAACCCTTCGGATTTGGCCGCCCGTGAGCGTCTGCGCGAAATGGTTTTGCACCCTTATATCAAGGCGGATTTGGGGCTGGGCTTTGATGGTGACGGTGATCGCCTGGGTGTTATAGACGAGCAGGGTCAAGACATTTACAGCGACATAATTTTAGCTGTTTTAGCCAAGCAACTTTTAGAAAAAAAGCCCGGTTCAACAATTATTTATGATGTCAAATGCTCTCAAACTTTAGAAGATGTTATAAGGCAAAACGCCGGCAATCCAATCATGTGGATGACGGGCCATTCATATATCAAGGCCAAATTGCATGAAGAAAAAGCAGAGCTTGCAGGGGAGCGCAGCGGCCATATCTTCTTTGCCGGTGATGACTATTACGGCTTTGATGATGCCGTTTTTACGGCAGCCAAATTGGTTGAATATGTATCCCACAGCGAGCAAACCATGTCGGAAGTTGTGGATCTCTTGCCTCTTTATGTTACCTCGCCTGAAATCAAGGCTCACTGTGACGATACTGAAAAATACAAGATAAGTGAGCAACTTATTGAGGATTTTAAAAAAGCTTATCCGGGCAAGGTCTTCGACTTGAACGGAGCCCGTGTTTCCTTTGAACATGGCTGGGGCTTGGTCAGGCCTTCCTCCAACCTACCCGAGTTTGTAATAATCTTTGAAGCGGACACTCTCCGGCATTTGCTGGAAATCAGGCAAGTCTTTAAAAATGTTTTAAGCAAATATCCCGAAATCTCACAAACATGGGAAAATGATCCCTACTAAAATTTTATTTTGTAGAAAGTTGAGGTTATTGTATTGAACAAAACTAATGATTTAGACAAAACCTACCTAACGGGGCTAAACAAGTTTTCCTTTGCTTTTGCGGGCTTCGGGCAAAACCTTATTATCGGCTTTGTAAACTCTTATATCCTCTACTTTTATACGGACATTTTTTTGATAGGGGCTGCTCCGGCAGGGATTTTAATGTTGGTTGCCCGTTTTTGGGATGCCGCCAATGACCCTATCATGGGTACCATAGTTGATAAAACCAGAAGCAAATGGGGCAAAATGCGCCCCTATATAATTTTTTCCGCTCTACCCTTGGCCTTGAGTACGGCGGCCTTGTTTATTGTGCCCACGGGCCTGGGGCAAACCGGCCGCATAGTCTATGCTTACATAACCTATATACTTTGGGGCATGGTCTATACCATCTGTGATGTGCCCTTCTGGGGCCTGGCCTCTGCCATGACGCCAAACCCAAAAGAGCGCATTTCCTTTATTTCAACTTCGCGCTTGGTCCATTCCATAGGCGGTGTTTTGCCTATGGTTATTGTGCCACTTTCTGTCGGTTTATTTGGGGACAAAAAGGCCTACACTTATGCCGGTGCGGCAATCGGCTTGTTTGGCGGGGCACTTTTCACACTTGCTTTTTTCGGGACGGAAGAGCGCAGCCAAAGCAAAGACAAATCACCGACCCTGCGTGAATGCCTTTCTTATTTGAAAATTAATAAGCCCTTGCGCTATGTTGTCAGTGCCAATGTGTTGGGCTTTATGCGGGCCATACCCGTTGTGGCCGGTATGTATATTGCGGTTTATGTTTTAGGTGAGCAAACTCTGACCTTTTTCGGAAAAAGCATTACCCTCAATGGGGCGGCTTTAAATACAGCTTTAGTCGCAGGCTGGGGCATAAGCGGCTATATAGGTATGATATTAACACCGAAGATTTGTGAAAAAATAAATTACAAGCAAATCTACTATTATTTTGCAACTATCGGTGCACTTGCCAGCCTGGCCTTGTTTTTCTTGCCAAAAACATTCTTTAGTGTCTTCATAACACTTTTCATCTGCGGCTTGCCTTACGGTGTTGTCGCAAATGTAAACTATTCCATGATTGCCGACAGTGTGGATTATGTTGAATGGAAGACGGGTAGACGGACCGAGGGGGTTACCGTGTCTTTCCAAACACTTATGAATAAAACTATGACTGCCTTGCAGACAAGCGCAGTATCCTTAATGCTGATTATAATAGGCTTTGCCCAACCCTTGGAAGTCGCCGGCGAGTTGCTTCCCCAAGCACAGTCGGCAAAAGCTATAAAAGGGCTTATATTTTTAATAACCCTACTTCCGGCCCTGGGCTGGCTTATCAGTATTATCCCCATGCGCCATTACAGTTTTGTAGGTGAAGAAAGGCAAAGGGCACACCGTGAAATAATTGAAAGAAGAGCAAGGTTAGGGCAAAGCTCCGAATCGGAAGAGGGCGAAGCCCTGTAAGGAAAGGAGATCTCTATGTCTCAAGCTACTGTGATTAAATATTTGTTTAGGCAAGCCTTGGCTGTTTTGCTTGCCTTGATTTCAACCATATGCTCTTTGGTAATCAAGGATCAATATGACAGATCTAAGGTCAGGCAGTCAGATTTTGAGCATGTTAAAAGCACTTATAGGCAGATTTTAGTGGGGCCGGATGATGCCGACCCCAATGATCCCATAATTGTTAGTAAGGCACAAAGCCTGGCAACAAGAGGCCTTGCCCAACAAGGTGCCTTAAAAAAAGACGGGCTCATTCCGTGGCTGGGCAAAGAAGAAGTGGAAAGATCCGCCCAAATATCAGATGTATATTCAAAAGCGCTTGATATGGCCATGGCATACGGCTGCCCCTTGGCCTCAACCTACAAGAACCAAGCCTTGTTTGACGATATCCTCTATGTGCTTGACACCATGCATGCGACCTATTACGGTTTTGATGTAAGTTCCCTAAAAGCCTTTGACAACTGGTGGGACTGGCAGATAGGCAGTCCCATGCGGCTGGTAGGTATATTGATTCTTCTGGAAGAAGATTTATCCCGTGCGCAGGTAGACAAATATCTTTACGCCGTTAATTATTTTGTGCCCTTACCCCAAAGAACCTCTGCCAATCTTGTGGATGCGGCCTATATCACAACCGCAGCGGCGGCCTTGCAAGAAAACGGTGAAAGGCTTTTCAAATCGCGCGAAAAGTTAAATGAAGTTTTTGCCTATGTCAAAGACGGTGACGGTTTTTATACAGACGGCTCTTATGTTATGCACATTAATATAGCCTATCAGGGCGGCTACGGTACCATTATGTTGGACGCCCTTTCAAAAGTTATTTCCGCCCTGGACACCACCTATTTTGCACTTTTACCCGAAAAAATAGCCATTCAAGTTGATTGGGCCACAGAATCTTTCATGCCCCTGATGTATAAGGGGAGCTTGCCCGGTATGGTAAGGGGGCGTAACATAGTCAGAAACACCGATGACCTCTCAATAGGTTATGGGGCAGTTATCGGTATGTCCAGGATAGCTGGCTATGCCGACGAAGAGAGCTCTAAAAAGATTAAGAGCGCCGTCAAATATTATTATGCCGAAAACGAGGAACGCTACAATGGGGCTTCAAGTATTTATGATTACTGCCTTTTCAAGGCTATAGCGGAAGATCAAAGCATAGAAACCATGCCCGCCCCCACAATCGCAAAGGCCTTCCCCAAGATGGACAGGTTTTCAAAAATCACCCCGGACTACAGCGTGGGTATATCCATGGCTTCAAAACGGATAGCAAAATATGAGGCCATAAACGATGAAAACATGAAGGGTTGGTATACGGGCGACGGCATGCTCTATATACAAAATTCGCCCTATGACTTCAACCAGGACTACTGGCACAATGTTAACTTTTATCGCCTGCCCGGTACAACCGTTACAGACAGACCCAGGCAAGAGAGAAACCTTGTCTTAAATATTTTACCCAAAACCGACTTTGTCGGCTCCCTAACCCTTGATGATTTTGGTGTGGCCGCTATGCAACTTTCGGGTGTAAACGGGGATTTCAAGACAGACCTCAAGGCAAAAAAAGCTTGGTTTATATTTGATGATGAAATTGTGGCCTTGGGCAGTGACATAAATTGCTCGGACGAGTATGGGGTCCAAACAATAGTCGAGAACAGAAAGCTTGATTTTGAGCAGCCTTTTCTTGTTGACGGCCAAGAGGCAAAGGGGGATTCGGGCAGCTTTCAAGGCTTAAAAACTCTCTTTATACCTTCTTACGGCGGCATATATTTCCCCCAGGAAAGCGAGCTTAATTTTAGGCGAGTCAGCAACAAACAAGATTTTTTAGAGCTTTGGATAAATCACGGCCGAAAATTTAAGAAAGCTACCTATGCCTACACCATATTACCAAATAAGAATCAAACAGATCTTGCAAAATATGCCGCTGACCCCGACATTGAAATTTTAGCAAACAATGAGAAATTGCAAGCGGTTCATGAAAAACATTTGGGGATAAAAGCTTTTGTCTTCCACGAAAAGGGAAGTTTCGAAAACATAAGCACAAACAAACCCTGTATAATTATCATGCGAGAAAACAGTGACGGCTTGGCAATCAGCCTTTGTGACCCCGCTCAAAAACTATATGGAATAAAAATCAATTTAGCAAAAGAAGGGCTCGAATTATCCCGGGCAGATGAAAATATCAGCTGTGTCGACTTGGGCAAGAGTTATAATATACATGTTCGTACAAATGACAAAAGCGGTCGCGCAAGTCTTATTGAATTTAAAAATAAAGATTTGAACTAAAAAGGAGGGGACGGTTTGCAAGAAGCGGGTAAGGCTCTGTACTTGCAGGATAGGAAATATGTAGGCAGTGTTGAAACTGTCGCCTATGTGCTTTTTGATTCATCAAAAAGCTTTAACATCAATGCTTACACAACCCGGTTTGTCTTGGATGTTTTAAAAATTGACCTTTATTTATTAACCCTGATAGGTTTTATAAATGGGATTTGGGATGTTGTAAATGATACTTTTATCGGTGTAATAGTCGATAAAACGCGAACCAGATGGGGTAAATTTCGCCCCTACCTGATAGCCTTTGCCGTTCCGGCGGCAATCGGCACTTGCCTTTTTTGGATGGCACCGCTCTTTTTTGGGTCGGACCCAAAAGACATGAGCAAGTTTGTTTATTGGCTTATACTTGCCTTGACAAGAGAGGGGGGCGACACCTTCCGCGCCATATCGGAAGCCGGTCTCTTGTCCACCATAACACCTGCCCCGCGTGAGCGTTTTTCCTTGATAACCAAGGCAGAGGTCTTATCGCAAATTTGGGAAAATATTCCCGAAATCTCTATGGGTGTGCTGATTGATCTTGTAAACCACGGGGTTTTCAAGGTACCCATGCGCAGTGTCTATGTAACCATGGGTGTGTCGACCACGATTGTTTCCGCACTTATGGCCATGTTCTTTTTTGTGGTTTCTAAAGAGAGGGTAATGCAGTCGGAAGAGCGGCCCAGCATTCGCGAAGGTCTTCGCTCCATCATCAGCAACCGCCCCATGTTATTGATAATGCTTTCGGACTTTTTCGGTGCTTTTTCCATGACTGCCGGGATGGACAATTATTATATCGATGTCCTGGGTTCTGCCTCAATTAAAAATGTTGTTCGCATTTTGGGCGCACCCATGTCTTTTGTCAGTTTTATATATGTGCCCTGGGCCCGTCGAAAGTTTTCAACAAGAACCTTATGGATATTCGGAGCCCACTTTGGTGACTTTTTGGCCATACTTGTCTTTCTTTTCGGCTCAATCGGGGGGAGGGGGCCCAACGGTATGTATCGTAAGGCGAAATTTATGGTTCCCTTTATGATGATAAAAGAGGGGCTTTGGCTTTCAACCTGGGGGGTCAAGAAAGTAATACCCAAAGAGATGTTCAATGAGTCCATGGATTATTGCGAATGGAAAAACGGTTACAGAACGGAAGGTATGACTGCGGCAGCCAAGAGCTTTTTTGTAAAGTTGGTTCGAAATGTAACAAGCAGCTTCCAGTCCGCCCTTCTTAAACTGATAGGTTATGACTTGAACTTGGGCTTTGGCAAGCAGTCGGATTCGACCAAGTACGGTCTTTTTGCCATGAGTGTTCTCTTGCCCGTCGTGACCGGAAGTTTAGGCTTTTTACCCAAACTTTTTTACAACTTAACCGGGGAAAAGAAAGAGCGGATGTATGAAGAGCTTTTTGAAAGGCGCAAACTAATGGCCATGGAAGAGTCGGATGAAAGACTGAAAGAAGAACAAGAATAAAATAGATTAAATAAATTTCAGCCCCCCTTGCCGATACGCAAGAGGGGCTGAAAGATTTAATATGATCTAAATAATTTCTCTTTTTGTTTTGTCCAAGTCTAATCTTAAGCTGTGCCCGGCATACTCTATAAAAATTTCTTTATCCTTGCGAGATGCCAGGCAATAGGTACTGTCAAAGCGTTCGTAGTTTAAGTTTTGTTCAACCCCGTCCAGGAAAAACTTATGGTCATAAGATAAATCAAGCTTTTTACCGCCTGACTCGTAGTAAACTCGAGATCCTTCAAACTTGAGCGGATTAGATAGAATACGATCCTTAAAGTCTTCAAAGCTCTCCCTGTCCGAATCGGAAAGCTCGGTGACATAGGCATGGTATTCACCGCCTTGCAAGACCAAATCGAATTTTTTCTTTTCGGCCTCTGACTTTGTTTGGGCAAGCGGTTGGCAATTCATCAAGGCGGCGGCACCGGCAGGGTCATAGGGCCTGTACTCTAAAGGGCCGCTTGCGGTCATTGCCACAAAAACTTTTCCCCTGCGTCCAAAAACCCTGTTGCCTTCAATTTCTAAAGAGTCATACTTGTCCATGGGTACATAAGCATGTGTAATGTCCGCTATAAAGAATTCAAGCAATCTTTTTTTCTTTGGAATTTTATAAATGCTGATATTAATATTTTCTTCTTGCACACTCATGGGTTGGCGTCCGTTCCCCACCCAATACCCCGGTGATTCCTTATGCTTTTTATCGTCTGCGTCATCGCGTGATGGGTGGGTTGTGAAAAGGCAAAGGTCGGGTGCTATGTTAGCGGTCCAAATATGGCCTTGTGCACCGCAAGAGTCAACATCCAAGGCCATGGCAGTGCTGAGCGAATAATGGGGTGTACGGTAAAAATAAACATTACCGCGGCCCAAGGCAATGCCGTTGGTCATTAAAGTAAAGCGGCGACTTATAGCTTTTGGAATTTTTAATAGACGCAGCAACTTAATGTCAAAATACCTAAAGGGGTTTACAAACTGATTGCGCAACATCTTGTTTTGGCTGATATAATTCATGGTGTTTTCTATAACTTCGGCGTTGGTGAATGTTTCGGCACCAAGCTGTGCCATGATCTGCTTGTCTTCCAAGCCTATAAGACCCTCTTCTTTTAAGTCTTGCACCGAAAACCCGGAAGAGGCCTTGATTACCGTGGCAGACTTATCTTTGCCGATTTCTTTAATTACTTGCGGCACCTTGTAAAGGCCCTTGTCATACATGGCCACAAAATTACGAGCCATGCGTCCACATAGGCCAATCACAACTTCTTGACCTGCTATTGTGTGTCTTGAAGGTGGGGCCTCATCTTCCAAAGCTCGCATATCGGCCGCTTCCCAAACGGCCTTCATTTCACTTTTAATAGAATTGCCGCACATATCGGAGGCCTTGTTGTTGGCATACATCCTACTGCTTGAAGCCACAAAAGTCCCGTTAACACAGTGGGTCGCAACATCAAGCCACAAGAGGTCGAAGACTATTTTCATTTTTTCAACAGTTTCTTTGTCTTGTGCAAATTCAATGAAATTTGACATGGGGGCAATATCTTCGGGATAGTAATTGTTGGAATACCATTCCGAAAAGCCGAAATTATATCTTTGTTCTATCCAAACCTTAATGCGTTCATGGGCCTTGGCCTTGTGCTCTTTGCCGCTCAAGCCGGAGTTTGTAAAAACTTCATGAGGCCACTCTTGGCCGGCCAAATATTCACAAACCGCAAAGATTATTTGATGGTTTTCAGACCAATAGCACATGCTGTCAGAACCGGGCTCATCCATCCAATATTTAAAGTTTAAAATGGTTTCTTTTATTCTCAAAGCATTTTGCTTTGGCAGCTTCTCTTTAAACTCCAAATAAAATCTAATCAGAAACATCATTGAAAAATCTGCACAATCATAACGGGCATCAATGTAATCCAAGGTAGGTTTCAATGCCTGTGCAATAAATTCTTCATCAATGATAAGCTTTTGGGGGATGGCGGAGGGGTTGTCAAAAAGACCGTAAAGAACATTGAGACCCGACTGGTCCGGGCTTTCTTTAGGAAGATCGGGTATGGGCTTTTTGGTCAGTGCTATAAGAATGTCTATGAGCACCCAAAAAAATAAAAGAATAAAAATAAGAGCAAGGGCTAACAAAAAAAACTTCATCTCAAATTCCTTCCCGCTTTTATTGCAAAAACTTAACTTCTTATATAAATATAGCAAACAGCTCGACATAACTCAAGAAAAAGCAAGACCCGAACCCTTTTGAGGGCTCGGGTCGGATGTGAAATCAACTATTAGGCAGCTGCCAAAAGCCTGCGCTTGGCGGCGGGTTGTGTGACCGGCGGTGCCATACGGGGGAAGTCTTCCAAAGTAAAGCCCATGGCAATTGCAGTCCGGATAGCAACATCCGTGTTCTTAATGGCTTCACCTTGCTCTATGAAATTATCTGCTCCGTATACGAAAAGTGGAACATTGGCCGATGAATGAGAACCCGAGGTGAACTCGTAAACCCCTTCCTTGTTGGGTTTTATGGCCCCGGTCTCATGGTCGGCGGTGACAATAACCAGGGTGTCGCCGTCATTTTTTGCAAAATCAAGGGCAATACCGATGGACTTGTCAAATTCTTTGGTGGTCATCATCATGTTCTCTTTATCGTTACCGTGTGAGAACTTGTCGATATGAGCACCCTCTATCATGATGAAGAAGCCATCGTCATTATCCAACAATTCAAGAGCTTTTTCGGTCATTTCAGACAGGGTAGGTGTATCGTCTTGGGTTTGGTCTCTCCATAATTGATCGGGGTTAAATTGCCCAAAACTTCTGCTGCCGGGCTCTAAAGCCTCCATTTGGCTTAAACTGTCGACATATTCGAAGCCGGCCGCTTCAACATCCTCACGCTTGGTTTGTGAGCTGGCATAGCCCCAAATCAAGTCAATGTCTGAATTAATCTGTTGGGCAGCTATATCTTCGGAATTGCCGCGGGCACTTGTGTGCACGGAAAAGCCGGAAGGGGTAGCGCCGGTGTTGGAATCGGTTACGACAATACCGGTTTTCATACCTTTTTCAATAGCTAATTCGGTCAAACTTACGGGGTGGCCTACAATATCGAACATATCATAGGGATAGACACCCAGGCCGCCGTTGATGGTTCTGACACCACAGGCCAAAGCGGTTGCACCTGCGGCGCTGTCTGTTACCGAGTCGCTGAAAGAGCGGGTTTTGGATTGCCCCCTCAAGGGCATGGTTTCCATGACCAAATCGATTCCTAATTCCTGTTTGGTCCATTCAAGATGGTTTTCACCCATGCCGTCACCGATCATGAAGATTATGTTTTTGACCTCTTCAAGTTCGGGAACTTCCAGGCCAAGGCCCGCAAAAAGTGTGAATACCATTGAAAGGGCCGTGATCAGCGGAACCACTCGCTTTAGCAAGCCCAGTCGATTAAGAAATCTGACAACATCTGTAAAAAAATCCATTATGTCTTCCTCCTTCTTAAATTTCAATTAAAAGTATAATCCTTATCATGAGCCCTTGTCAACTAATTCAGGCAAGATAGAGGAAAACTTGCAAGTTTAGCTTCACTAACTTGCATTAAGTCTTGCAAACTCACTCACAATATTATAAAATATATGCACTTGCGACGACAGTGTCTTGAAAATTAAATTTTTACCGAAAGAGGTTTTTTAAGTGCCAAACAAGCTTATATCGCACATAGACAGGGTTTTTCCCAAGTTATCCAAGGGTCATAAGGCCATAGCACAATACATTAGGCATCATTATGACAAAGCGGCTTTTATGACCGCCGCCGCACTGGGCGAACAAGTGGGGGTCAGTGAGTCAACCGTTGTGCGCTTTGCAATGGAAATTGGCTATGAAGGTTATCCCGGCCTGCAAAAAACCCTTCAGGAACTTATAAAAAGCAGGTTGACCAGCGTTCAGAGGATGGAGGTAGCCATAACCAACATCGACGAAGAAAAACTGTTGGATATGGCCATGCAAACAGATATTGAAACCATTAAGGGAACGCTTGAAAGAACATCAAGGGCCGATTTTGCCGGTAGTGTTGACGCAATAAACAAGGCCAAACGCATTTATATTTTAGGTGTTCGCAGCTCCGCTTCCTTGGCCAGTTTTATGGCCTTTTATTTCAACCTTTTTTGTGACAATGTTGTTTTGGTCGATTCATCGGGCGCCGGTGAAATGTTTGAACAGCTTTACAGAATAGGTTCCGATGATGTTTGCATTGCCATAAGCTTTCCACGCTACTCCAGGCAAACCGTTAATGCCCTTCGTTTTGTCAATGATAGGGGGGCCACGGTTATTGCTATTACCGACAGCCAAGCTTCACCCATAGCCTTTTTTGCAAAATATTTATTGGTTGCAGGCAGTGGTATGGTTTCTTTTGTTGACTCTTTGGTCGCGCCCTTGAGCTTGATTAATGCCCTGATTGCCGCCGCCGCACGCGGAAGAAGTGAAGATGTAAGGCAAAACCTAAACACTCTGGAATCCATTTGGGATGAATACCAGGTTTATGAAAAACAGCAAGACGGTGAAAACACAGAGGGCGAAAATAATGAGTGATGTGATAGTAATAGGTGCGGGCCCGGCAGGCCTGATGGCAGCCGGAACAGCAGCCCAAAATGGGTACTCTGTCAGCCTTCTTGAACGCAATGAGAGGCCGGCGCGCAAACTTATGATAACCGGCAAGGGGCGCTGCAACATAACTAACAATTGCAAAGACATTCAAAGCCTTGTCAATGCCGTGCCCGGTAACGGTAAGTTTTTATACAGTGCCTTCTCATCCTTCATGCCGGAAGATACAATTGAATTTTTTGAAAGCCGCGGCTTAAAACTGAAGACAGAAAGGGGCGGCAGGGTTTTTCCAGAATCGGACAGAGCGGTCGAAGTTGTTGACAGCCTGCATTCTTTTGCCCTAAAAGCCGGTGCAAAAATTATAAGAGCCAGGGCCCGGGAAATATTGCTTGAGTCAGGGAAGCTTGTCGGTGTAAAAACCGAAGATGGTGAAGTATACCCTTCTTCCAATGTCATAGTGGCAACAGGGGGCATGTCTTACCCTTCAACCGGTTCGAGCGGTGACGGTTATAAGCTGGCCGGTGATTGCGGCCATTCGATTGTAAAGCCGGAGCCCTCATTGGTGGCCCTTGTGGCTCATGAGTGGTTTTGCCCGCGCTTGCAAGGGCTGTCCTTGCGCAATGTTTCCATAAATGTGACCGATACAGAAAAGAAAAAAGTCATTTATAAAGATTTCGGTGAAATGCTGTTCACTCACTACGGTCTTTCGAGGCCAATTATATTAAGCGCCAGTGCACATATGAGACCAATGAAAAGCGGTAAATATAAAATTTCAATTGACTTAAAACCTGCCTTAAGTCGTGAACAACTCCACGCCCGTATTTTGCGTGATTTTGAGAGCAATCTTAACAAGAATTTTATAAATTCTCTAAATTTACTCTTGCCAAAGAAACTGGTGCCTGTTATTGTTAAACTGTCGGGCGTTCCAATGGCAACAAAGGTAAACTCGGTGACCAAAGAACAGCGTGAGAGGCTGGTTGAACTTTTAAAAAATCTTGAGTTGACTGTTACCGGCTTTCGCCCGATTGATGAAGCCATTGTCACGGCGGGCGGCATTTCGCTTGATGAGATTGACCCGCAAACCCTGCAGTCAAAGCTTGTGGGGGGCCTTTACTTCGCCGGTGAGGTGATGGATCTTGACGCCTACACAGGCGGCTACAACCTTCAAATCGCCTTTTCTACCGGGCGCCTTGCGGGCCGGCTGAAAACCTAAATTAGATTTACAATGTAAAATATAATAAAGAGCAAAATGAGGTGTTTTTTTGGCAATTAACATAGCAATTGACGGCCCCGCCGGTGCGGGTAAAAGCACGGTTGCCCGCGCTGTGGCAAAAGAGATGGGCTTTATTTATGTGGACACGGGGGCTCTTTACAGAGCAGTCGGCTTATATGTTTTGCGCAAAGGTTTTGACACCAAGGACCCCGAAAAAGTCAGCCAAAGCCTTGCAGAAATTTCTATTGAACTGGTTTTTGAAAATAAGGAACAAGCAGTAATTTTAAACGGCGAAGATGTGTCGCAAGCAATTCGAAGCCCGGAAGCCTCAATGGCCGCCTCGGATGTTTCCGCCATAAAAGAAGTGCGGGATTTCTTGTTTGATCTTCAAAGAAATCTTGCCTTGCAAAATGACTGCATAATGGATGGCAGAGACATTGGCACAGTGGTCTTGCCGGATGCACAAATAAAACTCTTCTTAACCGCTTCGGCTGAAGAGCGCGCCCGGCGGCGCTACAAAGAGTTGGTGGAAAAGGGCACAGAAGTGTCATACGAAAGCGTCCTCGCAGATATGAAGCAAAGAGATTTTAATGACTCTAACCGTGCGATCGCACCCTTGAAAGCCGCGGATGACGCAATCTTGATTAGTACGGACGGGAAGTCTTTAAATGAGTCTGTGGAAAAAGTAATAGAAGTAATAAAGGGGGAGTTGGCTTGAAGTTATATGACTTTTCTCAAGTTCGCGATTATAGGTTTTATCATATAGCCTTTAGAGTTGTAAAAATTATAGCCAAAGTGATTTTCAGGATAAAATATGAAGGGACGGAAAATGTGCCCGAAACCGGAGCCTTGGTAGTGGCCTCAAACCATATTTGTCTTTTGGACCCGGTCTTTATCGGTTTGGGTAGCGGCCGTACGCTTCATTACATGTCAAAAAGTGAAAACTTTGAAAATCGTTTTTTACGCTGGTTTTACACCAACCTGAACGCCTTCCCGGTAAACCGTGGGCATGCAGATAGGTCAGCCATTGAATACGCTATAAAAATTGTTGAAGGCGGTGGAGCACTGGGCATTTTCCCCGAAGGCACTCGCTCCAAAGATTTGACCCCACAAAGGCCAAAATCGGGCGCTGCTTTTGTTGCGCGTGTTGCCGCTTGCGATATTTTGCCGGTTTCGGTTTATTCTGAAAGCAAAATAAAAATGTTTTCAAAAATAACAATCCGTTATGGCAAACCCATACCCTTCGAAGAGCTTGGATTTACCGAAAACGGCGGTTCAAGGGAATTAAGAACGGCTTCGCGAAAAATTATGGATGAAATTGAAAAATTATGGGAGCTGAAACATTGAATATTATCCTGGCAAAAACGGCCGGATTTTGCTTTGGCGTTGACCGAGCGGTTGAGCTTGTTTATAAAATGCTGGAAGATGGCAAAAAAGTTTGCACCTTGGGACCCATTATTCACAACCCGCAGTTAATAGACCAACTCGCACAAGAAGGTGTCAGGTGCATTGAAGAGCCGCAGGAAGTTTTGGCGGGTGAAACTGTGGTGGTCAGAACTCACGGTGTGCCCAAAAACATTCTGGATTCTTTTTCCGAACTTGATTGTCAAGTGTGCGATGCAACCTGCCCCTATGTTAAAAAGATACATTCAATCCTTGAAAAAAACTCAAAGCCCGGTGAAGCGGTTTTGATTGCCGGTGACGAGGACCATCCGGAAGTCCGAGGGATAATCAGTTATTGCAAAGGGGATGTTTATGTATTTAAGGATGCCGTGCAGCTAAAAGAGCTGTTTGAAAAACATCCGTATTTGGCAAAAGGGCGTCCGATTATGGTGGCTCAAACCACTTTTAGCGTTGAACAATGGGCCCAATGTCTAAAAGAACTAAAATTACTATGTACAAACGCTGTAATATTTGATACAATATGCAGTGCGACTCATGATAGGCAAAGTGAAGCTAAACTTATTTCAAAACAAGCCGACCTAATGCTTGTCATAGGCGGTCGCAAGAGCTCAAACACCGCCAAGTTAAAATCGGTATGTGAAAAAAACTGTAAAACTTTTCATATCGAAACGGCTGCCGAGCTTGAAGGCATTGACTTCAGCGGCGCAAAAACAATCGGTGTTACAGCAGGGGCTTCAACCCCTGCGGGCATAATAAAGGAGGTACTTAAAACCATGACCGAAATTCTCAACAACGATCCAACCGAACAGGAAGAAACCACAGTGCAAGAAGAGGCACAAGAAACAGAGGCAACGGCCGAAACACCCCTTGAACCCGATGAAGCTGCAGCAGAAGAAAGTGCGGCGGAAGAGGTGGCAGAACAATCGGAGCCTAAAGAGGAGGTGTCAGCACTGTCGGATTCAATGTCGGACGAAGATCGTTCATTTTCCGAAGCTCTTGAAGAAAGTCTTAAAAACATGAGCACGGATCAAAAAGTTGTCGGCGTGGTAATGGGTATTACTCCGTCAGAAATTCAAGTTGACATTGGCCGCAAGCACGCGGGCTTTGTCCGTTGGTCCGAATACAGTGCCGATCCAAACTGCGATCCTCGCGAAGAGCTTGAGATTGGTGATAAAATTGATCTCATTATCATGAAAACAGATGATGCCCAAGGCACTGTTGAACTTTCAAAAGTTCGCCATGATGCCATGCAATCCTGGTTTGATGTTGAAGAGGCCGAGAACACCGATACTGTTTTCGAAGGCCTTGTTACCGATGTAATCAAGGGCGGTTTACTGGCAACCACTAATGGTGTCAGGGTCTTTATACCCGCTTCACTTGCAACGGCTTCACGCAATGACCCCATTGAAGACCTTTTGCATCAAAAGGTTGAGTTTAGGATTATTGAAGTTAACAAACAGCGCAAACGCGCAGTGGGCTCTATCCGTTCAGTGCTTAGGGACCAACTCGACAAGGTCGCCGAAGCTTTTTGGGCTCAGGCAGAAGTCGGGCAGGTTTGTCAAGGTAAGGTTAAGTCAATAACAAATTACGGCGCCTTCATCGACATTGGCGGCGTTGACGGAATGGCCCATATTTCAGAGCTCTCTTGGTCACGCATAAAACATCCATCCGATGTTCTGAATGTCGGGGATGAAGTCGAAGTCTTCATCAAAGGGCTTGACTCGGAAGCCAAGCGAATCTCTTTGGGTTACAAAAAAGAAGAAGACAATCCTTGGGAAATCTTGCGCAAGGGCTACCCGGTCGATTCCGAAATCGAAGTAGAAATTGTCGGTATGACAACCTTTGGTGCTTTTGCTCGCGTCATACCCGGTGTTGACGGGCTTATCCATATTTCCCAAATCGCCAACCGTCATATTGAAAAACCGCAAGATGAGCTGGAAATTGGCCAAAAGGTTACCGTTAAAATAACTGCAATTGATTTTGACAAACGCCGCGTAAGCCTTTCCATCAGAGCCTTGCTTGACCCAATGGAAGGCGATAGCGATTCAACCGTGGGGCAAGCCTTAAAAGAGGCAGTCGAAGAAGTTGTTGAAGAAGCAGCCGAAGAAGTTGTCGAAGAAGCGGCAGAAGAAGTCGTTGAAGAAGCAGCCGAAGAGGTTGTCGAAGAAGCAGCCGAAGAAGTTGCTGAAGAAGCGGTAGAAGAAGTCGTTGAAGAAGCAGCCGAAGAGGTTGTCGAAGAAGCAGCCGAAGAGGTTGTCGAAGAAGCAGCCGAAGAGGTTGCCGAAGAAGCGGCTGAAGAAGTAGCCGAAGAAGTTGCGGAAGAAGTTGCGGAAGAAGTTGCGGAAGAAGCGGCTGAAGAAGCTGTAGAAGAAGCGACCGAAGAAGTTGCGGAAGAAGCGACCGAAGAAGTCACAGAAGAATAAGTCACAAAACCTAAAAGTAAACGGCTGTGGTATCTTACCACAGCCGTTTTTTAGATATTGTTTTTAAGGTAGTTCGGTACTAATACATTCCGCCGCCTTGGGCTGCTGCCATAGCTGCCGCAGCAGCGGCATCGGCTTCTTTATCGGGGATTTCGGCAACCAAGCTTTCGGTTGTAAGAACCATCCCGGCTACAGATGCGGCATTTTGCAGTGCAGACCTAACAACCTTGGTCGGGTCAAGAATGCCGGCTTTAGCCATGTCGGTGTATTTATCGCCGGCGAAATCATAGCCATAGCCCAGCTTTTTGGCTGCTACAATTTCATTGAGAATAACAGAACCTTCAAGGCCGGAGTTTTCGGCAATTTGGCGCAGAGGGGATTCAAGCGCTTTAAGAACTATCAAAACACCGGTTCGCTCGTCTAAATCATCGGTTTTCAAAAGTTTTTCAACTTCGGGTACAACATTTAATAATGCAACCCCGCCGCCGGGTAAGCTGCCTTCTTCCACAGCTGCCTTTGTGGCCGCCAAGGCATCTTCAATGCGCAACTTTTTCTCTTTCATCTCGGTTTCGGTTGCGGCACCTACCCTGATAACGGCAACACCGCCGGAAAGCTTAGCAAGCCTTTCTTGCAGTTTCTCACGGTCAAAGTCCGAAGTGGTGTTTTCGATTTGTATCTTAATTTGTGAAATACGGTCCTTGATGTCTTCCTTAGCGCCCGCGCCGTCAACTATAATTGTGTCTTCCTTGGTTATTTTAACCTGCCTGGCTCTGCCCAGCTGTTCAATCTCTGTGTCTTTGAGCTCCAAACCTAAATCTTCGGTTATGACTTCACCGCCGGTGAGGGTGGCAATATCTTGAAGCATTTCTTTGCGCCTGTCACCAAAACCGGGTGCCTTTACCGCAACGCAAGTGAAGGTGCCGCGAAGTTTGTTAACCAAGATGGTGGAAAGTGCTTCACCTTCAAGGTCTTCGGCAACAATAACAAGCTTTTGGCCGGCTTGAAGAATCTTTTCAAGCAAGGGCAGAATTTCTTGAACATTTGAAATCTTTTTATCAGTGATAAGAATGTAGGCGTCATCTATAACTGCTTCCATCTTTTCGGTATCGGTCACCATGTAAGGTGATATATAGCCGCGGTCAAACTGCATGCCTTCGACTACATCAGAATCGGTAAGGGCAATTTTACTTTCTTCAACGGTGATAACGCCGTCCGAAGTAACCTTTTCCATGGCGTCGGCAATTATCTCGCCAAGCTCTTCATCACCGGATGAAATTGTGGCTATGCGTGCAATGTCTTCACTGCCGCTGACAGGCTTGGAATTCTTTTTAAGAGCCTCAACCGCAGTATCAACAGCCTTTTGAATACCTTTTTTAACAACCATGGGGTTGGCGCCGGCAGTAACATTTTTCATGCCTTCGCTTACCAGAGCTTGAGCCAATAAGGTTGCGGTTGTTGTGCCGTCACCGGCAACATCGTTTGTTTTGGTGGCAACTTCTTTTATCAGTTGAGCACCCATGTCTTCAAAAGCATCTTCTAACTCAATTTCCTTGGCAATGGTAACACCGTCATTGGTAATGAGGGGGGAGCTGTATTTTTTATCTAAAACAACATTCCTACCCTTGGGGCCAAGTGTTATAGTAACTGTATCGGCGAGCTTATCAATGCCGGCCTTGAGTTGTTTGCGGGCATCTTCGCCATATATAATTTGTTTAGCCATTTTTCTTTCCTCCTAAATCTTATTCAACAATCGCTAAAATGTCGCTTTGGCGTACTATGGTGACTTCTTCATTGTTGAGTTTTACCTCGGTACCCGAATATTGGCTTGTGATAACCTTGTCACCGGGCTTAACATACATTTCGACCTCGTTGCCGTCTATAAGGCCTCCGGGGCCAACCGCTACAACTTCGGCAACCTGGGGTTTTTCTTGCGCGGAAGCGGCAAGAATGATACCGCTGCTTGTAGTTTCTTCAACATCAATGAGTTTCACAACAACGCGGTCTGCAAGTGGTTTAATAGTCATTTTCGTTTCCTCCTCAAATTTTATTGGCCGTCTTTTTTTCTTTCTTTCAAGCGACCACAAGTCATATTATTAGCACTCGGACAACCAGAGTGCTAAAGCTATTTTAAGGCTTAAAGCAGGAAAAATCAAGTGCTTTTTGGAAAGTTAACAATTATGTCATATATA
The DNA here is from genome assembly GCA_012524025.1 of Clostridiales bacterium. GTDB lineage: Bacteria > Bacillota > Clostridia > Oscillospirales > Acutalibacteraceae > UBA1447. Next base: position 1,034 of record JAAYSC010000081.1, on the reverse strand, counting down.
AGCCGTGTGCTGTGAAGAATATCCGAGACTAAAGAGTGTGATGAAACTTGTTAATCTTATGGTTAAATGTTATTATTAGCAAGAAAAGACCATCCGTTTTTAGGTTAAGGAGTATTATTAAATGGGCATAGGCCTGTCAACTTCATGTTTTTATCCTTTAGAAACCGAAAAGGCTCTTGAGCTTGCGGCAGGTGTGGGGGCAAAAGTTTGTGAAGTTTTCTTCAACTCCATGTCTGAAATTGAAAGCCCTTTCTTGGGCCGTTTGTTAGCTATAAAAGAAAATTTTGGCCTAGATATTCCTGCTGTGCATCCCTTTTTTTCTTTTGCCGAACCCTACCTTATATTCAGCGAATATGAGCGCAGGTTCCATGACAGTTTAGATTTTTATGACAGATACTTTGAAGCCGCCAACATTTTGGGGGCAAAAATTTTAGTTATTCACGGTGCCCGAGCACACAGCAACCTTCCCAATGAGTTTTTTTATGAGCGTTTTGCTCTTTTGGCTCAAAGAGGGCAGGCAGCCGGTATTAAGGTTGCGCAGGAAAATGTTGTGAGCTATTTATCGGGTTCGCCCGATTATTTACTGGGCCTAAATGAATATATGAAGGGTCAACTAAACCTTGTGCTTGATTTAAAACAGGCGGTCAGGGCCGGCCACAGTGCTTTTGAATTTATAGAAAAATTGGGGCACAATATTATTCATACACACTTAAGTGACCATTATGAGCATGAAGATTGCAGCTTGCCCGGCAGTGGGGTTTTTGACTTTGCGGCCTTCTTTAAAGCCATGCAAGCATTATCATACCAAGGCCATCATATAATTGAACTTTACCGCCACAGCTTTAAGGGCAATAATGACCTGGCCGCGGCACTTGAATTTTTGAAGGGCCAATCAAAAATTTGAAGAAAAACTTAGTGTAAAATTATCATTGGCAAAAAATAAAGGGAAATGGCGCGAACCACTTCCCTTGCATACAAAGAATCAGTACAATGAATTTGCGAAAAAACACGAACTGAGGTGTATGCAAGATGAT
>JAAYSC010000080.1 GCA_012524025.1 Clostridiales bacterium | reverse complement strand
ATTCCGCGCTTAACAACCATACTCCTGCTCAGGTCGCAGGTTTGAACCTTGTAAAAAAACAAAAGCGGAGGTATCTGATTGTCGCTTGATTTTGTGCCCATTCTTTCATTTTAACTTTACAGAGCCACACAAAGATGTAGTCCACCGCATAGTAGCAAAACAGGCGGCTTTTGTCAATTAAAGAACCCCGTGGGCTATGCTTTTAAACCCGGCTTTTTTGCAAGGCTTCATCGAGTTTATCAAAGTTTTTGAACTCATCGAATTCATGGCCCAAAGAGCCCGCCAGGTCACATATGGTCAAATATGTTGCTTGGCAAGCCGGTTGGGGCGGGGCCTTCTTCAAGAGTGCCGTCTTGCCGTCGGCGGGGTGGAAGGAACCTTGGGTTTCGGTATAGGTGGCAGCAGGGATAAATAAATCAACACCGCTGCCTTCCAAGTCTACTCCGGTACCCAGATAAACCGTGTAATCAAAAGCGGGCAAGTTTTCAGGCAATCTTTCACCAATAATTATTACGGCCTTGAAGGCAGCTAAATTATGGACTTTTTTGAAATTGAGTAAGTTTTGCAAGGCGTGGGAATTGATGCCTTCATAAAAAGATGGGCCAAACAGGCGGTCAAGGCTTGCCTTTGAAGTTTCCTTAAGATTTAAACTTTCTATAATCGGTTTTTCGGACGGCCCGTAGAAGAAAAAGTTTTCCGTGCCGACTGCTTGCACCGCAAGCTCTTTGGCCAAATATGCCTCCTGGCTTGTGATGCTGTCACTTACCAAAACGGCAATACTGTCCGGGCCGTACATGTCTTTTACAGATTTAATGTTTTGGCTGAAAGAGTCATAGGCTTGGCTTAAAGTAAGCTCTTTGTATTCATTGCCTGTTTTTATGAGGGGGCTCGTCTTTCTTGCCGGTGAGTGGCTTATGGCATGGCCAAAACGCCCTTGGGCACAGAGTATTCCTTTTTCGCCGTAGGGCAGGGTCCTGACAATGGTGTTACCTATTGTTCTGATGTCTATGGGGCAGGCCAGTGCACAAGAGGGGCAAGTTGATATGGTGGAATGCTCACTGACCGGAACACTTTTAACATGCATTGATTTTTCGCGCAGGGCACCCGTTGGGCAAAGAGCGACACACTGGCCGCATGAAATGCAGTCCGTATCGGCCCAAGCAACACTGAATTCGGGGGATACAAGAGTTTCAAAGCCACGGTTGACCAGGCCCAAAGCCGCAACCCCGACCATTTCTTCACAAACACGCACACACAGGCCGCACAGGATGCATTTTTCGGCATCTTGTTCTATGTAGGGGTGGGCGGTTTCCCTATGCTCTTCTCTTATCTTGCCTTCATAAACGGCGGGGGTGACATCATAGTCGTTAGCTTGGCAAATAAGTTTACACTCGAAAAAGTCGTTACAGCCGCATTCCAAGCACCTGGCCGCCTCTTTAACGGCTGCCTCTTGGGAAAAGCCCAAAGCGACTTCGTCAAAAGAAATTTTTCTGACCCCGGGTTCTAAATTAGGCATAAGGCTTCTGGCTTTTCTTTCTTCATATTTAAAATCATCGGCGGTTACTTCTTTTTTAACTAAAAATGGTCTCTTAAAGGGGACCATATCACCTTTTAAGTAAGTGTCAATTACATCACAGGCACGGTGGGCCTCGCCAATGGCGGCAATGGCTATATCCGCCCCATCGTTGGTGGCGTCACCGATGGCAAAAACCCCTTCTTTTGAAGTGCGGTAGGAACTTTCATCGGCAATGACGGTGTTCCAAGGGCTGCATTCAATATCTTCAAACCCACGGGTGTCAACCTTTTGCCCTATAGCAACAATCACGGTGTCCAAATCAATTTCTTCATAAGCGCCTTCAATGGGTACCGGCCTTCTGCGGCCATCGGCATCGGGCTCGCCCAACTCCATAAGTTGCAGCTTTACACCCGAAAGCTTGCCGTCTTTACCATAAAACTCTTCGGGATTGGTCAAAAACTTAAAGTCGACCCCTTCTTCCAAAGCTTCTTCTATTTCAAAATCTTCCGCCGGCATTTCTTCCCTGGTTCTGCGGTAAAAAACATATACTTCTTTTGCGCCTAAACGCACGGCTGTTCTGCAAGCATCCATGGCGGTGTTACCGCCGCCGCAAACAGCAACCCTTTGACCGATTTCGGGTGCCTTACCCAAGGCAACATCACGCAGAAAATCAATTCCGCCCAAGACGCCCTCAAGATCTTCACCCTTGACCCGCATTTTACTGCTGACCCAAGCGCCGATAGCTATAAGCGTTGCATCATTTTCAGCGCACAGGCTTTCAAAGGAAATATCTTTTCCGATTCTTACATTGTTGATGTATTCTATGCCACCCAAAGCTTTAATATTATTTACCTCTTTGGCAAGTATATCTTTGGGCAACCTATATTGGGGGATGCCGTACAAGAGCATGCCGCCCATTTCAGGCATCATGTCATAAACTTTTACGCTGTGACCCTTGGTCCTTAAGAAATATGCCGCGGTCAAGCCACCCGGGCCACCGCCTATAACGGCAATTTGCTTGCCGGTGTCCGGCGCGATTGTGGGTTTGAAGCCCTTGCCTTCTTCCAAAGCAATGTCACCGACAAAGCTCTTCAAGTAAGCTATGGCGACAGGTTCTTCCACAAGTTGGCGACGGCAGGCCGTCTCACAAGGGTGGGGGCAAACACGGCCGATGGAAGCGGGGAGGGGGAGTTTTTCCATAATCAATTTTACAGACTCGTAATACTCACCGTTGGCTATGAGGCCGACATAACCCTGGCAGTCGGTTTCGGCGGGGCAAGCCAAAACGCAGGGCGGGCGACAATCACCCGAATGGTCGGAAAGCAGAAGCTCAAGCGCACATTTTCTTGAACTTCTGACCTTGGGCGTGTCGGTAAGAATTTCCATCCCTTCCCTTACCGTGGTTGAACATGCACGCAGAAGCTTGGGGTTGCCTTGCTCTTCAACAACACAAAGCCCGCAAGCGCCATAAACTTCAACCCGTTCATCGTGGCAAAGGGTGGGTATTTCAATACCGTGTTTTTTAGCTGCATCCAAAACTGTTGTGCCGGGTTTGACAGCTACTTTAATACCGTCTATTAAAAGATTTACTGAGTTACTCATTGCTTATTATCCTTTCAAACTAACTTTAGCAAAAGGTTATATCCTAACGGACGATCACCGCATCAAAGCGGCAAACATCGTAACATTCCCCGCATTTTATGCAAAGCTCATTGTCAATTATATGTGGCTGCCTGACATCGCCTTCTATGGCATCTACCGGGCATTTGCGCTTGCAAAGGGTGCAGCCTGTGCATTTGACCGGGTCAATGGTATAAGTCAATAAAGCGGTGCATTCACCGGCAGGGCAGCGTTTTTCATATATGTGTGCCTCATATTCATCCCTGAAATATTTGATGGTTGACAAGACGGGGTTTGGGGCTGTTTGACCCAAACCGCAAAGAGAACCGCTTTTAATTTCCGTGCTTAGGCTTTCAAGCAACTCTATATCGCCGTCCTTGCCATGGCCGTCACATATTCTTTCCAAAATTTCCAACAAACGCTTTGTTCCTATGCGACAGTGTATGCACTTGCCGCACGACTCTTTGGCAGTAAATTCCAAAAAGAATTTCGCCATTGATACCATGCAGGTGTCTTGGTCCATAACAACCATCCCGCCCGAACCCATTATGGCTCCGGTTGCGTTAAGGGCCTTGTAATCGATGATTGTGTCCCCAAGTTCTGCCGGTATACAGCCGCCGGAAGGGCCACCCATTTGAACGCCTTTAAATTCGGCACCTTCACGGATACCGCCGCCGATATCAAATATAACCTGGTTTAATGTTTTACCCATGGGTATTTCAACTAAACCGCCTCGTTCAATTTTCCCGGTGAGGGCAAAGACCTTGGTTCCCTTGCTGTCTTCGGTACCCAAGTCAGAAAAGGCTTGGCCGCCCTTGAGAATAATCCAAGGAACATTGGCAAAGGTTTCAACATTGTTAATGTTTGAGGGTTTTCGCCAATAGCCGGACTGGGCCGGGAAGGGAGGTTTCAGCCTGGGCATGCCGCGATTACCTTCCAAAGATTCGATAAGAGCGGTTTCTTCGCCGCATACAAAAGCGCCGGCACCGGCCTTAATGCTTATATCACAAGAAAAATCACTTTTGAGGATATTTTTACCAAGATAGCCTTTTTCTTCGGCTTGCTTGATTGCATTTTGCAAGCGTTGGATAGCCAAAGGATATTCTGCCCGCACATATATAAGGGCTTGTCGGGCACCGATTGAATAGGCGGCAATCAGCATGCCTTCAAGCAAGGCATGTGGGTCGCCTTCAAGAATTGCTCGGTCCATAAAGGCGCCGGGGTCGCCCTCGTCCGCGTTGCAGATAAGGTACTTGGGCTGGCCCTCGCTTTCCCTTGCGGCATTCCATTTAAACCAGGTAGGGAAGCCGGCCCCGCCGCGGCCGGACAGCCCGGAAGTTTTTATAATTTCAATTATCTCTTGGGGGTCAAGGCTCAAGGCTTTCTCAAGTGCCTTATAGCCGTCTTTTTCTATATAATCTTCAATACTTTCCGGATTTATAATACCGCAATTTTTCAGCGAAATTCTTGTTTGCTTTTGTAAAAATTCATCTTCGGCATCGCTGATCTCCAAATCATTTAAGAGGTGCAGGTTTTCTGAAATAAGGCTGTCGGCAATTCTTTCCACATCTTCTTCCTTGACCCTTACAAGCCTTTTTAAGTTACCGCTTTTGTCATATATGTCCACAATGGGCTCTAAAAAACACATGCCCACACAGCCGGTTACCTCAAGCAAAACGGAAGTTTGGTCTTTTAAAATATCTTCAAGCCTTAAATAAATTTTTGAAGCGCCGGCGGCAATACCGCAGCTGCCTTGCCCAACAACGATTCTCATTCCTTCACCTCTTTTAAACTTCTGATAATTTCCTTTGTCTGGTCAGGGGTAAGGTTGCCGTAAGTTTCATCATTAATCATCATAACCGGCGACAAGCTGCAGCAACCCAAGCAGGCCACATTGGTTAGGGTGAAAAGGCCGTCATCGCTTGTTTGACCGTCAGATATACCCAACTCTTCCCTGATGGCATCTTCAATTTTCTTTGAGCCGTTGACATGGCAGGCCGTTCCTTGGCAAAGCAAGATAAGATATTTGCCCACGGGTGAAAAGCGAAATTGGGTATAAAAAGTTGCCACACCAAAAACTCTGGCGGGCGGGATTTGTAAAGAGTCGGATATTTTGTAAATAACATCGGGTGGCAAGCAGCCGAAAAGTTCCTGCGCCTCTTGCAAGACGGTCACCAGGGAACCGGGCTTGGTTTTATATTCTTCCAAAACATTGTCCAATAAGGTTAGGTCACCTAAAGAAGAATTGCACTGCATAGTTTCCTCCCACACTATAAAATAAATTTGCTGAATAAATCAGCACATACATACAATTATAACACTCTGCAAAACACATTCAAGAAAATTTGAAAAGTTTGTAGGGTGTTACAATTAAAACCGGGCCTTTCAGGCAAGATGCCTTGAACTGTTTGCTTTACAACAGAGAGTTTTCCATATCGACAATGGTCGAGGCATCGTTGGAATCAAGTGAGCCGTCCTTATTTAAATCCCCGGCAATTATATAGCAAAACTCATTTTTATTTTCAGAGTCAAAACTTAATAAGGAATTTTCATAATCCGTGGCGGCGGAAGCGTCATTGGAATCTACCGAACCGTCACCGTTTATATCACCGTAGACCACAACAATATATTCTGCCACAAGTTCATTAGTAGCATCGTGGAAGACTTTGACAACCTTACCTGTGCCAATCGCCTCACTGCCTTCACCTTCAATTTCCAAATAGTAGTTGTCGCTCACATAAAGCTCACTTATTGTGGTGCCGAGCTCTATTTGGTCTAAAAATCCGTTTTCATCGGGAACTAATTCACCTTCGGAATCAAAAAGTGTGGGAGGTTGGTCGGAGCCCAGTTCAACATTTATGTCTGCCCCTTCAAGCTGGGGGATAAAATTATAGTTCGTTTTACCGGAAGAGTTGGGGCTTTGGGCATCGGCGCAGGCATAGAAGTATTGGTTGCCGGAAGGGTAAGAACTTGTTCGTGTCCAGCGGTGGTCCATGAAAATCCTACCGGAGCCTTGAGCGTCGTCTTTCACCTTTAGTTCAAAGCTGAAGAGCCAGTCCTCACCGTCCAGAATATTGGGGAAGCCGCCGTTAGCGGAACCCATGCCGGCGGTAAAGCTGATGAAAGCGAATTTATAAGTATCCTTTTCTTCTTGGCTGAAGGTCGTCGGCCAGGCGGCGGGGGTGCTTTGAGTATTGCCGGTCACTGAAGTAACCGTATCCTTGTAATAAAGGTTGTCTCCGTTGGGTGTGAAGGCAACTGTGCCGTTGCCGACAATCGAATAAAAGTTTTGGTCATACATGACCACAAATTTTGAACCCGCAACATAGAAGTTAGATTGGGGAGTAACAACCACCTTAACCGTGTCGCCCGCTTCGGCCTTTGAAACGGGAATGTAAGAGCCGTCAGAAAGCTTTTTAAAGGTTTGGATTTGCGCCCCGTAAGTCGGCTCAGCCACATAAACAAAGATGATTTTATTATCTTCAAGCTCAAGCTTTAAGGAAATCGAAGCTCTGACAGCTTCATAGCCTTCGATTGTGGGGGCGTTTTCAACAACGGTCTTGGTAACTTGGCCGCTTGAAGGCTTGTCTTCCAAAAGCTTTTCACCGTTTTCGCTACCTAACCTGTATTCAACCGTATAGGGGACGGTCTTTAAAATCAAATTGTCCAGAGCAGAGTTTATGTTTGTGGCATATTCATTAATATAGGGCTGTTCGATGGGACCAAGACCGTAGATTACCGAGTTTAGAGCCTGAGTGACTTGAGCCCAGCTGGCGGGAGTATAGTTATTTTGGTCATAGCCCTCGGCCCTGGCAATAGCAGCCTCAACCCCCGAATAGTCTGCATCAAGTGTGTTAATAGCAGCCTCAACCGCCAACTTGGCATTGACCATAGGGTAGGTGTTGACCAGGGGGTGGTAGATTGATGTGTTGTCCAAAACGGTGTAAGAGGTGTTGGTCTTAATTATATTTTTAACTTCCGGACCCGTAAGTTCGGGATTAACGCTCCAAGCTAAAGCAGCGGTTGCAGCCGCCACGGGGGATGCCATGGAAGTCCCGCTGATAGAGGCATAGGAGTTATTTGAATAGGCGCTGTAGACACTGACACCCGGGGCGCAAATGTCCACCCTGGGGCCGGCATTGGAGGTATTGGCCTGGGTAAAGTGCATAACCCCCGTTCTTTGGGCAGAGCCTACCACCACAATCCTGTCAAAGATAGCCTGGGCCATGGAAGGGGTAACACCGGTTAAGTTTGTGGGGCTGACAGAACAAAAGTAGCCGTTATAGCGGGCATCAACCGAATAGTAGGATCCGTTTCTGTAAACCCCGTTGCCGGCGGATTGGAAGACTAAGAAGTCAAAGCCCGCATTGAGCAGGGGAACCATAACGGCCTTGGCATTGTTGGCCTGCGTTTTTACATAAGTGTTGTTTTCCGGTGCTCCGTATCCGGAAATGTCATCGGCCAGACCTAAGGAAAAATTAGCAACTTTGGCGCCGGCCTGAACTGTTTTGGTAAGGCCGGCGTAAAGATGGGCATCTGTGCCCAAGGGAATATCCCAGTCATAGGAATAGAGGGTGGTGTCCCAAAGTATGCCGGTTACCCCCTTGTTGTTATTGGCCGTTGCGGCCATAATACCTGCCACATGAATGCCGTGGTAGTCGGGCGTGTTTTCCTGGGCGGAAACACCGTCGGGGAAGGTCACATTGTCGATTAAGTCCTCATGGTCGGGTTCAATACCCGAATCCACAACAGCAACTTTTATATGATTAAAGAAATAGTCATATTCCCAAGCGGAAAGAGCCTGGATAGCTTCTAAACTCCAATTCCTACCGTTGGGGTTGAATTCATTCCAGTCTTGGTAGCCGCCCCAGGGGTCGTCGGGTATGACAATATTGGTTTGGGCAGCCCTGACCCTGTTGCAGGTGGCATGAAATACGCCTTTTGTTTGTATGAGCTCACGGGCCAACCTGTCTATTTCATTGAGATTGCGGCGGGCTATATGAACTTGCCACATGTTAGCGCCATCAATGTAGCCCACGCGTTTGCCGCCGATGCTGTCCACTATCTTTTGCCTGCCTTCATCGTCGGTATCTTCATCAAAGAAAATTAAGAGGTTGTTGTCGGCATAAGCAAAGCCGTCCTTATCCACTTGAACATCTCTTGCCTTTACACTTTCCAGCTTTGCGGCCTCATAATTTATGTTTAAATCTTTTTTGCGTTGTTTGCCATTCTCGTCGGTAAGGGTAACCACGATTTGGTTTTCGCCCGGTTGCATGCGCAAACCTTCAAGTTTAAATTCCTCGCCCAGGACTTTACCGCTGCCGCTTGCGGACAAGCGCCCTTCATCAGATTTGGCATAAACTTCATAAGTGACTTCCCGGGCTTCAAAGGCCGAGTCTATTTGCCCGCCGATGTCTTGCAAGGCTTTTTCAACCTTGCCGCCATCTCGGTCAAAACTAAAGGCGTCCGCTTCTTCCGGCCGGTAGCCGAAACCGGCGGGTAAAGCCATAAAAAGAGCTATGCTCAAGGCCAACAGGACCGATATAAATGTTATAAATTTTTTCATTATTATATGCTCCATTTGTTTGGCCGACAGGGTTTGCCGGCGGCATTTATTATACAGTTAATATAACCCACTATCATTATAGCTTTGAAGTGAACTTTTTTCAAGAATTTAAGGCGAAAAATTAAGTCGGGTTTTGGGATAAAAAAATCCATGCTTCCTTGCAAAAAGGCGACTGAATGCTTATAATTGAGGCCAGTAAATAAAAGGAGAGTTTCTAATGCAAAAAATCGCTCTTGAAATGACGAAAAATCCCCGCCAAAAGCCGCTTGATCAAAACAATCTGGGCTTTGGTCGTTATTATACCGACCATATGTTTCTTATGAATTATGACGAAGGGCAGGGTTGGCATTCGCCTCGTATAGTTCCTTACGGGCCTATTTCCCTGGAACCTTCGGCCATGTGCCTGCACTATGCGCAAGAGGTTTTTGAAGGCCTCAAGGCCTATCGCGCCAAAGACGGTTCAATTCGCCTTTTCAGGCCGGATCGCAACATGGCCAGGCTCAACATATCAAACGAACGCCTCTGCATACCGCAAATTGATGAAGAATTGGCCTTGGAGGCTCTGAAAAAACTTGTGAAAATTGATCAAGACTGGATTCCCACAGCAGAGGGGACCTCGCTTTATATACGCCCCTTTATCTTTGCCGTTGACCCCCATGTAGGGGTTCACCCGGCCAACCATTTAATTTTTTGCATAATTCTTTCGCCTGTCGGTGCCTACTATCCCGAAGGGCTCAACCCGGTAAAAATTTATGTTGAAGAAAACTATGTCAGGGCAGTCAAGGGCGGCACGGGCTTTGCGAAAACAGGCGGCAACTATGCATCCTCACTCAAGGCACAAGATGAGGCGGCGGCAGCCGGCTATACTCAAGTGCTTTGGCTCGACGGTATAGAGCGTAAATATATTGAAGAAGTCGGCACCATGAATGTCTTTTTTGTCATTGACGGTGAGATTGTAACCCCCGCCATTCAAGGCAGTATACTTGAGGGCATTACCCGCATGTCAGCCATGGAAATTTTGCGCTCTTGGGGCCTACAGGTTCATGAAAGGCCCATAAGCATTCAAGAGCTGGCCCAAGCTTCCGATCAAGGTCGCCTGTCCGAGGCCTTTGGCACGGGTACCGCCGCGGTTATATCACCCATAGGTGAGCTCAAGTGGGGCGACAAGCTTATGGTTTTGAATAATGGAGAAATCGGCCAAATATCTCAAAAACTTTATGACAGCCTGACAGGCATTCAGTGGGGCAGTTTGCCCGATGAATTTGGCTGGACTGTCAAATTGTAATTTTACGGGAGCTCATAATGTCTCGCTGTTTGGATTTTATAGTAGACGATGAATATGACGGTAAGAAAGTTGTGCACTTCTTGAGGGAAAAGGCACAACTTTCCGCTCGTTTAATCAGTTTGCTAAAACTTGTGGAAGACGGCATCTGCCTCAACGGCATAAGGGTCAGAACCATCGACCCCATAAAAGCAGGCGATACCATAAGTATCAAAATACCCTTGCAGGGCTTGCCCCAGGCGGCCTTTCCCTATCCTTTAGAAATTCTTTATGAAGATGAAGATATACTGCTGGTCAACAAGCCACCCTCCTTGCCCACCCATCCCTCACGAAAGCATCAAGGAAAAACCCTGGCAAATGCCGTCACTTGGCACCTTGAAAGCACAAGGGGAGCGGCCGGGGCCTTTCGGCCCATAGGCAGGCTTGACAAGGGAACATCGGGTGCCGTTTTATGCGCCCTCAACCCCTATGTTGCTTCCCGTTTGGGCGGTCGGGTCCAAAAGACCTATCTGGCCATAGTCCACGGTGAGTTTAAGGGCAAAGGTACAATAGATCAGCCCATTTTTCGCCCCGACCCCAAAAAAACAGTCAGAGCCTGTGGCCGGGAAGGTGAAAGGGCCCTGACACATTGGCAAGCCTTGGCCTGCCGTGAGGGTTTGAGCCTTGTGCGCCTAAAGCTTGAAACAGGTCGTACACATCAAATTCGTGTTCACTTTTCCTACCTGGGGGCCCCCTTGGTGGGCGATGATATGTACGGTGCGCCCGAAAGTGACCAAGACTATCACTTTTTGCATTGTGAAAGCATGAATTTCACACACCCCGTAAGCGGCCGAAAAATCTGTGTTCAGGCCCCTATGCCACCTGCCATGAAAAAAGCAGCTGACTATATAATTGGTGGTTAAGAGAAATTTTGCCACTGTATATGGTGTTTATGACCATAGGATAGGCAGAGAGTTTCCAATTTTGCAAATATCCTACAAAAATGATTTTTCAGCTTTTCAAAAGCGGGTTTTGATGCTATAATTCTGTAGAGTGTATAAAATTATTTTTACTTTAGGCCTTCAATTTAGTGTTTTGCTAAATTGGAGCGCTTTGTTAGGAGTGCCTACTTTGGAAAAAGTTATTATAAACGGCGGTAAAACACTTTCGGGAACAGTCGACATAGGCGGGGCAAAAAATGCAGCTGTTGCAATAATCCCGGCAACCTTGCTGACCAGAGGGGTTTGCAGGTTAGAAAACCTACCCGATATTAAAGATGTTAACATTATGCTTGGCACCCTAAAGCAGTTGGGTGCCAAAGTTAAGTACATAAACCCACACACCTACGAAATTGACACCACACCCGAGGTTGACACAGAAGTTCCGGACGAATTAGCCAAGCACTTGCGTGCTTCTTACTATTTTTTGGGGGCCCTTCTGGGGCGTGAAAAGTGTGCCAGTGTTGCCATGCCGGGTGGCTGTGATTTCGGTGTCCGCCCTATTGACCAGCACATCAAGGGTTTTGAACTTTTGGGTGCCAAAGTCGGTTTTCGTGAAAACGCCATGGTGGAAGTCAAGGCTGAAAGCCTTCTGGGTAATCAAATTTATCTGGATGTTGTTTCGGTCGGTGCAACGGTCAATTTGATCCTGGCTGCAGTTTTGGCTCCGGGCCTTACGACTATAGAACAAGCCGCCAAAGAACCGCATATTGTTGACTTGGCAAACTTTTTAAACCTGATGGGGGCCAAAATAACCGGTGCCGGTACAGATGTAATTAAAATCCATGGGGTCAAGCAACTCAAGGGTTGCACTTATTCAATCATACCCGATCAAATAGAAGCCGGCACCTACATGGTGGCTGCCGCAGCGGCGGGCGGCGAAGTTATTATCAGAAATGTTATTCCCAAACACTTGGAATCGATAACAGCTAAACTTTTGGAATGCGGTATTGAAGTGGACGACGACTTTGACGATGAAATTCACATCAAGTCCGATGTAAGGCCAAAACGCTGCAATGTAAAAACCTTGCCACACCCCGGTTTTCCCACAGACATGCAGCCGCAGATAGCCGTTCTCTTAAGTGTGGCGGACGGAACCAGCATTATATCCGAAGGCGTTTGGGACAATCGCTTCCGTTATGTTGAACAATTGGCCCGCTTGGGGGCAAGCATAAATGTTGAGGGTAAGCTTGCGGTAATCGAAGGGGTGGAACACCTCAAAGGTGCCCCTATCAAAGCGGATGATTTAAGGGCAGGGGCTGCCATGTTTATTGCGGGGCTTGTGGCTACGGGAACGACAGAAATCAGGGGCGTTGAACATGTTGATCGCGGCTATGAAAAAATAGTTGAAAAACTCGCAGCCCTGGGTGCGGATATTAAAAGGGAAATTGTACCCGATCCGGCCGGCAGCTTAAATGAGGTTGGCTGAATCGTTTTTGAATTGAAAGGCAAGATATATTAATGGCTCGTTTTTGTCCCCTATATTCATCCAGCAGGGGTAACTGTACCTACATCGGGGGTGCCTCGGGCGCCATACTGATCGATGTGGGTGTTTCGGCTAAAAAAGTTGAAGAAGCATTGCGTGGCATCGATGTTGATATAAACAGCATCGGTGCAATTTTTGTAACTCACGAGCACACCGACCATATACAGGGCTTGCGCGTTTTTGCTTCCAGGCACAAGATTGATGTTTACGCTTCGCCCGGCACCTTGGAAGCACTTGAAAGCAAGCAGGTCCTAAACGGTGCGTTTGAGGCAAAAGCCATAAACTCTGACAGAGTCGAAGTCTGCGGTATGAGTGTTTCAAGCTTTCCAACCAACCATGACGCTGTCGAAAGTGTCGGTTATAGGGTGCTAACGCCCGATGAGCGCACCATTTCAATCACCACAGACACGGGCATGGTCAGCCCTGAAAACCTTGAAGGCATGCTGGGCAGTGACCTTGTTATGTTGGAATCAAATCACGACATTAATATGCTCATGTGTGGCCCTTACCCTTATGTGGTCAAGCGCAGGGTTTTGTCAGAGTTAGGGCATCTTTCAAATGAGGCCTGTGCCGCAACAGCCCTGACACTTTTGGAAAACGGCACCACTCGCTTTGTTTTGGGTCACTTGAGCCAAAACAACAACCTGCCGGCCCTGGCCCTTGAAACCACAAGATCTCTCTTTGAACAAGAAGGAGCCAAAGAGGGGGAAGATTATTTGCTGCAAGTAGCCGGTGATTTTTGTGAAAATGAAATGATCGTCTTATAGGCGAATATTATTTCGGCAGATTAGCGGCCTTTTTGGGGCTGCTTATTTCTTTTTTTAGTTAGAGTGACAAAAGTTTGGACATCACAGATAAACTTCCGCTCCGGCCTTGCAAAATATTGACTTTTCATATAAAATAGATGAAGGTATTTTGTAAAACTTTTATATTTTTGGAGGTAGCAATCATGGCAATTAAAGTAGGTATTAACGGGTTTGGCCGAATCGGCCGCCTCGCTTTCAGGCAAATGTTCGGTGACAGTGATTACGAAATCACCGCTATCAACGATTTGACCGATGCTAAAATGTTGGCACATTTGCTCAAGTATGACTCTTCACAAGGCCGTTACGAATTAGGGCACACGGTTGAAGCAAAAGAAAATTCAATAGTCGTTGACGGTAAAGAAATTACCATTTATGCTCAAAAAAATCCGGAAGATCTTCCCTGGGGCGAATTAGGTGTTGAAATTGTTCTTGAGTGCACGGGTTTCTTCGCTTCCAAGGCTGCAGCCCAAGCCCATATCAAGGCGGGTGCCCAAAAGGTTATAATCTCCGCCCCGGCCGGCAATGACCTGCCCACAGTTGTTTTCGGTGTTAACGAAGATATTATCAAAGCCGATGACACCATAATCTCCGCAGCTTCTTGCACAACCAACTGCCTGGCTCCCATGGCCGATACTCTCAACAAATTGGCCCCGATTGAAAAAGGCTTCATGACCACCATCCACGCCTATACAGGCGACCAAATGGTTCTGGACGGCCCACACCGCAAGGGTGACCTTCGCCGTGCGCGTGCGGCGGCTGTTAATATTGTTCCAAACTCTACAGGCGCGGCTAAAGCCATCGGCCTTGTTATTCCGGAACTTGACGGCAAGCTTGACGGTGCGGCCCAACGCGTGCCCGTAGCTTCCGGTTCTATTACAGAACTGTTTGCCGTTGTTAAGGCTGATGTAAGCGTTGACGATGTTAATAAGGCCATGCAAGCAGCCTCATCCGACTCCTTCGGCTACACTGAAGATGAAATTGTTTCATCCGATGTTATCGGCATTACCTATGGTTCCTTGCTTGACGGGACCCAAACCAGGGTTACACCGCTTGAAGGCGGTAAAACACTGGTTAAGGTTGTGTCTTGGTACGATAATGAAAATTCTTACACATCACAAATGGTCCGTACTATCAAATATTTGGCACAGCTTAACTAACCTAACCTGGTGCTTTACCGGGCGGGCACGGTTGTGCCCGCCCGCTGTTACATTTTAAAGGCGGTGGAAAGTTGATTCGTGAAAGGTTAGACAAGGTAATAGCTTCGCGCAGCACATTTTCGCGCAAGGAGGCACGCAACCTAATAAAAGACGGTAATGTTCGCGTTAACGGTGAACTGGCTACAGAGCCTCACATGACCGTTGTTGTGGGTTGCGACAGTTTGGCACTTTTTGAAAAACCTTTCAAAGCAGAGCGTTTTGTTTATATAATGCTAAATAAACCTCAAGGGGTGCTCAGCGCCTCACGCGACGCAAATGCTAAAACAGTTTTAGATTTGGTACCCGATTCTTTGATGCGCCGTGGGCTTTTTCCGGCCGGTAGGCTTGATAAAGACACAACAGGGCTTCTGATTATTACCGATGACGGTGATTTTTCGCACAGGATGTTATCACCTCGTAAAAAAGTCCCAAAGACTTATCGCGCATATCTGCGTGACCCTTTGGTGGAAGACGGTTGCTCTCTTTTGGAAAGCGGCATAAACTTGAAAGACGGCACCAGGTGCAGACCGGCTCAAGCGCGCATTTTGCCGCAAGAGGGTGAAAATATAGTTGAAATTATACTTACCGAAGGCAAGTACCACCAGGTAAAACGCATGTTTGCTGCCTTGGGTAATGAGGTCCAAGCCCTTGAGCGAACCCATATAGGTTCATTGGAATTGGACCCTAATTTAAAGTTGGGGCAATGTCGTGAACTCAAGCCCGAGGAAGTTTGTAAAATAATCATGGATTAGTTTCTAACTGAAAAGTTCTACAACTTTTGCTTGACACAGCTGTTAAGTTTGTCTATAATGTCCGTATTGTTTTAGGCAAATAATAAAGGTGGTACAAAATCGATGGGTCAAAGACAAGAGCAAAAAACGAAACTTACCCAAGAGGGTTATAATAAACTTACCGACGAGCTTGAGCATCTCAAAACCGCCGGTAGGGATGACATTGCCGAGCGCATAAGCACGGCGCGTTCTTTCGGTGATCTTTCAGAAAATGCCGAATATAACGAGGCCATGAACGAACAGGCCAAAATGGAGGCAAGAATTGCCAAATTAGAGCAAGACTTGCAAAGTGTTGAAATTATTGACGGTTCATTGTTGACCAATAAAACGGTTGCTATCGGCTCCAAAGTCAAAATATTGGACATTGAGTATGACGAAGAGCTTGAATATACCATACTGGGTAAAAATGAAACCGATCCGGAAGCGGGCATCATATCCGATGAATCCCCCCTGGGTAAGGCACTGCTGGGTAAGAAGAAAAACGAGGTGGTGGAAGTTGAAACGCCCGACGGATCACTGCTGGAATTTAAAATACTAAAAATCACAAAATAAGAAGGGGCGTCGGGCATGAGCTCGCCGCCTTTTTTAATGACAAAATTCAATTTAAGGATAAGGGTAAGGAAGGGTAAAACATGAGTGAAGATTTAAAAGCCAATAACCCGCTTGAAGGCGAAAATGAAGAAAAACTTGATACAAATGCTTTGCGCCAAATTCGTCTTGAAAAGTTAGATGCTCTTAAAGCAGCAGGTCAAGACCCTTTCGAGGTCACGCTGGCCCAACAAAGTATTCATGCGGCAGATATTATTAAAAACTTTGAAGAACTTGAAAACCAAGAAGTAGCTATCTGTGGCCGTATAATGACTTGGCGTGACATGGGTAAGGCAAACTTTATAGATATTCATGACCGCAGCGGTCGCATTCAAGTTTATGTAAGGGTAAATGAAATCGGCGAAGAAGATTTTGCGGAATTTAAGAAGTGGGATATAGGCGACATGGTCGAAGTTAAGGGCCTTGTATTTCGCACAAGACGCGGTGAGATATCCGTTCAGGCAAAATCCTTGCGCCTGCTGACCAAGTCACTTCTGCCCCTGCCCGAAAAGTTTCACGGCCTGCGCGATACCGACATCCGCTACCGCCAACGCTATGTTGATTTAATTGTAAACCCTGATGTGAAGGACGCCTTTATCAAGCGTTCCCTTATTATCAGAGCTATCAGGAATCATTTGGACAAGCAAGGTTTTATGGAAGTTGAAACCCCCATGTTGGTTCAAAATGCCGGTGGCGCCGCTGCCAGGCCCTTTGTTACCCACCATAACTCTTTGAATGAAGATTTATTTTTGCGCATATCCTTGGAACTCTATCATAAACGCCTTATTGTAGGCGGGCTTGAACGAGTATACGAAATCGGCCGTGTCTTCCGCAACGAAGGCCTTTCAACCCGTCATAACCCGGAATTCACCCTTTTGGAACTTTACCAGGCCTATACCGACTACCACGGCATGATGGACTTGGCCGAAGACCTTATCCGGAGCGTGGCGGAAGAAGTTTTGGGTACCGCACTTGTAAAATACGGTGAATATGAGCTGGATTTTTCAAAAGCCTTTGAACGCATGACCATGGTGGAAGCGGTTAAAAAGTTTGCCGCAGTCGATTTCGATGAACTGGATTTTGAGGCTGCCAAGGCCCTGGCCAAAGAACGAGGGATTGAAGTTAAGGTCCAACACAAAAAGGGTGATATCCTAAACTTCTTCTTTGAAGAATATGCCGAAGAACACCTGATTCAGCCCACCTTTATTTTAGACCACCCCGTAGAGGTATCACCCTTGGCCAAACGCAAGCCGGAAGATCCCGACTTTACCGAAAGGTTTGAACTCTTTGTGGCCGGGCGCGAGCTGGCCAATGCCTTTTCCGAGCTAAATGACCCGCTGGATCAAAGGGTACGCTTTGAAGCCCAAGAAGCCCTTAGGGCGGCAGGGGATGAAGAAGCCAATGAAACGGATGAAGACTTCCTAACAGCCTTGGAATACGGCATGCCGCCGACCGGAGGCATAGGTATAGGTATTGACAGGCTGGTCATGTTCTTGACCGACAGCCAATCAATCCGCGATGTCCTCCTCTTCCCGACCATGAAGTCCTTAAACTAAAATCCAAAATATAAATTCAAATGAAAAAAAGACTTGCTTTTTCGGCAAGTCTTTTTTTGCAGTTTATGCAAGCTAAATTCATTTGTATTATTCTGTGTCGGTTTCGCTGTCAAAAGCATGCCCCGCCCCGTCTGCAAGTGCGGCAAAGAAATTAAAGATATCAAGAGAGGCCTTGACCGGGACTATGGGGGTATTATTATCGGAGGCATAAATCATTTCGCCCGAGGCATATTTTATCATGAGTGTACTGCCGAAATCTTGGGGTAGGCCGTCGGTGTAACCACCGGTGCCGTTGAGCTTGGCCAGTTCATGGCGGTCAACCAACTCTTGTAAATCATCCAAGGAAGAAATCGGAACCGAAAACTCATCCTTAAAGACTACCTCATCATATTTGTAGCCGTAGGTGTGGCAGAGAGCCTCATTATTTTTGCGAATAAGCTTGAAATTGCAGAAATCACAAGCTCTTTTGTTTTGGTCTTGGCCTAAAAAGCTTCCTTGGCTCTTAAACTCAAACTCAGTAATTTCTTTAGAAACAATGGTCTTAACGGCATTCTTGCCTGAAAAGTTGTGGCGTTGACCAGGTGCGGGTATTCTGCCATCCTTATCATTGGACGGCAGTTGATTTTTGGACAGACTGTTGAGCAGAAAGAAGCCTGCCAAAAGCAAGCCTATGATAATCAGAGTTATCCAGAGCCATTTCATAAAAACCACCCCCGAAATTTATTTTCAAATAGATTGTATCACTGCTTAAAAGCCAAGTAAAGTGCCATCTTAAAGGCATTGCCTTGAAGAGCCGGCCCCGGCGTGCTACAATCTGACTGAAAACATCAAAGAAGGTGGGCGTTGCCAATATGACAATTGCTGCAATTTTTGCGGGCGGCGTGGGTTCACGCATGGGTGAACAGGCCGGGCCCAAGCAATTTCTGCCCCTGGCCGGTGTGCCGATAATTGCTCGCACGGCTAAAAAGTTTTACGACATGTCTGACATTGATAGCGTAATTGTATTGAGCCCCAAAGATTGGCTCCAAGAAACAGAAGCTCTCTTGGCCCGCCACATGGGCGACACAAGCAAATTACATGTCATAGCCGGCGGAGCGGACAGAACCGGCACCCTAAAAGAGCTTTTAAATTACATCAAGGCTAATATAGAAGTTGATGAAAACACTGTTTTGCTGACCCATGATGCTGTGCGCCCCTTGCTGGATAAGCGTATAATACTTGAAAACATTGAGGCGGCTCGGGAGCATGGAGCCTGTGGGACTTATATACCGGCTGTTGACACAATTGCACAAAGTGTTGACGGCAAAATTCTTACAAGCGTGCCCCCGCGTGACCAAATGTTTTTAACCCAAACCCCTCAATCCTTTAACTTTAAGGAGCTCGTCCGCCACTTCTCGGCTTTGACCGACCAAGAAAAATCCGCCCTTACCGATGTTTGTTCCGTTTTCAGTATAAGCGGCCGGGCGGTTTTTATGGTAAGGGGTATACCGGCCAATATAAAAATAACTTATCCGGAAGACTTGGTTCTGGCAGAGAGCCTCCTGGCCCTGTCTTTGGAAGAAACAAAATAAGTTGAAGTATAAAAAAACCCCTCAAGGTCTGATTTAAATGACCTTGAGGGGTTTTTAATCTAAATGATTGTTAGAAACCGCCCTTTACTGCCGGCTTGGGTCCCATAACAAAGACCATTTCTCCGCCATCCTTAATTTGTGAATGTTTAAGAGTGGGGGAGTTTAGCCTTTGCCCGTTTAAGCTGACACTTTGCACATAAACATTTTTAGAATTTTGATTTTCAACACTTATGGTTAAGGTCTTGCCTTGGCCCATATCTACTATGGCTTTTTCAAGATTTGGGGAGCCTATACGATACTCGTCTGTGCCCCCGATGGGGTAAAAACCCATGGCAGAAAATACATACCAAGCGCTTAAGGTACCGGCATCGTCATTGCCGTCAAGGCCGTCGGTGTCGGTGCTGTGTCGGTTTTCCAGAGACCAACGCACCCATTTTTGGGTTAAATCCGGTCTGCCGGCATCACAGAACAAATAGGGGGTATGAATATCATGCTCGTTACCCAGCCAATAGCCGCCGCCCGGGTTTAGGGCCGCACGGTTGCGGCTGGCATCCTTCATAAAATTATCCAACTCGCTGACAAAATAGTCAGAACCAAAAAGCTCTAACATACCGCTTGTATCATGTAAAACGCTCCAACGCCAGTGGCGGATACTGCCCTCACAGTATGAATAGGCGACCTTGGTTGAAAAAATATCATCATAGTAGCTGGTGTAGTTTAAGGGGGGGAGTTTTTCCCAAGAGCCATCTGCATTCTTGCCTTGAAAGTATTTGGTGTCGGGGTTCCAAATATTCTTGTAATTCATAGATTTTTCTCTGAAGAGAGCCGCATCATCTTCACGCCCCAGGGCTTGGGCTAAAAGGGCAATTGAGCCGTCTGCGCAAGCTAATTCCAAGGTTTTGCTGACTGAATTTTTAGTCAGGTCAGCCGGCACATAACCGTAGTCCAAGAAAGCTTTTAAGTCTTGGTGGGCTTCTTTTCCGGCTCCCCAGGTTTGTAGGGATGCAGACTTCATAAATTCAAAAGCTTCTTCAACTTGAAAATCGTCTATACCCTTAAGATAACTTTCCGCAATAACCATATTGGCGGGGGTGCCGAACATAGAACCCGAATCACCCGTGCCGGACGGCCAACGGGGGAAAATCCCATCTTCTTTGGCCATGAGGATAAGGCTCTTGATGCTGTCAAGTTGGACCTGTGGTGCAATAAGAGCGTAGAGGGGGTGGGTGGTTCTGAAAGTGTCCCAAAGTGAGAGGTCGGTGCGGTAGGTGAAATCTTCCGCAAGGCCGACTTTTTCTTTAAAACCCAGGTATTGGCCGTTTACATCGGTGAAATTTGTGGGCATTATCATGGTGTGGTAGAGGGCTGTGTAGAAAATAGTATTTATCTCCGGGTCATCGCTTTCGATTTTTATAGAAGATAAGGCATCTTCCCAATCAAAAACAGATTTATCCCTTATGCCGTCAAAATCCAAATCGCCGGCTTCGGCTTCAAGGTTTTCGCGGGCATTTTCCAAACTTACAAAGCTAATGCCAACCTTTAATTCAACCGCTTTGCCCTTAATATTACCAAAGTTTATATCTGCACCGGTGTCATTTCCAAAGGCTTCTGTGCTATCGGCCTGTGTTTTACCTTCGCTCCAAGTTGAATAAGATTCAAAGGGGGTATCAAACTTTGCTACGAAATAACCCTTGAGCCCGCCGTAACGGCCGGTGAAACCGGTAAAGACCCTGCTTTCGCCGGTAACTTCCATGGCCTGTGGGTCAATCTTGACCTTACCTTCTTCCGCACGACCGCCGATGAGAAAACTTGTGGCATCCAGTAAAAGGCGAGCGTCTTTATCAGAGCCGAAAGTGTAGCGGTGGGCACCTACATGTTGGGTTGTGGTAAGTTCAGCCAAACAATCAATAGCGGGCAGATGAACGGCATAATAGCCGGCGCTTGCCACTTCATTGTCATGTGAGAAAATTAGCGGCTTTTTTAAACGCTTTTCGGCCTTGAAGTCGCCTATGGTGGGTGTCACCCTAAAATGCCCCATGTCGGTAACACCGGTGCCCGAAAGCCTGGTGTGGCTGAAGCCCCACAAATGGTGTTGCCAGTAATGGTAGCCCGATGTGCCGATTTTAATCAGATTGGCGCCGCCCGCCACCGTTGTGTCGGGGCTCAAGCGCACAAGCCCGAAGGGGGAGGTAGCGCCCGGGAAAAGCATGGCGCCGGCCCAAGGTATGCCGCCGGTGCCTATAAAGGGGTCAACCCATTGGCCATATTGGCCTGTCTTAAGTTCAGGCATTTCAACATTTAAGCGAACATTACCGGTCCGAAATAAGGAACTCAAAACGATAAGTATGCTTACCAAGGAACTGAAAAACTTGAGAAAAAACTTCAACATTGTTTACCTCCCTCGAGTGTTAAAAGAATATGTGTTTTAGCCCATATGAGTTTAAAAATTTGCTTGGATATAATATAAGATAAAACAGACTTTTTTTCAAGAAAAACATATTTTCAACTTTTGCCATTGAGAGTCTGCTGTGATATAATCAGCCTTGATTATATAATAGGTGCAGTATTTATATTTCGATGGGGGAAAAATGAAAGAACGAGTAATACAATTTGGCGAAGGCAATTTTTTGCGTGGTTTTGTTGACTATTTTCTCTTCAAAATGACACAAAAGGGTCTCTTTGAAGGCAAGGTCACGGTTGTGCAACCCATAGCCCAAGGCAAGGTTGGGCTTTTAAACGAGCAAGCCGGTAAATATAATTTATATTTACGAGGTTTGGAAAAAGGGCTCTTAAAAACCGAGCACTCCCTGATTGATGTTATTTCACGCGGCCTCAACCCCTACGAAGATTTTGAAGCTTTTCTGCAACTTGCAGAAAATAAGGATTATCGCTTTATAATCTCAAACACCACCGAAGCCGGCATAGCCTTTGATGACACTTGCTCTTTTGACGACAGGCCGGCCGCCTCCTTCCCGGGCAAACTAACTCAACTGCTTTATCGCCGTTTTGAAAAAGGCCTGCCCGGTTTTATAATATTGCCCTGCGAGCTTATTGATAATAATGCGGATGAACTTAAAAAACATACCCTTGCTTATGCCCAAAAATGGCGGTTGGGGCAAGCTTTTGAAAACTGGCTTGAGTCGGAAAATATCTTTGCCAACACTTTGGTGGACAGAATCGTCACGGGCTACCCGGAAGATGAGGCCATGTCCTTAAACCCTGAAGACAAATTGCTAAACACGGCCGAACTTTTTCACCTTTGGGTAATTGAGGGCAATTTTGAAGACGAACTGCCCCTACAAAAAGCGGGCTTCAATGTGGTTTGGGCAGATGATGTGGGTCCTTATAAAAAACGCAAGGTCCGCATCCTAAACGGATGTCACACGGCGATGGTGCCGGCCGCTATTTCAGCCGGGCTTGAAACTGTTAAGGAATCTATGGAAGATAAGGATGTTTCAAGCTTTTTGCAGCACTGTTTGTATGAAGAAATCCTGCCGGCAATAGGTAATTCAAATGAAGACCGGCAATTTGCCGCAGATGTTTTAGAACGCTTCAGGAACCCTTTTATCAAGCATCAATTGCGGGCGATTGCCCTGAATTCCGTAAGTAAGTTTGCGGTAAGGGTTTTGCCCAGCTTGCTTGACTATAAAAATATGTATGGGGATAATCCCAAAGGGTTAACCATGGCCTTGGCCTTTCTGATAAATTTTTATAAAAATGAAAAACCACAAGACTTACCGCAAATTATCGATTTTATGAAGGGGGCCGAAAGGGCACAAATACTTTCATCAAAAGATATTTGGGGCTGTGACTTGTCATTTTTATTGCAGGATGTGGAATCTTGCCTGGAACTTATTGATAAAAAAGGTGTAAGGGAGGCAATGCAGTGGGCGATATCGTAATCAATCCGGCCGACAATGTCTCGGTTTCACTTGAAGACGGCCACAAAAAAGCCTTAAAAGATATTGAAATCGGGCAAGAAATTATAAAGTACGGCTACCCCATAGGTAGGGCCACGGCAGCCATAAAAAAGGGTGACCGGGTCCACAGCCATAATTTGGAAACGGCCCTGGGTGAAGTTTTGGCTTATGACTATAAGCCCGATTACGCTTGGCCCAAAGCCCTAAAGCCTCTTAACATAGAGGCCTATGTTCGTCAAAACGGTGATATAGGAATAAGAAATGATATTTGGATAATAAACACGGTTGGATGTGTAAACAAGACGGCGGAAAAACTATCGGAAATTACAGGTGCTTTTAGCTTTTCACATCCCTACGGTTGCAGTCAGTTGGGTGATGACCAAAAGGTCACTCAACTTATTTTAAGCGGCCTTATAAAACACCCCAATGCCGGCGGTGTTTTGGTCTTGGGCCTCGGTTGTGAAAACAATAACATTGATGAAATGAAAAAGGTCATAGGCGATTACGACCCGCTGCGTGTTCGTTTTTTGGTAACGCAAGAGTGTTCGGACGAAATAGAAGAAGGCAAAAAAATAATAGAAGAACTGAAAGCCATAGCCTCAAAAGACAAACGCCAAAGCGTCAGTATAGATCGTCTGAAAATAGGCCTCAAATGCGGTGGCTCGGATGGCCTGTCGGGCATAACGGCAAACCCGCTTGTGGGCCACGCAACAGATAGGCTTTGTGCCATGGGGGCCTCTGCCGTCTTAACTGAAGTGCCTGAAATGTTCGGTGCGGAAGAACTGCTCTTTAAGCGCTGTGTTTCGAGGAAAATTTTTGAAGAAGCGGTTCAAATGATAAACAATTATAAAAAATATTTCATGGAACACGGCCAGCCCATTTACGAAAACCCATCACCGGGCAATAAAGAGGGCGGTATCACAACGCTTGAAGAAAAATCTTTGGGTTGTGTGCAAAAAGGCGGCAGCGTTCCCATAGTTGATGTTTTGGACTACGGCGACACGATAAGCAAGCCGGGCTTGAGCCTTTTAAACGGCCCGGGCAATGATATTGTATCAATAACCAACATGACAGCGGTGGGCTGTCACCTAATCTTATTTACCACAGGGCGGGGTACCCCCCTGGGGGGCCCGGTTCCCACACTCAAAATTATGACCAATGATAAAATCTCAAAATTAAAACCTCATTGGACCGATTTTAATGCTTATAGCAGAGACAATAAAAAAACAGCAAAGGCTTTGGTTGAGCTCATAAGTCAAACCGCAAGCGGGAAAAAGGCTAAAAACGAAGAAGCGGGCTACCGTGAAATAGCAATTTTTAAAGACGGCGTAACCCTGTGATATGAAGCCGATCTATAGGATAAAGAACAAAAGGAAAAAGGAGAATTAATATGATTCCGGCAATGAAAAAAGCAGACTATTCAAAGGCCTTCAGCCTTGAGAAGATTGAAGGTATAAGCCTTGAGGCTGTAAGCCATAAGGTGTTAAGGGCCCTTGAAAGTGTCAAGACAAGCTCATTTAAAGTTGACGGTAACATTAAAGTCAAGGCCATAAGGGAAGATAGCAAAAGAACAAATTATATTGACAAGACCCGCCTGGTCAGTGATGAAAAATACATCTTAAACATTAATAAGACCCAAGACGGGGCACTGGTTGAGGTTTACTATGTAGCTGACAAGGCTCTTTTCTATGCGGTGTTGGCTGTCCTGGCCATGGCAGAAGAAAACCTCTTCCCTCAAGGCGAATCGGAAGACTATCCGCTTTTCCCCATTCGCGGGCTTATAGAAGGTTTTTACGGCCGGCCTTGGAGCTTTGAAGAGCGCAAGGGCATGATAGCCTTGGCGGCCAAAAATAAGATGAACACCTTCTTCTATGCTCCCAAGGATGATGACTATCACCGCAAGCTCTGGCGTGATTTCTACCCTGCTCAAGAGTTAGAGCGTTTGGCAGCTTTGAATGAAGCCTCTAAGGATTGTTTTATTGATTTTCATTACTGCATAGCCCCCGGTTTGTCGGCAAAATATTCCGATGACCAAGAGTTTGAAACTCTTGTCAAAAAGACCAAACAGCTCTATGACGCCGGGATTAATAATTTCGGTCTGCTTTTTGATGATATCAATTTAGAGCTTGAGTATGAAGAAGACAAGGCTGTTTACGGTGAAACGGTTAATGCTCACATTGACTGGATTAACAGGTACGAAGCCGCCCTGAAAGAAATTGATGAGAAAACTAAACTTACAGTTTGTCCCACCGTCTACTGCGGTAGGGGGGATGAATATTATATTGCAAAATTGGGTCAAAATATTGGTCCGGCCGTCTCGATTTTTTGGACCGGGCGCGATGTTTGTTCCAGGGACTTGACTTCACCCGAAGCCTTCTACTTCCACGAACATACTAACCACAAAATTCTTTATTGGGACAACTACCCGGTAAATGATGCCGAGATGTACAATGAAATGCATATTGGCCCGATAAAGGGGCGCGACAAGGACCTTTACCTGTATTCCGAAGGCCTGATAGCCAACTGCATGGAATATGTTGAGTGCACCAAGATACCCCTAATCACCATTTCCGACTACCTTTGGGACAGTGAAAATTACGACCCGGACGCTTCATGGGCCGCGGCCATAGAGCAAGTTGTGGGCAAAGAAGACGCAGAGGCTTTTGCTGTTATAGGCGACCATATGCTTTTTTCTTACCTGCGTGACGACAATTCCAAGCGTATGATCAAGGTTTTGGAAGCCGCCGCTTTTGATGTAAAGTGGGGGAAGCCGCAGGCGGCTTTTGAAAAACTCACAGCCTATATTGAAGAAATGGACGATTGCATAGCCTACCTTAAAAGCGGAAAACCGATTTGCCTTGAGCTTGGTAAGTGGGCAGAAAAGTTTTATGCTCTGCGTGATATCGTGGCTCAAATGCCAAAATTGCTCAAAGACCCTTCAAAGAAAAACAAGGAAGATTTTCTAAATTTCATAGATGTTTATGAAGCCAAGCCGGGTGTTTTGGCCCGTTTCCATTTCAAGCAAGAATTAAGTTCGGTAATGGATGTTTTTGACTTCTGAAAATAAAGAAGGGGGCAACCGTAATGGCAAAAATTTATCAAAATATTAGGCAGCTTATCGGTAAAACACCCTTGGTCAGCCTGCAAAAATTTGCGAAAGAAAATGAGCTTCATGCTAACTTAATAGCCAAGTTGGAATTTTTGAACCCGGCAGGCAGTGTGAAAGACAGGGTGGCCTTGGCCATGGTGGAAGAGGCCCAAGCAAGCGGCCGTTTAAAAGAAGGCTCTGTTATAATCGAACCCACCAGCGGTAACACGGGCATAGGTTTGGCCTGTGTTGCTGCCTCAAAAGGCTATAAGCTTATAATAACCATGCCCGAAACAATGAGCCTTGAACGCCGCAACTTAATTAAAGCCTACGGTGCCGAACTTGTTTTGACAGACGGTTCTCTGGGGATGACGGGCGCCATCAAGAAGGCCGAAGAACTGGCAGCTGAAATACCCAATAGCTTTATAGCGGGCCAGTTTGTAAACCCTGCAAACCCAAAGGCTCACTATGACACAACCGGGCCTGAAATTTGGGAGGATACCGGCGGCGAACTTGATATCTTTATAGCAGGCGTAGGCACCGGCGGTACAGTAAGCGGGGTGGGTGAATATCTTAAAAGACAAAACCCGGCAATAAAGGTTGTGGCGGTTGAGCCCAAGGATTCGGCCTTACTTTCCGGCGGCAATGCAGGCCCTCATAAAATTCAAGGTATAGGTGCCAATTTTATACCGGAAATTTTGAATACGAATATCTATGATGAGGTTGTGCAAGTGGCCGACCAAGATGCCTTTGCGGCAAGTAGGCAACTTGCGCACAGTGAAGGGATACTTGTTGGCATCTCTTCCGGTGCGGCCTTGTGGGCTGCCTGCCAAATTGCCAAACGGCCTGAAAACGCCGGTAAAAACCTGCTTGTAATCTTGCCCGATACGGGTGAGCGATATTTATCAACCGATATGCTAAAATAAAAAACGGCAGAGCTCATGCCCTGCCGTCAATATTATTTTAAAACTTACTACCTTAAAGCATCATCATATTTTGCCCTGGGGCCGCCTATGTACTTTGGCCTGGTGCGGGCAGCGGTCAAATTGGCTTGCCCTATCTTTTTGATACTTAGGCGAAGGGGCACGGCAATGGGCTTTAAATGCATGCCGATCAGGGTGTCACCGATATCAAGACCGGCATCCGCTTGAATATTCTCAATAACCAGGGGTCTTTCAAAAGCCCTATAGGCCGCAGTGGCAAAAGAACCGCCGGCATCCGGGGCAGGGACAACATTAACCATTTGGGCCCCCATAAGTGCCCGGCTTTCAATTACTATTGCGCGGTTTAAATGTTCGCAGCATTGGGCAACCAGAAAAATACCTTTAGCCTTTAGTGCGCGGTTTAGGGCATCAAAAACGGCCTTGCCCACTTCAGGTACCGAGTCCGTACCGATTTCATGGCCCAAAATTTCGCTGGAAGAACAGCCGACAAGAACAATTTGCCCACTTTTTAAATCGGCGGCCCTTAAAAGCTCTTCTGCCGCCAAGGTCAACTGTGATTTTATCAGTTCAATATTTTTTTCCATAAAACTCACCGACTTTCAAAATATTTAAATTATAAAGAAAAAGCTTTCTTTAATCTTTTATGAAGTACTTGATAAAGCATGACGGCAAAAACAGCGTTTGAAATGCCCTGCAATAAGTTGCCCAAAACCGAAGCAGCTGCCCCGGCAGGGCCGTAGAGGAAACACTCGCCTATAAAGTAGCCCAGGGCCATTAAAAGCCCACCGCTTAAGGTAGCGATTATTGTATACTTATTTTTATACTTGAATTTTTGGAAGATTAGGGCACAAATCAGGCCTTCTAAACCCTTGACCACAAAAGTTATGGGGGCATAGATGGCATAGCCCGCCAAAAGGTCGGCCAAGGCACTGCCCAGGGATCCGGCGGCAAAGCCCGCTAAAGGGCCCAATAAAAGCCCGGTGAACATTAAAAATGTATCCCCAATGTTTATATAGCCGTTGGCAACTATTGCCGGGATTTGAATTATCAGGGTACCGAGTGTGGTCAGGGCGACCATCATAGCGATTAGGGCGATTTTTTGATTTTTGCTGCTTTTCACCGGTGACAAGACCTTTCTTACAGAGCATTAAAGCTCTTGAGTTTACTTGTGCTTGTAAAAGCACAACAACATTGTAACAACAAAAAAGAAAACTGTTCTTCTTATAAAGAAACAAGAGCATCAGCTTTCAGGTTTGTTTAAAAACATTTGAATAAAAGATAAAGGTTGTGCATGTCAAGATGTCACGCAAGCTTGAAAAACATAAAACAAGCGAAAGAAGCATAAACAAAAAATACCGTAAGGAAATTTGGAATCCCTTCGTCGGCGCGCTTAAACGCTATGAGCTTATAGAGGCCGGGGATAAAATTGCCGTCTGCATATCGGGCGGCAAGGATTCCATGCTTTTGGCTAAATTGATGCAGATCTTGCAAAAATACAGCCAAATACCCTTTGAAAATATTTTTTTACTTATGGACCCGGGTTACAAGGAAGAAAATCGTAAGAAAATTGAGTCAAATGCCAAGCTCTTAAATATACCGCTTACAATTTTTGAAACCAATATTTTTGATGTGGCCTATAAATCGAAAAACAGCCCCTGTTACCTCTGTGCCCGTATGAGGCGAGGGCACCTTTATTCAAAAGCCAAAGAACTCGGTTGCAACAAAATTGCCTTGGGCCATCATTTAAACGATGTGGTTGAAACCGTTTTGATAGCCATGTTTTACGGTTCGCAAATTCAAGGCATGATGCCTCGAATAAAAAGCACAAACTATGAGGGGATGGAACTTATCAGGCCCATGTATGCAATTTTAGAAAAGGATATAATAGCTTGGAAGAATTATAATAAGCTTGATTTTATTCAATGTGCCTGTCACTTTACACAAGCCAATGAGGCTTGTGACGACGGTGACGGCTCGAAACGCCTTGAAATTAAAGAGCTGATAAAGCAAATGAAAAAGACCAACCCCAATATAGAAATAAATATTTTTAATGCCCTACACAAGGCAAATGTGGACACCTTGGTGGGTTATCGTTTGAAGGGGCGGCAACATTCCTTTTTAGAAAACTTTGAATAATAGAGTAAAAAAATATCAGTAAAATAAAATTAGAGGTGAAAGCATGCAAGCACTTAAGAATTTTTATAATTTAAAAGAAAGGCTTCTCAAAGCAAATGAGCTTGAGGCCTTAGCCCTGTTAAGCTCTGTGCGTTTTAAGGCCTTGGGGGAATTTAAGAAACGCCTGAGTATAGTAGCCGATATCACTTTTTATGCCGGCCGCTATAGGCTGCGAGATTGGCAAAGCTATGATACAACAAAAAAAGAAAAGGCCATCTTTTTTAATGCGGAAGAAAGCTTGATTCTTGAAGAAAAAACTGTCAAGGGCAAAGCCCCGGAATTAGAACTTATTTTTGAAAATGCAGATCGCTACCCTAATTGTATTTTTCTTTATATTTTAACCAGGCTTGAAGAAAATCAAGGCTTTTCAGAGATTAATTGCAATATAAGCCTTTCGGGTCAAGAGGGTTTAAAATTAAGAGAACTGCTTTCAAAATCAGGCTTGTTTTTTGAAAATGTAAGCTTTAATGTTAAGTAAATTTAATAAACAAGTTAGAATCAGCCATATTAATGACAAGGGCTCTGTAAAGTTACAATGAAAGAATGGGCACAAAATCAAGCGACAATCAGATACCTCCGCTTTTGTTTTTTTACAAGGTTCAAACCTGCGACCTGAGCAGGAGTATGGTTGTTAAGCGCGGAATGAGGGCGAACGAAGTT
>JAAYSC010000079.1 GCA_012524025.1 Clostridiales bacterium | reverse complement strand
TGGTAATTTTAATGAATTGCTGAAGATCGCCGACAAAACGATCATGCAGAGCATGTCCGCTACGCTGGAGGATGGAAGCGACACCAGCTTTGGCGACTTCCGGGTGGCCATCCGGGTATACGAACGCTTCAGCTGGATCGGTGGGAACAGGGTCAGTCTGAACCTTACGCTGGTTGGTGAAGGCGATCGCCTGTTTGTCTCAGCCATAACTTCCGGCGGCAGTCAGGCAATGTTCCATAAGATCAATACTCTGGGGGAAGAGAGTTTTCTGGAGACTCTGGTGGATGTTCTGGACAACTATGCTGCCGGCAGGCAATGACATTCAACCACGACAATGCAGGGATCTTTTAATAACGAAGGGTCCGCTTTGCAGGAAAACATAAAAAAGCATGCTTTCTCAAAAGCATGCTTTTTTATGTCTATTAAAATATGGAGGCGCCACCCAGATTTGAACTGGGGCATAAAAGTTTTGCAGACTTCTGCCTTACCACTTGGCTATGGCGCCATAAATAATGAAAGATGGTGGCTTCACTCGGAATCGAACCAAGGACACGTGGATTTTCAATCCACTGCTCTACCAACTGAGCTACAGAGGCAAAAATGGCGACCCGGAACGGGCTCGAACCGTCGGCCTCTAGCGTGACAGGCTAGCGTTCTAACCAACTGAACTACCGGGCCCCATTTTGGTGGGAGCAACAGGGCTTGAACCTGTGACCCCTTGCTTGTAAGGCAAGTGCTCTCCCAGCTGAGCTATGCTCCCACAATCTGCCGCAACAGCGACGCTGTATAATATACTATAAAGAACCGACCTTGTCAACACCCCAAAGACACTTTTTGTCAAAAAAACTTATTATTCTTTATCGGATGCAATTTGCCTTATTTCATCCCCCGTAAAAACATAGCGTTTGGGGCAAAAATGGCAGCACACTTCTATCTTTTCGTCTTCTGCCATGGAATCCAATTCCTCTGCACTCAAGGTCAACAAGACTCTTTCTGTTCTTTGGCGCGAGCAATTGCATGAATAGCTTGGGTTGGAGCTGTCTAAGAGTTCCAATTCAAATTCCGGAAGAACCTTCTTGCTCATTTCTTCAGGCGTCAGCCCTTGGCTCAACATTTCCGTAACAGATGGAATGTTTTGAATGCAGCGCTCCACGGCATCGATTGTTTCTTCCGGTGCAAAGGGTAAGAGCTGAATTATAAAGCCGCCTGCGGCTTTGATGCGCAAATTCTTGCCCACCAAAACACCCAG
This sequence comes from Clostridiales bacterium, assembly GCA_012524025.1. Taxonomy (GTDB): domain Bacteria; phylum Bacillota; class Clostridia; order Oscillospirales; family Acutalibacteraceae; genus UBA1447. The sequence continues at coordinate 35,729 of JAAYSC010000079.1, read as the reverse complement.
GGCACAAACCGTGGGGATTTGCTCGCTTATGGCAAAATAGGCGGTTATGTCTTCGGCAATTTCACCCGTTTGAATGGGTACACTGCCCACATAAGGTTCCTTGAGACCCAAATCTTTCATAACGGTTAGGGTGCCCTCGGTCCCCACGGCGGCGGCAACATCTAACTTGCCCTTGTCGTTTAAAGGTATTTCAACCACAGGTTCGGTAACATAACCGCGGGCATTCCCCTTTGAGTCTGCCACGGCAATAACCGACCCGACCGGCCCACCGCCTTTTAAGTGTAAGGTGATTGTATCATCTTTGCCTTTTAAAGCGGCACCCATAAGGGTGGCAGCGGTCAGAAGGCGACCCAAGGCAGCCGAAACAACCGCAGAGCTTGCGTGTATCGTTGCCGCCCTGTTGACTATATCGGTTGAATCAACCGCCATAATGCTTAAAGTTGCATCGCTTGAAATGAATCTTTCTAATCTTCCCATAAAAATCTCCCGAATTCCAAAAAAACTTTAAGAAGGTTTTTGAGCCACAAAAACCACCCTTTGGCTGGTTGCCGACGGAGCTTCCTGCGTCATATCTTCAAAGACCCCCATCGGCTTAAAGCCGGCGGATTTTAGCATGCTTTTTAAGTCTTCAAGTTCATAGGCGCGTTCCCATATAACCTGTGTTTGACGCCGATAATTTTCACCTTGAGTTTTTGTGAAGAAATCCAAAACCATCTCAACCTCATGGTTTTCGGCTTCATAGGTGTTTTGCCAGACACAAAAAAGATCATCTAAATCATATACAAATGAATTATCTGCCAAGACATGCTCGTGTTTGTAGGGCGTGTTTACATCAAAAACAAAAACACCGCCGGGGTTTAAAAAGAGAAAAACCCTTTCAAAGGTTTTTAAAACATGGTCCCTTTCCAAGAGGTGATTAATGCTGTCCAAAGAAGACAGGGCGCAATCCACAGTGCCGTGGAGGTCAAGTTCTTGCATTTCTTGGCAAAGCAAAAGCGGAGAGTATTTGTCATACTCCGCTCTGTTTCGGGCTAGGGACAGCATATCCACGCTGCTGTCCACCCCTATGGTATCGTAACCCAAGGCCGCCATTTCATATAGGATTTTGCCCGTCCCGCAAGCTAAGTCAAGCAAGGTCCCCTCACAAATGCCATAAGTGCAAAGGAGCGTGCGAAAATATTCGGCACGCCCTTTGTAATTTACATTTTGAGTCAGCCTGTCATAGTAGGTGGCAAAAACCCCGTAATCACTCATCTTCATCCTCTTGCAAGCGGGCAAAAATCATTTCATAGCTGTCGCAACCATTGGTCAGTGAACGGTTGACCCGGCTGATGGTGGCTGTGCTGGCACCGGTTTCTTCAACAATTTCGCTATAGACCTTTTTTTCGCTGAGCATTTTGGCAACAACAATTCGCTGTGACAGAGCCTTTAGCTCAATAACAGTGCAAAGGTCTTCGAAGAATGCATAGCACTCATCTATATTTTCAAGTTTTAGAATAGCCTTGAAAAGGAAATCGGTATTCTCATTTCTCAATTTAGGATTCACTAAAACCCCTCCTTCGTTAATGATTTTAGCACACTACATTGTGAAAGTAAACAAACTTAAATCATTAAAATCCCGCCGACGATAAGTAAAAGGGCAATTTGAAAGAAAAAATAAAGGTGGACTAAGGGTTCGGATGTTCTGCGCCAGCGTTTTAGGAGAGGCTTGCCTTTATTTTCAGCAATTTGCTTTGCTTCGTAGTCAATCCAAAAAAGCTCAAAAAATTCGTATGTAAAGATATATAAGACCCAGGTTTGAAAGGCGCTGTAACCGTTGGGCAAAAGGAATTCGCCCGCCAAGACTGCCGCAAGCCCCCCTATCAATATGACAAACCAGGGCCATTTGTATTTCGTTTTCATAAAGCGCTCGAAAAAGTCTTTTTCAACCAAGAGCCAGGCGATGACAAAGAAGGAAACCAGCTTGGCTGCCTTTATATTGCCCAAGATTAAAATAGCTAAGATTATACAAGAATAAATCGGCTCTTCCAGCCATTCCATAAATTGCCCCAGGCTATCAAGTTTATCTTTAATCTTTTCATTATGCTTGCTTTGAAAGAGGTATTGAAGGGCAGGTAAAAACACAAGTATCAGCATTAGATAGGGTAAAAAACTCAATTCATTAGCCTTAAAACCCGAGAACAAGGTGTTTTGCCCGGCAAGTTTGCCTGTAATATTTTCAAGGCCCGCCCTGTTTAAGAAGAAGTAAAGTGCCGTACCCAGGCCCCCTGCCGCACCCAAGGTAAATTCCATTATTTTCCAGCCGCTGGCATAGCCTTTTTCTTGCAATTTTCCAAAAAAATAGCGACCGCTTTTGAGTGGGTGGTTGGCTAAATAAAAGAGATTAATGCCAATAACCCAGCCCATGGCCCCGCTCAAGGCGCCGATTGCGGTAAAGGTTAGGGAGTAAGTGTCCCCCTTAACAGCCATTAAAACTATCAAGGCCAGCAGTACAAAGAGCAAGCCTCCCCAGCTTTCATTGCGGGTTTTTGAAAAATAAATTTTGGGAAATTTGTTTTCTTTCGGATTTACCGGACGGTTGAGCAGATAGATACCCAAGCCGCGCAAGGGCATAATGACAGCGAAAAGTGCAAGAAGGTCTGCCTGCTTATATTTTATTCCGCAGGCCGTGTTGAAGGCTATGCCCATATAGGCAGAGAATATGCCAAACCAGATTGAACCCTTTACAATCAAGGCCACAATCCCTTTTTTATAATTTTCGGGTGGTTTGGAGCTAACCACAAAACTTAAAGTTTCACCATAAGTTTGGCTGCCGCCGTAGGACATGGCCATGGCGCCGATAGCAGAAAAGACAAAAAAGTTCTCTCTTATCAGATCTGAACCCGAAAACCAGGCAAAAATCAGCCCCAGCACGGCCCCGGGCAACATGGCGCCCTTTTCACCGCCGATTTTTGTGCCTCTCATCCCCCAAGCATAGGAAGCCGCTAAGCTTGTAAAAATAAGCAAAGCAAAAATTTTTAATGTTTCCACCAAAAGCCCCCCAAAAGCAATACTCTTTTAAAAAAGGGAGCGAACCCATATTCGCTCCCCTGCCTTTGACTTAAATTATTTGTTCTTTTTAACATATTCCGCTGCTCTTTGGCCTGCCACTGCCCCTTCACCGACTGCTGTGGACATCTGGTAAAGGCCGCCTATGCAGTCACCTGCCGCAAAAATGCCGGGCATGTTAGTCATACCGTTTTCGTCTACCTTTATGTTGCCGTTTACAACCTCAATACCCAGTTTTTGCGCAAAATCGGCTGCCGAAGCCTGGCCGACCGCCACAAAAAGACCTTCAAGCTCATACTTGTTCCCGTCTTTCAAGGTCAAACCTGTTAGGACATCCTCACCAAGTAACCTTTCAACGGCTCCGTCAATAATTTCAAAATTATGCTCACCTTCACCGGTAAAGGCTTTGCCGTTGGTAAAGATGGTAACTTTTTCCGCAAAGCCGGCCAAGTGCTGTGCTTCATGTAAGGCATAATCGCCGTCGCCCAGAACACCTATATTTTTACCCTTGTAGAAAAAGCCGTCACAAACGGCACAGTAGCTGACACCCTTGCCCTCTAACTCAGCCGCACCGGGGAGCCTGATGCCCCTGCGCGATTTACCGACGGCGATAATAACCGTTTTAGCGTCAAAATCACCGGCAGTTGAGTTTACTATGTAGGCTTGGCCGAAGCCGATTCCCGTAACCTCTGCATTTATCAGTTCGCCGCCCAAATTGGCCAGCTGCCTTTCGCCGATCTGCTGAATCTCGCTTCCGCTTAAGACTTCTTCTATTCCATAATAGTTTTCAACTTCTTTAGCCATTGACAGCATACCGACGCCGCTGCCTATAACCAGGGTTTTCATGCCCGACCTGATAGCATAAATGGCCGCAGAAACCCCGGCAGGCCCCTTTCCGATTACTACTACATCATACATTTCAAGCCCTCCTCAAATAAGCCCTTCAAGCTTAAGAACATAAACATATTTTGCCTCAATCAAATCCGGATTGAGGGCGGGGAAAAGCAATTTAAGCTTTCCGTCTTCATTTTTGCAGTCTATCTTACAGGTTGCCCCAAGCAAGCTTGCCTTGATATTTTCGCTGTATTCGATATCTTTCAAAAGAAGTTGACCAAAGGGAAAATATTTCACAAAGGCATAAACATTGCCGTCTTTTTGCGTATAAGAAACATCTTGCGTAGAACTCTTTTTGTAGGCTCGGCCGGCGTAGACCGCTTGACCGTTTACATCAAGCCATTCGCCTATTTGCAAAAGGCGCTCGCGCATAATTACGGGAATGGTACCGTCAGCCGCCGGGCCGACATTTAAGAGCAAGTTACCGCCGGCACAAATCAGGTCAACAAAAAGTTCTATTAAGTCTTGTGCGGACATATAATTATTTACATCTTCCATTCTGTTGAAGCCGAAGGATGCACCTATGCCGCGGCATTCTTCAAAGACCCTTTTACCGACTAATTCTTCAACCGAACGGTTGGCTTCAATGAGGCCGTATTCTGATGTAAAGTTGCCCCCCAGCCTACCGCGTGTTTCTTTGCCCCAGCGGTCATTGGGCACAATGTAATCTTTTACACTTGATTCGTTATAAAGCCAGGTTAAAAAGTCCGTGCTGTGCCAAACAGAACTTTCATGCTCCCATTCACCGTCCGTAAAAAGTGTGTGGGGTTGATATTTTTCAACAAACTCTTTGAGCATGGGAATAAGGTGTTTGAGGGCATACTCTTCAGGATTTTTTAGGTAGAGCGGGTTGAACCATTCATATACCGAATGATAGGCCCCAAATTTGACATCGCTTTTATCACATGCAGCCTTGAGTTCGGCACAAAAATCCCGATGGGGGCCGACATCCACACTGTTCCAATTCCAGGCATAATCGCTTTTATAAAGGCAAAAACCGTCATGGTGTTTTGAAACTATGTTAAGGTATTTGGCACCTGCTTTTTCAAAGAGTGAAACCCAATCTTGGGCATCAAAAAGTTCCGCTTTAAAATCTTTTACAAAGTCGGCATACTTGAAGCCTTCACCGTAATTTGCCAAGTGAAAGTCATGCGTTTCACTGCCGACATTGTGCATATTGTAACCATACCATTCGGCATAGTTGCCGATGGGAGCATAAGCCGGCACGGAATATAGACCCCAATGGATAAAAATGCCAAACTTGGCATCTTCAAACCAGCCGGGTACAGGGCGTGAATTTAAAGATTCCCAGTTGTTTTGATACATGATTACCCCCATCAGTCGAATATATCGGACTGTTCAATCTGCCTGATGCCGGCCTCGCTCAAAACACTGCAGGCTAAGTCATTGTCGGCCACCCTGATGATGATATAGGCCTGACCCACCCGGGGGGTTATAAACGCATAAGCGTATTCAACGCTTATCTCGTTTTGGGCCAGAACAGAAATAGCTTGGGCAAAGCCGCCCGGCTCATCGGGTATAGCTATGGCCAAAACATCGGTGGCGGAGGCTGTCATACCCTCTTGGCGAACAACTTCAAGGGCTTTGTCGGGATGGCTTACAATAAGGCGCAAGATACCGTAGTCGGTCGTGTCTGCTATGGAAAGCGCTCTTATGTCAATGTCGGCCTTGGCTAAAATGCTTGTAATATCGGCCAATCTTCCGGGCTTGTTTTCAACAAAAACCGAAATTTGCTTGATAGGCATTTTTCTTCCCCCTTCATATTAATCACAGCTTATTCTTGTCTGCTTATTTTTGGCGTTTATCTATGACACGCACTGCCTTGCCTTCGGAACGCGGCAGGGAGCGCGGCTCAACCAACCTGACTTTTGCCGATACGCCCAGCGTGCTTTGAAGGGCGTTTTTAATCTTATTTTCTGCTTCTTCGATACGGCGAACTTCGTCTGAAAACAGGTTTTCGGACATTTCCACTTTGACTGTCATAATATCTAAATTATCGGCTCTTTCAACTTCTATCAGATAATTGGGCTCCATACCCAAAGACAGTATAACATGCTCGACTTGTGACGGGAAAACATTTACACCGCGGATTATCAACATGTCATCGGTGCGGCCTTTTGGTTTTTGCATTTTTACCAAACTTCTGCCACAGGCACATTTTTCGCGGGTCAGGGCCGATATGTCACGGGTGCGATACCTAACAAGGGGCAGGGCTTCCTTACCGATGCAGGTGAAAACCAGTTCGCCAAACTCGCCGTCGGGCAGGGGTTCTAAAGTATCCGGATCGATAATTTCCGGATAGAAATAATCTTCGCAAACATGCATACCGCTTTGTGCTTCACATTCATAAGCCACGCCCGGCCCCGCAATTTCCGAGAGTCCGTAAATATCATAGGCTTTTATGTTGAGCATTTTTTCTATTTCACGGCGCATATTTTCGCTCCAAGGTTCGGCACCGAATATGCCTGCGCGCAAGGGTAGGTCGGCCGGGTCAATCCCCGCTTGTTTTATGGCTTCGCCTATAACAAGGGCGTAGGAAGGGGTGCAGCAAAGGATATCGGATTCAAAGTCTTTTAAAATTTGGACCTGTCGAGCGGTATTACCCGAGGATACGGGTATAACCAGGGCACCTAATTTTTCGGCACCGTAATGGAGGCCCAGGCCCCCCGTAAATAAACCATAACCGTAAGAAACATGCACCTTGTCATCTCGCCTGCCGCCGGCAGCGACAATGGCCCTGGCACAACCTTCCGACCAATGGTCAAGGTCTTCTTTTGTGTAGCCCACAACAGTTTGTTTACCGGTGGTACCCGAGGAAGCATGAATTCGCACCAAATCTTCTTGCGGGACGGCAAAAAGGCCGAAGGGATAATTGTCCCGCAGGTCTTGCTTTCCCGTAAAGGGCAACTTTTTGAGATCGTCAATGGTTTTTATATCTTCCGGCAGCAAGCCGATTTGATCAAATTGAGCCTTGTAAAAAGGGACATTGTCATAGCAGTTGCGGACCATTTTTATAAGCCCGGCACTTTGTATGGCACGCAGATATTCGGGCGACGCAGCTTCAATTTCAGGGTTATAGTGGGTAGGCATAAAATTCACTCCTCAATCAGGCAGGTTTTGATACCGTAGCCGGCGTCAAAAGCCTTTAGATTCATTTCAATAAATTTTTCAGGCACGGTTTCTTTGATTGATTTTCGCCAAATGTCAAGCGGCAAGTCCATACAGCCTGCCATGGCCCCCACCAAAACAACATTAACTATTTTTACCGAACCGATTTCTTCGGCTATGGGTAGGGCATCAATGGGGGTAATAAAGGCACCCGTGGCCTGAAGTTTTTCAATCACATCTTCGGGATATTCCACCGCACCGGTAACAACGGGCATTGGGTCAATCTGCTGGGTATTGACGATCATTTCGCCGCCGGGTTTTAAATATTCCAGCCAACGCGTTGCCTCTAAAGGTTCAAAGGCTATTATAAGGTCTGCCTCACCTTTTTCAACAATGGGTGAAGAAACTTTTTCACCGTATTTTACATAGGTCACAACGGCGCCGCCGCGCTGGCTCATGCCGTGCACCTCTGACACTTTAACATCATAGCCTTGGCTCATTAAGGCCTTGCCCAGCAAACGGCTGGTAAGCAAGGTGCCCTGCCCGCCGACACCGACTATCATAATGCTTTTAACACTCAAATTAAACAACCCTTTCGGCTTCGATATCTGAAGCCATGATTTTGTATTAGTTTATTGCATCAAAATTACAAAGTTGTTGGCAAACCCCACAACCCACGCATTGCGTTGCATCAATGAAGGCCTTGCCTTGCTTGAAGCTGATTGTCGGGCAACCTATACGCATGCACATTCTGCAAGCCGTACATTTTCCCCTGTCAACCTTGAGGGGGGGCGCGTGTTTAACATATTTTAAAAGAGCACAAGGCCTGCGTGAGATTATAACGCCGGGGCCGGGCTTTTCCAATTCTTCTTTTATTACTTTGAGTGAGTTTTTTAGGTCATTTGGATCAATCACGCTGACCCGCTCAATCCCCACGGACTTGACCAGCTTTTCGAGGTCAACGGTTTGGGCAGGCTGGCCTTTTATTGTTTTGCCCGTGGTAGGGTTGTCCTGATGGCCGGTCATGCCTGTAATGCTGTTGTCAAGAATAATTACAACCGAATCACTCTTATTGTATGCTATATCGATTAGACCTGTGATGCCGGAATGAATAAAGGTTGAATCCCCTATGACGGCAACGGATTTTTTCGCATTTTCCGGATTGGCCTTATTTCGCCCATGCAAGGCTGAAACAGAAGCCCCCATGCAAATGCAAGTGTCCATCATACTCAAAGGCGCCAAGGCAGCCAAGGTATAGCAGCCAATGTCGCCGCTGACAAAAACCTTGAGGCGTTTTAGTGAATAAAAGAGAGCCCTGTGAGGACAGCCCGGGCAAAGCACCGGAGGGCGCCCCGGTACTTCAAGGTCTGTTTTAAGAGTATCAGCTTTTTCGCCCAATATTTTTTCGCTTATAAGGCTTTGGGAGTATTCGCCCAAGAAGGAAAAAAGAGCCTTACCCTTAACCTCTACGCCATGTTTTAGGCAGTGGCTTTCAATAAAGTCATCAAGCTCTTCAATGACAAAAACTTCTTCACATTGGCTTGCAAAGCTTTTGATTAAATCCACCGGCAGTGGGTAGACACAGCCTAATTTTAAATAGGAGGCCTTGTCACCAAGGGCTTCTTTTGCGTACATATAAGTTGTGCCCGAACTGATTATACCGATTTTTTTGGAATTGTATTCGACTGTGTTGATGTCACATTTTTCGGCCCAGGCTCTTTGTTCTTCAAGCCTTTTTTCAACAATTTCATGGCGGCGCTTGGCCATGGCCGGCATCATTACATACTTACCGGGGTCTTTTTCATACTGCCGTAAGTCTATTTCTTGGCGTTGGCTTAACTCAACCGGGGAGCGCGAGTGTGACACGCGGGTGGTCAAGCGCAAAAGCACGGGGGTGTCAAATTCTTCTGACAAGTCAAAGGCCAGTTTTGTATAGGCCAAACATTCTGCCGAGTCGGCCGGTTCCAACATTATTGTTTTTGAAGCCCTGGCATAGTGGCGCGAGTCTTGCTCGTTTTGTGACGAATGCATGCCGGGGTCATCCGCAACCGCAATGACCAAACCTGCGTTTGTGCCTGTATATGATAGGGTAAAGAGCGGATCTGCCGCAACATTCAAGCCAACATGTTTCATGGCGCTAAATGCACGGGCACCGGCTATTGCCGCCCCGCCCGCAACCTCAAGAGCTACTTTTTCGTTGGGAGCCCACTCGCAATAAATTTCATCGTATTTGGCCGCATACTCGCTGATTTCGGTGCTGGGGGTACCGGGGTAGCTTGAAAGCACACGGCAGCCCGCTTCATACAGCGCACGGGCAACAGCTTCATTACCCAAAATGAGTTCTTTCATAAATCCTCCAAAAAACAAGTGAAAACACTTATACAATATTTCACCCTAACCCGTAAGAATTGATACGAGTTAGGGCGATTTTATTTGCCCTGCAACCCCTTACACACGGGGATTGATGCAAACATTATAACACAGTTATTTGGCAGCTACAACACCATAAAACTCATCGTTTTCGCCGGCATTATTCTTCTTTGAACTTAAGGCCGCAACCAGTGCACAGACCAATAAGGAAGCCACCATGGCAACAACGGCATAGTTAGGCCCCTTGTTGGCCAAACTCACAAGCCAAGGTGCCTCGACCCAACCGGTCAAGAGAAACATTTTTGCGACTGCCGGGGGCATGGCCAAGAAAAAGCCCGTTAAAATCCCTGCCCAGGCAGAGGTCTTGTTCATCTTTTTCCAATACAAGGCCAAGAGATAAGGGGCAAAGAAAGAGCCGGAGATGATACCCCAAGAATAGCTCATCATGTCTAAAATAGGTGTTTTGGTATTGGCTACCAAATAAGAAAGTACGATGAAAACAAGGCTTAAGGCTTTGGTTAAGCTTGTCAGTTTTTCATTTCTTATGTTTTTTAGGAATACGGGTTTTATAAGGTCCATGGAAAGTGTTGATGTAGCCGTAAGGGTTATTGAAGTTAAGGTGGAAACACTGGCTGCCAACAAAAGCACGAAAACAATCCCTACCAAGACCTCGGGCAGCTGCGAATCTTTAAGCATGTTGGGGACTATATAGTCTTGAGCGGGTGCCGGGAAGGCGGCAATTTCTTCCATTGTGTAAAACCGATGGCACAAAGAGCCTATAAAATAACCGCCGCCGGCAACCAAAACAGCAAAAAAAGTTGTGATGGCAATGCCGCGTTTCGCTTCTTCGTCATTTTTAATTCCGTAAAATTTTTGTATCATGTGGGGAAGGCCCCAGGTTCCGAAACTGGTCATCAAGACCAAGGACCAGAGAGAGCTCCAAGCAGGCAAATCAAGCTTGGGCAAGCCTTCTGCGCTTGCCGCATATTCTTTGAGGCCTGCAAGGCCGCCGACTTGTTTGCTGCGAATTACAAAAATCAACATCAACACAATGCCAAACATCATTACAATGCCTTGAATAAAATCAGCCCTGGCTTGCACAAGGTAACCACCCAAAAGTAAGAGAAGGGCCGAAACGAGTGCGATTATTATCATGGCCGGTTTGTCGCTTACCCCCAACAAGACCGATGCTATGGAAGAAAGGCCTTTATAAACCGAAGCGGAATAAGGTATCAAGAAGAAAAATATGACCAGGCTTGAAAAAACTTTCATACTCTTGCTTTGATAGCGCATTTCAAGGAACTGGGGCATTGTTTTAATTTTAAAGCGTTGAGTTACCTGGCGCGTTTTTCTTGCCAGCACCTTCCAAGCAAGCCAGGCCCCAAACACCGCATTGCCGACACCGGCCAAAACCGCCCAGAGCCCATATCTATAGCCCGAGCCACCTGCATAACCCACAAACATAACGGCCGAAAAATAAGCCGTACCGTAAGACATGGCAGAAAGCCAAGCACCGGCATTACGACCGCCGACCGAAAAGTCAGCCAAACTTTTGGTTTTTCGCCCCATGACCAGACCCACGGCCACCATGGCTAAAATATAAAGCCCAATGGTCAGCCAAACTACATTATTGTTCAAACAAACACTTCCTTATCCAAGTCACATTCACTGTAGCGCTTTAAAGCTTTCGCCTGTTAAAGCGCAAGCTTTAAATATATTAACTTGATAAAGAGACAATGTCAACCACAACTTTTTGAAAAGCCAATATATTTTTAAAAATTGTGGAGCTTTTAAAGTTCTTTTAGGGCTATAACTCAAGCTTTTGGCTTGAATTTGTTTTGCTCTTTGCCAACAATGTCGCGGTTTGACAAAATATAGTGCTTTTAGTAAAATGTGCTTGGTATAGCCATTTTCTTTTCTTGTGCTGCCAAAAATTTGCATTGAAGAAAGGATATCTTAATGAAAAAGCTTGTTATGATAGGCTGCGATGCGGTGGGCTCTTACCACTTGGACAACCTGATGAAATTAACTCATTTGGTTGAGTTGGCGGGTTTTTGTGACCTAATACTTGAAAAGGCTGAAAATTTCAGCAAACTGGCCGGCAGCGGTAAGGCATACACGGACTTTCGCCAAATGTATGACGAAGTGGAGCCGGACATGGTCTTTATCTGTGTCCCGCCCTTTGCCCACGGTGAAATAGAATTTGAAACCATCGAGCGCAAAATTCCTTTTTTTGTTGAAAAACCCATAGCCCTTGACATGAATTTGGCAAAGGAAATTGCCCATAAAATAGAGGCGGCCGGGCTTATTACAGCGGTTGGCTTCCAATGCCGTTACAGCAGCCTGGTGCCGACAACCATCGATTTCTTAAAAGAGAACCCCGTTGCCTTGGTGGAAGCTTCCCGCATAACCAATTTACCCCAAGCACCTTGGTGGAAAGATAAAAACAAGTCCGGCGGTATGTTGGCCGAATCGACCATACATCAGCTTGATATTATAAGGTACATGTTTGATGAGCCCGAGTCGGTAGTGAGTCAAGGGGCCTTTGGCTGGGTAAATGACCCGGATATGACCGTTGAAGAGCTGACTACCACCATGATACGCTTTAAGGGCGGCGCATTAGGGGTTATTTTGTCAGGCTGTTATGCCACACATGGGGCAAGTTATGACAGCAACATTACCTTTAGTGCGCGTGACAAAAGAGCGGTTCACAAAATTATCGAATCCTTGGAAATTTATGAGAAAGAAGATTCCGATGACCTGGCACCCGATCGCTTTGTAACCAAAGGTGACGGTGTCCTGGGTAAGGATATTAAGTCAAGAAAGTACGATGAAACCGACGATGCCGGCTTGATCTGTGACCAAACTTTCATTCAGGCCGTTATAAACAGTGACCCGTCCGAAATTCTTTCACCCTATTCGGATGCCTTGAAAACCATGGCCTTTGCTTTGGCCTGCAACGAGTCAATCGAAAGTGGGAAAAGAGTTAATATCAGCTATTGAATTTTAAGAATAGGACCAAAAAAACCAAACAAAAGAGAGGAAGAGCAGTATGAGTAAATTGGCATTAAAGGGCGGCACTCCCTTAAGGAGCGAACCTTACCCGGCTTGGCCCATGACACACGGTGATGTAGAGCTGAATGCTCTTAAAAAAGTTTTGGACAGCGGCGTTTGGGGAACCCTGGGCCCCGAAGCTATGAAGTTTAATGAGAATTTTGCTAAATACCAAGGGGCAAATTATGCCGTCGGCATGACCAACGGCACCGTTACACTTGAAGTTTTGTTGCGCGCTTTGGACATTGGCCGCGGTGATGAGGTCATAGTCCCCCCTTACACTTTTAACGCTACGGTTTCATCCGTCCTCTTCTTGGGTGCAACCCCGATTTTTGTGGACATAGAAAGTGATACCTTTAATATGGATGCAACAAAAATCGAACCCCTGATTAATGACAAGACCAAGGCTATTATCCCGGTTCATGTTGGTGGCCGTTCTTGCGATATGGACGCTATCATGGCTATCGCCAAGAAGCATAATCTTTATGTGGTAGAAGACGCCGCTCATTCTGTCGGTTCAACCTGGAAGGGTGTGGGTTTGGGAACCATCGGCGACGCCGGCTCCTTCAGCTTCCAAAACAGTAAGAACTTAACTTCGGGCGAAGGCGGAGCAATCACAACTAATAGTAAAGAACTTTATGACAAGTGTTTTTCAATTCACCACTGCGGGCGCGATATGGAAAGCGGAATTTGGTATGACCACCCATTTTTGGGAACAAATTCACGCCTGACAGAATGGCAAGGCGCTATTCTTAACAGCCAAATGGATAGGCTTGACCAACATATTGAAACCCGTGAAGACAACGCGGCCCACTTGACCAAGCGACTCAAGGAGCTCCCCTTTATTGAAACCTTTAAAGAAGACGAGCGTGTTACAAGAAACGCCTACCATCTTTTCTTATTCAAGTATAAAAAAGCCGCCAACAAGGACATACCCAAGCAAAAATTTGTTGAAGCACTTCAGGCGGAAGGCATCCCCCTGGCACCCGGCTATGTTCCCTTGTACAGGCAGGCCATGCTGACTTCGCCCCAAGCTAAAAGAGTACTCAATGCCGACGCCCCATCCTACCCGGATTTACACCTTCCGGTTGTTGAGCGAATCGGTGATGAGGAAGGAATGTGGCTTGTTCACAATATTTTATTGGGCAATCATAAGGACATGGATGATATAGCCGATGCCATGATCAAGGTTTATGAAAATGCCGATGAATTAAAAGACTGATTCAGTTGAGATTTTATCTTTATGTGTAACCGTAAGTCGGTCCGGCACAGCCGGGCCGATTTTTTATTAGCCCTCAAGATTAAAGCAAGACCCAAGCCCTGCCAAGCCGGCCTTCTTACTTTTGGTTATGCTGCTTTGCTAATGCCGGTTTTCGCTTTAATTTCATCTGTTTTGATTGGTTTTACCGACTACAAAGAAAAGGTTTAAGCAAAATCGGCTTTTCTTTCCTACTTCGTCACAAATGCATAACATTCTGTATATTCACTATTTTATACACATATTTAGCCTTTATTACATAGTAAATGACTTATTCTTGCCCTATCGACTAATAATTATGCTGTTTTCCTTGACAGCCGACGGGGTCGGTGATAGTATATAAACACTAATTTTTGGAAGGAGACTATTTTATGAAAAGGATTATAAGCATTTTATTGGCAGTCTTGCTGGTCGGCCTCACATTCGCAGGTTGTTCGGGCAAGGGCGAAGGCAAAACAGATGAAAGTTCCGGTATTTTGGTTAAAGCCGGCACACTTATGGTAGGTATGGAAGTCGGCTACCCGCCCATGGAGTATCTTGATGAAGACGGCACAACCCCCATTGGCTTTGATGTTGAGATGTCTCGAGCCATTGCAGAGCTTTTGGGCCTTGAGCTTGAAATCGTTAATACTGCCTGGGACGGCATCTTCGCTGCTGTTGAAAAGAAAGAGTTTGACTTCATCTGCTCTTCGGTCAGCATCACTCCTGATAGGGAGGAAAAATACATCCTTACAAACGCCTATATCTCAAACAAAATTGTTTTGGCTGTTGGGTTGGATAACGACGATATCAATACCCTTGAAGACCTCAAAGGTAAAAAGGTCGCCGTTCAAGCCGAAACAACATCACACAACTTGGCACGGGATTTGATTGAAGACGGTGCTGAATTTGAAATTATGCCTTATGAAAAAGTAATCCAATGCTATGACGAGCTTGGCCTCGGCAGGATTGACGCCATTTTGGTAGATGATGTTGTGGCAGTTGATTACAAAGATGTCAGCAAGGTTGTTTGGAATAGCCCCGAAGGTGAAGACATAGGCATTTGCTTCAACAAGGAAAATGGCGAATTGGCAGAAATTGTTGACCAAGCCATTGATGTGCTTTACTATGACGGAACAATAGCCCAAATTGCCGAAAAGTATTTTGGCTTTAACTCCACAGAGGGTGTCAGGGTGGTCACCGAAGAGCCCGAAATTGATTTGAGCAAACTTTCATAAATTGTTATTTTTCAGAAGGGCTGCCTTCACGGCAGCCCTTCTGTTTGAATGGAGAGCCTAAATGGATAACCTGCAAAAAATGTTAACTTGGATGCCTTCACTTTTAAAGGCAACCGAAATTACATTACTCTTGTCAATTTTATCAACACTCACGGCCCTGTTTTTTTCGGTATTTTTAGCCTTGGGCAAAATTTCCAAGCGAAAAATTATAAGCAAACTGACGGGTGCTTATATTTTCTTTTTTCGCGGAACCCCACTTTTGATGCAGCTTTTCTTTATTTACTACACCCTGCCCCAACTTCTGCCGGCCTTCAACATTAAAAGCCGTTTTTTTGCAGCCTGGCTGGCCTTTTCCTTAAACATTGCAGCGTATTTGGCCGAGATAATCAGAGCTGCCATCCAATCTATTGACAAGGGGCAGTTTGAAGCCGCAAAGGCCTTGGGCATGAGCTATTCGCAGACCATGCGACTTATTATTATTCCGCAAGCATACAGGCGTATGATTCCCCCGATTTGCAATGAGTTTGTTATGGTACTTAAAGATACCTCACTGGTTTCTATAATAGCTGTTGTGGACCTGACCTATCAAACAAAGATGATAGCTTCTCAAAGGGCCAACTCGCTCGTTTACATACCCGCTATGCTTATTTATCTTGTTATAACGGCCATTTTCACCTTTATATTCAACAAGCTGGAAGAGAAACTTTCGGTATACGAATAAAATACACAAGCCTTTGTTTCCAAAAGGAAGGTAACATAAAATGTCAATGATAAAAACAGAAAACCTTTGCAAGAGTTTTCATTCGCTTGAAGTTTTGAAAAATGTCAGCATCACCGTTGAACAAGGTGAAGTTGTATGTATAGTCGGCCCCTCGGGTGCGGGTAAATCCACTTTCCTGCGTGCCCTCAATAACCTTGAGACCATCAACAGCGGCAAAATCTATATTGAAGATGTTTTGGTTGAGGACAGAGACAATATTTTAACCAACAAGGTTAAATTGCCCAAGGCACAACGCCTGGCAATTATGTTAGAGTTGGGCATGGTATTTCAACGCTTTAACCTTTTCCCCCACCTGACCTCGCTGGAAAACATAATGATTGCCCAAACCCAGGTTAGAAAAAGAAGTGAGGCCCAAGCGCGGGAAAAAGCTTTGGCCCTGCTTGAGCGTGTCGGTTTAACAGATAAGGCAGATGAATACCCCAACAAAATGTCCGGCGGCCAGCAGCAGCGTTTAGCTATAGCCCGTGCCCTGGCCATGGACCCCAAGGTTATGCTTTTTGATGAGCCTACCTCCGCACTGGACCCGGAATTAGTCGGTGAGGTTTTGGATGTTATGAAGGACTTAGCTAAGGATGGCATAACCATGGTGGTGGTTACCCATGAAATGGGCTTTGCCAAAGATGTGGCCGACAGAGTAATATTTATGGACGACGGCATGGTTTTGGAAGACGCACCACCTTCGGAATTTTTTACCAACCCCAAAAATGAGCGCTTGCGTGAATTTTTGCGCAGAATTTTAACAAAGGAACAGTAAAGCCAACTTCCTTTCAGGCGATAAAACACAAGGGCGGCCCTTTGGCCGCCCTTGACTTATTTTAAGTTTTTTAAAGTTCTTTAAGAGCTTTTAAGGCTACATTAAACAAGTCTTCACGGCAGGTTTTCTTAATTTCTTCAAAGCTTTTTTCTTGGGTTACCGCCGCATAGATGGAAGACAGGCCGATTTTTAGCATTTCTTGCGCACCCGGACCCAGGCTGCCGTTAATGGCTATTGTTTTCTTGCCCTTTGTCAAAGCTCGCCTTGCAACCCCCGAGGGCACTTTACCGCGAAGGCTCTGGGCATCCATACGGCCTTCACCGGTTATAACAAAGTCGACTTGGTCCAATTTTTCATCAAAGTCGACAGCGTCTAACATAAGGTCAATGCCTGACCGCAAATGACCTTGCAAGAAAGCCATTACACCTGCACCCATGCCGCCGGCCGCTCCTGCCCCCGGAATATCCGCAACATCCAAACCGAGGTCTCTTTTAATAAGTTCTGCCATGTTGCGCAAGCCTTGGTCTAAATCTTTAACCATGGTTTCATCTGCCCCTTTTTGCGGAGCAAAGACATAGGCTGCGCCTTGCGGGCCGTAAAGCGGATTGTCCACATCACAGGCTGCAGTCACCTTTATGGCCGGCAAAGAGCTTGGCCTTTGAATCTTTTCAATCCGAGTCATGCAAGCTCCGACAGGCTCAAGCTCGCTGCCTTCTTTGTCATAGAACCTATAGCCCAAGGCATGAGCCATCCCGATACCACAGTCATTGGTTGCACTGCCGCCCAGACCCAATATTATATTCTTGACACCTTTCCCGGCAGCGTCCGACAAAAGTTCACCGACCCCTTGCGTTGTGGCTTTTGCCGGGTTCTTTTTATCACCTGCCAAGGGCAAGCCTGCACAAGCGGACATATCAATAACCGCATTGCCGTTTTCTAATATAGCATAGCCGGCCGTCATGGCTTGCCCGAAAACCCCGCTCACCACAGCTTCTTGCCAAGTGCCGCCAAGAGCTTGAAACATGGCTTCGCTTAAGCCTTCACCGCCGTCGGCCACGGGCAACTTTATTATTTTTGAACCCGGGTAAACTTCTTCTATCGCCTCGGCAATAATGTCGCACACCTGCGCTGCGCTCAAGGTACCCTTAAAAGAGTCGGGTGCTATTAAAAAACTATACATAAGACTTACTTCCCTGCCATTTCGCGTGTAAATCTCTTAAAGAAGGTTACGCCGTCCGCAAGGACTTTAACTGGTATGCGCTCATCGGTAGCGTGGGTGCAGAGCAATAATTGAGTGTTTACGGTAAAGGGGGCAAACCTGTAAATATTGTCACAAATAGGCTCGTAGAAGTATGCATCGGTACCACCCATCACAAGGAAGGGTGCGACAATATTGTCAGGATCCGCCTGAATACAGAGTTTTTCAATGGCCTTAAAACCTCTTGAGTCGGTGGGTGAAAACTTTGATGGGTCTTTGCCTTGCAGCAGTTCAAGTTCAATGTTTTTATTTTTGGCAACCTTGCGTATATGCCTTTCCACATCTTTAAGAGTTGAACCCGGCATGTGCCTGAAATTGACGGTAACATTTGCATTTTGCGGTAAAACATTGGCTGCCGGGCTGCCCTGTGCCATGGTCACGGCCGTAGTGGTTCTTATAAGCGATGCCGCAGGCGGAATGCGTTTCATTATAGCCTTAATCAGCGGGCGCATCATCCATAGATTGCAGGTAACAATCCTGACCGGATAAGAGACATTGCGGCCGATTCTGTCAAACAAGTCGGTGACAAATTTTGGCAAAGTCGCCTTAAATTGATTGTTTTCAAGCCTTTGAATCACCTTGGCCAACTTGCCCAGGCCGGTGTGATTGGGTGGCTGTGATGAGTGGCCGCCTTTTTCGTTTATGCTGATTTTAAAGTCGGCATAGCCTTTTTCCGCTATACCTATACCGGCCAACTTTTTGTCTATTACCCCTTTTACTTCAACCGGTAATATTGCACCGCCCTCGTCCAAGACACATTCAAGGCGGACACCTCGGTCACGAAGGGTTTCCATAATAGATTTGGCACCGGCCCGGTCTGCGCCGACCACTTCTTCATTATGCCCAAAGCACAGGTAGATGTCGCGTTTGGGCTTGAAGCCCTCTGCCAACAAAGCTTCTATAGCTTCCATAACACAAACCAGGTGGTTTTTCATGTCCAAGGCGCCGCGTCCCCAGATAAATTCACCGTCATTGTGCCCTTCAAAAGCCGGGTGAGTCCAGTCGTCCTCGGTCCCTTCGCTTACCGGAACAACATCAATGTGTGACAGAAGCCCCAGAGCATCCAAACTTGAGTCTTCACCCTCCCAGCGGTAAAGAAGGCTGGCTTTATCCACCTTCTCGCGTGTTAAGTGTTCTTTTACAAGCGGATAGGCCTCGTCTAAAAAGTCATGGAACTTTTCAAACTCCGCCCAATCCACATCGTCATCATTCGGGTAGGAAATTGTTTTAATTTGTATGGCTCGTGTTAAATTTTCTGCCACTCTATCGGCATCCACATTTTCGTCCGGCAATTTTTCCATTTGGATTTTCTTAGGCTGATAAAAGTATGCTCTTATCAGGGTCAAGCCTATAAAACCAAGGAAAAGTATCAGGACAAGCTTCAGAATAAGTACCGGCATTATAAAATCCTCCTTTTATATTGACTGCTTTAATTATACAAAAAACTTTCTGCTAAGCCAAGCCCTCAAGCGACGGTTATGGCCGACAGCAAGAAAGAAAATAACCAGGGCCAAACAAGATGCTACTATAACCAGTGAAAAAGAAATGTTGACCGTTCTATATAAATAATAGTGTAACAAAAGATCTACACAAAGGCTACAGGCCCCTATTTGTAACAATATCATGTTAATTATTTCAGGCCAATCACGCCTGGCTCGCCTAATCCAAAAGGTTGTGATATAAAGCGAAAGGGTCAGCAAGCATACTATGGGTAGGGCCAAATAGAAAAACCAACCTTTCTCTTTTCCCAGAGCATAAAAAACATAAATGTACAAAGCCGTGGCTAGGGCATCAACCGTTATGAGCAAATATGGTTTTTGTCTCTTCCATAAAAAGGATAGACAAAGAGCACCCAAGCCAAGGCACTGCTTGAGGCCACATAGAGAGCCCAAAGACCGGTGGATGGCAAAAGAAAGTTTGTTATTATAAGCACAATGTTTGGTATAAGCATGACCATGCTTACAAAAAACACAAGATAGCGGCGGCGAACTTCGGCAGGCAGTTGAACTTTTTCCGGAAAGGGTGTAGCGGCACCTTGGTCAAGCTCAAGGCCTTGTGGTAAAACCAAAGGCGTGGAACACAAAGCGCACTTTTTTGCACTTTCGTCAAGTTCAACACCGCATTTAACGCAATAGGCCATCACAAATCCCCCATATTTAAAGATACATACTAAAGGCGGTTACTTTCGATTTTTACATGTACGCCCATTTTTACAAGGCGTGTGAAAAACTCACGCTCAATATCACTTTCTTGGTATATATTGGCAAATGTAACCGTCAAGCGCCCATTACAAGTGCCAACACCAATGCGTGCACCGTTAAGCAGCCCCGGTGCCGGCATAAAATAAGGGTGCATAACAAAACCTTCCATTTCTTTGGGTATGTCCATCACACCCAAATTTGTAAGCAAAACACTGGTACGCTGTTCTGCCGTTAATTTAAATGTTAAGGCTACGCCGATTTTTTTCAAAGCCAAGGGCATAAGGCGCAAGAGCATGTTGCGTTCCAGCTTTAAGTTTTGTGTCATCATGGCATTGAGTTCTTTGGGGTTATTGATGTAACGCAGGTAAAGAGAAATTTGACGCAATATTTCGTCAAAATTATAATCCCCCAGCTTGGGGTCAATCCTCACATCGTAGCACATGGTAAAATTCCTTAAACTGCTTGTGGGGAAAGCCTTTCTCAAGTTTACCGGGATTTGTACACTTATTTCTTTTTGCTGCCTATTTTCCCTTTTTTGTTTTTCATATAAAATTTCAAGCAAAATTGCCGCAAAAAACTCTGTCAGCGTTGCATTATGCTTTTTTGCCAAATCCAAGACCGACTGTGATGACATTATGCCCGTTGTTATGTTAAAAGTATGGGCAGGCATTCTGGTACCTTTGGCATGGTAGACAAACTTGCCCCTTTTTTGTGGCTTGCCCTTTGAGTTGCCATAACGCTCAAAAGCATCTTCCAATTCTTCCGCTGTCGCTTCCTCTTCAAGCGACAAGACACCGGCCCCTGCCGCTATATTTTGGCCACAGAGCCTTAAGTATTGAGCGACTAAGGTAGAAAGAAAAAGTGAGGCCCCAAAGCCGTCGGTCAAGGAGTGATAGAAATCAACCGAAATTTTATTTTCGTAATAGTAGACTCTGAATAAAAATCTTTTATTCTCATGCCAACGCACCCTATAAAGAGGTTTTTGATATCGGGCATAATGTCCGGGGCCTTATGCTTGTTTGCTTCCAAATAATACCAGAAAAATCCCCTTCGCATCCTGACGGCAAAGCAAGGAAAACGCTCTATCACATCGTCCAGTGCTTTTTCAAGTAACGAAGGGTCAATTTTTTGTTTTAAGGCCAGAGACACACGGAATATATTTGACCAGCGGCCTGAATTTTGCCCCGGGAAAATCTTGGCCGCATTGTCAAGTTTAAACCAGCTGCCTTGCCTTTCTCTTGTTTTTTCGTTTTTAAGCATTGTAACTACGATTCCGGATCGCTTTGGTGAGCTTTTTTGAGGTTACCTATTTTTTGAGCCCTGCGAGAAAGTTCTGCCTCTATATCTTCCGGGCCTATGTCCTGCTGAGCCATCAAGACCAAGATGTGATAAAAAAGATCGGATATTTCTTCAACTGTTTCGGTTTTATTGCCATTTTTTGCGGCAATAATGGTTTCTGCACATTCTTCACCGCATTTTTTTAAAATCTTATCCAAACCTTCTTTAAAAAGATAGGAGGTATATGAGCCTTCCATGGGCTCCCCTTTGCGTTTAATAATCGTAGAATAAAGGTCTTTGAATGCATCCTTCATTATTTTACCTCTCTTCCTTATTTTCCGGATCCCAAAGGGTCTTGAAAAAGCAGGTTTTGCTGCCGGTATGGCAGGCGGGCCCCTTTTGATTGACATAAACCAAAAGCGTATCGTCATCACAGTCTGACATAATTCTTACTATCTTTTGGGTGTTGCCCGAACTTTCACCCTTGTTCCATAATTTTTGGCGGGAACGACTGTAAAACCAAGTATAGCCGCTTTCAAGCGATTTAATCAAAGATTCACGGTTCATGTATGCCAGCATGAGCACTTGGCCGCTTTCTTCTTCAACAACCACAGCCGGTATTAAATCACTTTTTATAAACAGATAATCAAAACACATGTTTTTATAGTCTCCTTACACTTCTTGGGGGCCTTGAGCATAAGCCACGGCCTCTTTAAGATCCAAGCTCCCACTGTAGATTGAACGGCCGCAAATGGCACCGTAAAGTTGGAGTTTTTTCAGCTCTTTTATATCATTCAAATCGGTGACTCCGCCACTGGCTATGATATCACAAGAGACTGAATTGTTAATCTTATCAAGTTGCTCAAGATTTGGGCCCTTTAACATGCCGTCACAACCGATATCGGTGTAGATTATGCAAGCGACACCCAGCCCTTCCATCTTTTTGGCAAGTTCAATATAATCCAAGCCCGAGTCTTTAACCCAACCGTCACTGGCTGCTTTACCGCCTTTAGCATCAATTCCAACCGCAATTTTATCCCCAAAAAGCTTTAGGGCCTCTTCAACAAGAGCGGGATTCACTATAGCTGCGGAACCGAGGATAAGACGGCTGATTCCTTTTTCCAAATAAAATTCGATATCTTCAATAGTCCTTATACCGCCGCCCAGTTGGACTTTCAGGCCGCTTTTTTTCGCAATTTCTAAAAAGATATCGCTGTTTACTCTTTTGCCGCTTATGGCTCCGTTTAAGTCCACCATATGAAGCCATTTGGCACCGGCTGCCTTGAAGGACAGGGCTGTCTCCAGGGCGTCCGAGGCAACTTTTTCCGCAGTCTTCATAACACCCTGATAGAGGCGGACACATTCACCGTCTTTTATGTCAATGGCCGGGTATATAATCATCAATCAATTACTCCTTTGGTTGAAAGGGCCCCCTGCCCTTTTGGGCTCACTGCCTCGCTTATGGCCCGGGCCGCAGCTTTAAAAAGGGCTTCTATTTTATGGTGCGTGTTTTTTCCGTAAGGGTTGCTCACATGCAAGGTTATACCGGCATTGAAGGTTAGGGCACGAAAGAATTCTTCACAAAGGCAACTGTCGAAGTCCCCTACTTTTTCTTGTGCGAATTCACTGTCAAAAACCAAGTAAGGCCGCCCGCTTACATCCACGGTAGCAAAAGCCAAGGCTTCGTCCATGGGTACATGGGCCGTGCCAAAGCGGTTTATACCCGTTTTATCGCCCAGAGCCGCCTTGAAGGCCCTGCCCAAAACTATGGCAGTGTCTTCAACCGTGTGATGACCGTCAACTTCAAGGTCCCCCTTAACTCGGACATTCAAGCCAAAACCGCCATGCAAGGCAAAAGAAATAAGCATGTGGTCAAAAAAGCCCAAACCGGTTTCAACCGCGACTTCACCACCGTCTAAATTTAAGTTTATTGTGATATCGGTTTCTTTGGATTTTCTCTGAGCCTTGGCTACTCTCATAAAATCACCTTCCTGTGTAAAACTCTTCGATTGAAGTTATGACCTCGCTGTTTTCTGAATTTCGGCCGGCGGTTACCCTTATGTAAGGATCAAAAAGCCTGATAATCAAGCCCCCGGCCTTTAAATATTCAAACAGATCCGCTGCTTTTTCAGCCTTGGCGAAAACAAAGTTGGCTTGGCCGCCCACGACCTTTAATTTGCCGCTCGTGTCCTTTTCCAGCCGCTTAAACTCTTTTAACAAACTATCTCTTGAAGCTATTATTTTATTGATAGAATTTTCAATATATAGGGGTCTGCTAAAAATTTCGCAAGCTATGGCCTGGCTGACAGCATTGACATTGTAGGGTGATTTTGCCTTCTTCAGGGCTTGTGAAAACTCTTGCCTTGCCACGGCAAATCCCAAACGAAGGCCTGCCATCCCCATAGCTTTTGACATGGTTCGCAAAATTATAAGATTGTCAAATTCATTGATGTGTTCAAGCAAGGATTGCCCCATAAAATCCATATAGGCTTCGTCGACCACGACCAAGGAGGGCACCTCTTTTATAAATTTTAAAATCTCATCCTTGCCCGCTCCCAGTGATGTGGGATTGCAGGGGTTTGAAAAGATTACCATTTTAACATTTTCGTTTTTGCATAGCTCTGCCGCTTTTTCAAAATCAATTGTAAGGTCTTCTCGCTTGGACATTTGTAAAAGTCGGGCTTCAAAGACATGGGCATAGAAGGCATACATTGAAAAATCATGTGAGAATGTCAGAAGTGTGTCCCCTTTGCTCAAAAAAGCACTGACAATAATGCTTATGAGCTCGTCGGAGCCATTACCGGCGGTAATGTTTTCGGGCTCTGAACCGTAGTATCGGGCGGCTAAATCGCAAAGCTCGCCTGCCAGGGGGTCGGGGTAACGGTTGAAGGCCAAGCTTTCAAGTCTTTTTCTAATAGCAGCCTTTAATTTTGAATCGGGCAAGATAAAAGATTCGTTGGCATCCAGGCGAACACGGTAATCACCTTCAATAGGCTTGTAGGCCTGCATGGATTCTAATTTTTCGTTGAGCTTATATCCCATCAGTCTCGCAGCCTCACTTCAATACTTTGTGCATGTGCGCTTAACCCTTCGGCCCTTGCCAGGGTCATAACATCTTCCCCATCCCTTTGCAAAGCTTGAGGCGTGTAAAAAATAAAGGATGATTTTTTTATAAAGCTGTCCAGAGACAAGGGTGAGAAAAACCGT
Organism: Clostridiales bacterium; assembly: GCA_012524025.1. Taxonomy (GTDB): domain Bacteria; phylum Bacillota; class Clostridia; order Oscillospirales; family Acutalibacteraceae; genus UBA1447. The sequence continues at coordinate 11,280 of JAAYSC010000079.1, read as the reverse complement.
GCCGTGCCATCGGTTGGCAAAACATGATTTGGGCCCGCATAATAGTCACCCAAACTCTCGGGGGTGTAATGGCCCAAAAATACCGACCCCGCATTGTCGATGCTGCCTATATGTTCCAGTGGGTTTTTAAGGCAAAGTTCAAGGTGTTCGGGGGCAAAAATTTCAGCAAGTTCAATGGCTTTTTCTATATGATCGCAATATATAATTGCACCGTAATTTTTCAATGATTGTGAAATTATATTTTTTCTCGAAAGACTTGCGGCTTGTTTCTTAATTTCTTCCCTTGTTTTTTCCGCTATCGTGTAATCTGTCGTAAGTAAAACAGCCCCGGCCAAGGGGTCATGTTCGGCCTGTGACAAGAGATCTGCCGCCAGAAATTCGGGCCTTGCCGTTTCGTCGGCTATAATTAGAATTTCACTGGGCCCGGCTATCATGTCAATATCCACAAGGCCGAATACCATACGCTTGGCCGTTGCCACATAAATATTTCCGGGGCCTACGATTTTGTCAACTCCGGGAATGGTTTGGGTTGAATACGCCAAGGCCGCAACCGCTTGGGCCCCGCCCACTAAAAAAACCTTGTCAACACCGGCAACGGCGGCCGCTGCTAAAATGTTGGGATTGGCTTTTCCGTCTTTACCCGGTGGGGTGACCATTATAATTTCTTCCACCCCGGCAATCTTGGCCGGGATGGCATTCATTAAGACAGAAGAGGGATAGGCTGCCGTTCCGCCGGGAACATAAATACCCACCCTTTTTAAGGCCCTAACCCTTTGCCCCATTATAACGCCGTCGCTCGAACAGTTAAAATGGCTTTCTTGCTTTTGGCGGCTGTGAAAATCCGCAATGTTTGCAGCTGCCTTTTGGAGGGCCCCAATAAATTTTTCATCTGCCTTCTTCAAGGCCTTATTAATTTCTTCCTTGTCAACCTCGAATTTTTCCGGCAACTTGCCGTCAAACTTCAAGGTGTAATCACGCAGGGCCTCATCACCTTTAAAGCGCACATTTTCCAATATTTCGGTCACGGTTTTGCTGACATCGGCGTCTGTTTCACTGCTGCGTCGGCGAAAACGCTCCAAAAGTTCATATTCCGCCTTACCATCGGCTCGGGTGATAGTTATCATTCAAGAATCTCCTTCGCAAGGTCGGCATCCGATAGGAAACTTTCAATTTCTTCCTTGCGTAATTTCATGCTGGCAATGTTTACAACAAGACGGGCGGAAATGGGCATGATTTCTTCATAAACTTCCAAACCGTTTTCTTTTATTGTTTTGCCTGTTTCCACAATATCCACTATTCCGTCGGCCAAGCCCAAGAGGGGCGCCAGTTCAACCGAGCCTTCGATTTTTATGATATTAATGTCCATCCCCTTGTCTTCAAAAAAGCGGCGTGCGACATTGGGGTATTTTGTGGCAACAATTTTTTCACTGTGCCCATCATAAAAATCAAGGCCTTTCTTACCGGCCAGGGCAAAATAACACTTGCCAAAGCCCAGGTCAATCATTTCATAAACCTGTGCCCCGCTTTCAACTATGGTGTCTTTACCAACGATACCCATATCACAAGCACCGTGCTCAACATAGGTCATGACATCCGCGGATTTTGCCAAAACAACTTCATATTCGTCAACAGGTAAAATCAACCTGCGACCCTTTTTGACAAGATTTGTACAGTCCAGCCCCATGGTGCGAAAAAGGCTGGTTGCTCTGCTTTCAAGCCTACCCTTTGTTACAGCGATTCTAAGCGGTCTCATAACAGTCCCTCCTTGTGATCAACAGCATTCGGCCTACTCTATCTCGTGGCTTACCGGCCCGTCAGCGGTAAGACAATCCAAGCGTTTTATTCCGATTTTTCGTGCATAAGATTTTGCGGCTTTTAAATTCGTTTCAACACAGTTTTCGCAAACTAAGCCCTGTGAATTTAAAGATCGAATGTGCAAAAGAGCTTCAAGCTCAAAGCCCTCTTGACCAAAAACCAAAACATCTGCTTGCTTTTTTGAGCCGAGCTCGCCTCGTTTGAGCATGGCATTTGCCAAGGCATCAATTTCAAGCCCAAAGCCGATTGCTGCTAAATTTTTACCAAATTCGCCTATAAGACGATCATAACGGCCGCCGGACAAAACAGTTTGGCCCGAACCGTGAATAAAGCCCCTGAAAACAAGGCCGCTGTAATAATTATTGCGATGCACCAGCCCCAGGTCTATATTTATTTTGTCACTCAAGCCCAAGGCTTCCAGTTTGTCATAAATTTGAGATAGATAATCTAAAGGTTCGATTTCATCCTTGCTTTGGCAATTTTCTTTGGCCTGTTCAATAACCTTTTTATCCCCAAAAAGACGGGGCAGGTTGCGCAAGACCCTGGATGCTTGTGTGTCTTTCAAACTGTCAAGAAGGTCGTTTAGAGCCGCATAGTTTTTGGTATCAATAAGTTCAATTATGCGGTCTTTTTGCGCATTTGTCGCTTTTAATGATTTAGATAGGGCTTTGAAAAAACCCGCATGGCCTATTTCAAGCCTAAAGTCCGGAGCTTCACATTTTTCAAGCGCATCCATGGCGGTGACGATTATTTCAAGGTCGGCCCTCAAGCCTGAAGCCCCTATCAGCTCAATACCCGCCTGGGTGGTTTCGTCACTGTGACCCGAAAAATTTCGTGCCCGCCGAAAAACCCTTTGGTTATAATATAGACGCAAGGGGTATGAGGCGGCCTTGAGCCTTGTTGCCGCTATGCGGGCAATGGGCAAGGTGCTGTCGGGCCGCATTACCATAATCCTTCCCCGGTAGTCGGTCAGTGTATACATGGATTCCGGAGCTTGGCCGGAAGACTCACGATTGAAGACATCAAAAAATTCCAAAGTGGGCGTGATAACCTTCTTGTAGCCACGCGATTTAAACATGAGAGAGAGTTCTTTTTCAATCTCACGACGCGCCTCGCATTCTTCAAACAAGAGGTCCCTTGTACCCTCCGGCGTAAAAGTAGCATATTTGTTCATGACACATCACCCTCCGCTTTAATGTAGTAGCATGCTATCACACTAAAGTCACCCTGTCAAGCATTTCACAAAACTAAATGTCAAAGAAGCTGAGCTGCACACTTTGGGGTAAATCCGCAAAAGAGCCCAGGCTTTTAAGCGCGTTGATAACAGTTGAGGAAGCCCTGGCCCTGCGTTGAAAGTCTTCTATGGACACAAAGGGGCCTTCACCGTCGTCGCGAGCTGCTCTCAAGACGGCTGCGGTATTCCCACCCGCTCCGCTAAGGGCCGAAAAGGGAATGCGCAGATTTCCGTCTTCTATCAGATAGGTATCTTCTGCAGAGGTATAAATATCAACGGGTAAGAATTTAATGCCCCTGGCCATCATTTCATTGATGACCAACATTGTCGAGAGGGTTTGCGCCTGCTTTTGAGTAGTTTCGTGCCTTGGAAGCGAAGACAGCTCTTGCACTAAACTGCGAACCTTCTCGGGCCCGGAAACAAGGATTTCAGCCTCAATTTTTTCTGCCTTTATACCCATGTAAATAGCATAGTATTCAAGCGGCCTGTAGATTTTGTACCAAGCTAATCGCAGGGCGCCGATTATGTAGGCGGCAGCATGGGCTTTAGGGAACATATACTGTATTTTTTTACAAGATTCAATGTACCAGTCCGGTACTCCCTTTGCCTTCATTTGGGCTATATGGTCTTTTGTAAGCATGGTGTCGGACCTGCCCTTGCGCACTATTTCCATTATTTCAAATGCCGTACCGGGCTTTACACCTTTTCGAATCAGGTAGGTCATAATACTGTCGCGTGTACCGATAACTTCACCTATGGTGCAGGTGCCGTTTGCAATCAATTCTTGTGCGTTACCCAACCAGACCCCTTCACCGTGGGAGAGGCCGGAAATTTGGATAAGTTCCGAAAAGCGTTTTGGCTTTGCCTCAAGCAACATTTGGCATACAAAGGAGGTGCCCATTTCGGGTATAGACAGGGTACCGGTGCCAAAAAAGATATCTTCCGCTTTGACACCCAAGGGTTCGGGTGATGTGGTCAGTTCAAATATTTTTGGGTCACATATATCTATTTCGCTGATTTTTATTCCGGTTAAATCTTCAAGCTTTTTCAAATAGGTCGGAACATCGTGCCCCAAGATATCAAGCTTGAAAACAGTGTCTTCCAAAGCTCTGTAGTCAAAGTGGGTGGTCATTTGTACTTTTTTGGGGTCGTCGGCCGGATACTGTATTGGGGTAAAATCTTCAATTTCCATGTCCGAAGGAATTACAATCATACCGCCGGGATGTTGGCCGGTTGTGCGCTTTACGCCTACTAAACCCGTAGCCAGACGCTCCGCTTCCGCAGGAGTTATATGTTCCATGTCTTGGCCTTGTTCTTCGTTCGATTCAATAAAATCTTTCACATAGCCAAAGGCGATTTTTTCAGCTATAGTCCCAATCGTACCCGCCTTGTAGCAATTTGAAATGCCAAATATTTCTTCAGTAAATCTGTGAGCTTTTTCCTGAAATTCCCCTGAAAAATTCAAGTCTATATCCGGCTGTTTTTCACCTTCAAACCCCAAAAATGTTTCAAAAGGAATGTCATGGCCTTCGCGGACCATCATGGTTGAACATTGCGGGCAGGCTTTTGGGTCCATATCATAGCCGGAGCCGTACTCACCTTTCATAAAAAACTCATTGTGACGGCATTGTGGACAAAGGTAGTGGGGCACCAAGGGATTTACCTCGGAAATACCGGCAGCATAGGCTACAAAGGATGAGCCCACCGATCCGCGCGAGCCAACCAAGTAGCCGTTCTCAAGCGAGTATTCCACTAACCTTTGAGCTATAACATAAAGAACTGAAAATCCATTCTTGATAATTGAGTTCAGTTCCCTTTCAAGGCGTTCTTCAACATAGGACGGTAAGGGCTTGCCATATGCGGCTTGGGTGCGAGAATAACAAACTTCGCGCAACTGTTGGTCGGAACCTTCAATAGCCGGTGGATAAGTACCTTTTAGGATGGGGACAATGTCTTCCACCATGTCCGCTACCTTATTTGTGTTTGTCACAACGACTTCGAAAGCTTTATCTTCACCCAAATAGGCAAACTCTTTTAACATTTCATCTGTTGTCATAAAATACAGGGGCGGTTGGTTGGCTGCATCTTCAAATTTACGAGCAGTCATCGTAACTTCCCTGTAGATACTGTCGCTTTCGTCCAAGAAATGGACATCACCGGTGGCCACGACCGGTATTTCTAATTCTTCGGCCAGTGAAATTATGGTTTTGTTTATTTCTTCAAGATCTTCTTGACCCTTGAGCATTTCCTTGCGGAGCATAAACTCATTATTGCCCCTGGGCATTATCTCAAGATAATCGTAAAATGAAGCGATTTTAAGTAATTCTTCCCTATCCCTGCCTTCAAAAACCGCCCTAAAGAGCTCCCCTGCTTCGCAAGCACTGCCCAGCAGAAGACCTTCGCGATGTTTTAAGAGAAGGCTTTTTGGTATTCGGGGTGTGCGATAGAAATAATCAATATGTGACCCGGATACCATTTTATAAAGATTCTTGCGGCCAATGTCGTTTTTAGCCAAAATAACCATATGATAGGCCGGTCCCTTGTGAGCCTCTTCTTGCTCACCATCAGAATCGTCAACATAATAGGCTTCCATGCCATAGATAATTTTAATTTTATTTTTAGGGTCCGATTTTGCCAAAGCAGAAGCGGCAGCCGCTGCTTCCGGAAAGGCTTGAACCACACCATGGTCTGTTATGGCTACGGCCCTATGACCCCAGTCATGGGCTCTTTCTATCACTTGGGAAGGGCTGGGCGTGGCATCAAAGGCAGACATGTTTGTATGCAAGTGTAGCTCAACGCGTTTTTCTTTGGCCTCGTCGGTCTTTTTTTCTCTGTCAAAAAGCATTACACCCTGCGCTTTTATAACAAGGCATCGCAAGTATTTGTCATGCTCGATATCACCGCGCACCATAACCGTGCTGCCCGGCTTCAGGTGCCTTATTAATTTTCTGCAATTGCTGCATGCGTCAAAAATTTTGACCTTAAAAGAGCCGCTGTAGTCTGTAATGCTAAAGTCAATTATATTGCGGCGGCCGTCCCTGGTGGTGCGTTCATTGATTTTAAAAACATCGCCCCAAACAGTCACACGGCCGTCCATTGCGGACAATCCTTTTATGGGCCTTGGGTTAGGCTTGAAGGCGCTTCCGTACAAGACATTTTCCTTGCCTTCAAGCAGAGGTAAGTCCGGATGGATACGGCACCTTTTTTGGCTTTTCTTTGTTTGTTTTTTAATAACACTTGGGTTTATGGTTACAATCTTTAAACCGGTTGCCCCTGCTATACTTTCCACCGCTGTGTCTATAATATCTTGGTCGACTTTTTGGTTTAAGTCCAAATCGATTTCAATCGTCTTTATTTCTTCATATAATCTTATAGAACTGATCAAGCCTTGCCCGAGTTCTTGTAAAACTTTTTCATCTTTTATGCAGGCTCCGAAAGCTTCTGAAAATTTTTGTTTTTTCATATTTTCCTTTCTCCGAATTTAGCTAAATTTTATCAATTTCTTCTTTTAAGGCTTGTAAGGCCAAGGCTTCGCTGACAGTGCGCAGGGCTTTCCCCTCTCTAAATATAAGAACCCTGCCTTTGCCGGCTGCTATGCCAATGTCGGCATGGGCGGCTTCGCCTGGCCCGTTTACTTCGCAGCCCATTACTGCTACCGTTATATTTTTTTTGCAGCCCTTGAGCATATCTTCAACCCTTTTGGCAAGCCCTATAAGGTCAATGCCGGTCCGCCCACAGGTTGGACAAACAATTAAGGTTGGCCCCGCCTGCCTCAAGCCCAAAGCCTTTAATATTTCGTAGGCGACTTCTACCTCACGAACAGGCTCGTCCGCCATGGAAACTCGAATCGTATCCCCTATCCCCCTCAACAAGAGGGCCCCCAGGCCGGCACTTGACTTAATCAAGCTGGTTTGATAAGTGCCCGCTTCGGTCACCCCCAGGTGCAAGGGATAGTTACAAGCTTGTGAAACCATTTCATAACATTCAACCATAGTTGGTACATGTGAAGATTTTATGGATAAAACAATATCCTCAAAATCAAACTTTTCTAAAAGTTTTACATGCTTGAGCGTGCTTTCAACCATGGCTGCGGGTTTGGGTCCGCCGTACTTTGCCAGCAATTCTTTTTCAACAGACCCCGAGTTGACACCGATACGAATAGGCACCCGCTTATGTCTGCAGGCATCTACAACCTCTTTTACCTTGCTTTCATCGCCTATGTTACCGGGGTTTATCCTAATTTTGTCTGCCCCGGCGGCCACACTTTCAAGGGCAAGTTTGTAGTGAAAGTGAATGTCTGCCACTATGGGCACACTCACTGCCTCTTTGAGCTTGGGTATGAGTGCAAGGCTTTTTTCTGTGGGTATGGATACACGAATTATCTCACAATCGGCAGTCTCTAATTCTTTGGCTTGAATAATATTGGCCTCAAAGTCATGAGCCGGTCGATTTAACATGGATTGAACGCTTATATCGGCCGAGCCACCCACCGTCAAAGAGCCGACTTTTACTTGTTTTGTTGTTTTTCTCATCATTTTACCCTCAAAAACTCAATCAACGCCTTATAAGTTTTATCACATCGGCCGCAGATACAACTGCCATGAAGGCAAGCAAAACCATAAGCCCCGTTGCATGCACCCAACGCTCATATTTTTGCGGTATGGGTTTGCGGCGAATAATTTCAATAAACATAAAAAACAAGCGTCCGCCGTCCAAAGCCGGTAGGGGTAAAAGATTAAATAGGCCTATGTTTATCGAAATTAAGGCCAACAAGTTTAGAATCGGCCCCAGGTCCACACCCTTGCTTGCCCCTGCGGCTTGGGCCACAACCTCAACCACACCTATGGGGCCCGAAATGTCCTTAAAGCCGAATTGGCCTGTAACCAAGTCCAGCAAGCTGACCCAGACCACCCTTGAGATAGAGATTGTTTGCAAAAGAGCATGTTTGGGCACAGCCAAAACAGAGGGCTTAAGGCCCTTTATGATAAAATCATAAACCACATACTCTTGGCCTTCTATTTCCTTTGTTTGCAATTGTACATTTTTAAATTCAAATGTTTTACCTTCTCGCTTCAGGCTAAAGTCAATTTGCGAGTCTTTGCTTCGGGCTATCAAGAAGCTGATGTCAAAATCAGAAAAAACCCGCCTGCCGTTTATCTTTACTATTTTGTCGCCTTCTTGGAAACCGACATCGCGGGTGACGGAAACTTCGGTGAAAGCTTTTACCGTATTGGTCCCGATAAGATCGGCCGTGGACAGCATAAGGCCTATAATCATAAGCCCCAAAACAAGATTGAAGGCTGCGCCGGCCGCAACGATTATAAAGCGCTGCCAAACAGGCTTGAGGTTGAATGAACCCTCGGAATCACTGTCTTCATCTTCACCTTCCATGGCACAGTAGCCGCCTATGGGGAAGAGGCGCAAAGAATATTCTGTTTCGGCTTTTTTGAATTTTAGGAGAGGCGGCCCCATCCCTAGGGCAAAGCGGTTAACCCGCACTTTAAAAAGTTTGGCAAAAATAAAATGGCCGAATTCGTGCACACCGATAATGATGCCGAAGAAAACAAGGGCAAACAAAATGGGCCATGCCTTGGACCAAATATTGGTTATTGATGTTAAAATGGACAAGTTCATAAGCAACCTCAATTTTTTATAAGGGATTTAACATATTGGCGTGAAAATTCATCTGTATCCAAGACATCTTGCAAGGAATAATCTTGTTTGGATTCAAGAGCCTGCATTGTTTTTTCAACTACTTGTGCAATTTCCAAAAAGCCTAATTTACCCTGCCTGAAAAGTTCGTTGGCGGCTTCATTGGCCGAGTTGACGGCCGCCGGATAAAGCCCGCCTTTTTCAATTGCCTGCCTGCAAATTTCAAGGCCACGGAAGGTTTCATAGTCCGGTTTTTCAAAAGTCAATTTACCGTACTCACATAAATCCAACTGCTTTACCGGCGACTCAAAACGCCGGGGATAGGTTAGTGCATATTGGATGGGTATACGCATGTCGGGCACGCCAAGCTGGGCCAGGACCGAATTGTCGGTAAACTCTACCAAGGAATGCACTACGCTTTGCCTGTGGACCACAATATCAATTTGCCGGGGTAGGACATCAAAAAGCCAAACAGCTTCGATGAGTTCCAAACCTTTGTTGAACATGGTTGCCGAATCAATGGTAATTTTCGCCCCCATGCTCCAGTTGGGGTGTTTTAGGGCACTTTCAAGGCTGACCGTTCGCAGTTCACTCGCCTTCTTTCCGAAAAAGGGCCCGCCGGAGGCAGTCAAAATCAAGCGTTTAATCATGGCCTTGTCATTCTTACCCTGGATAGCTTGGAAAATAGCCGAATGTTCACTGTCAACCGGCAAGATGGCCACTTCTTTTTGGGCGGCAGCCTTCATAACCAGGTCACCGGCAGCCACAAGCGTTTCCTTATTGGCCAGAGCAACCGTATTGCCCGCTTCTATGGCCGCCAATGTCGGTAAAAGACCCGCCATGCCGACAATGCTGTTCAAAACCACATCAACATCCGCCCGGGCGCACTGCATAACACCTTCCGGGCCGGCCAAAACCTTTGTCTTGGTATCGGCCACTTTTACCTTTAAATCTTTTGCTGCCTTTTCGTCACTTACTGCGGCATATTTGGGTTTAAACTCTCTTATCTGGGCCTCTAACACTTTGATGTTTGAGTGTGCAGTCAGGGACAGAACATCAAAGCTCCGAAGCTTTGCAACCTCGAGAGCTTGTAGGCCGATAGAGCCGGTTGAGCCCAAGAGGGCTATTTTTTTCCTATACTCTTCTTTCATACCATTTCTTTCAGATTTTTAAATAAAAACTTTTGCCAAGGTGATTGTTGCGTAAAAAGCGGGGAAAACAAAAATGCAGCTGTCAAACCTGTCCATAACCCCGCCATGGCCTTTCATAAAAGTCCCGAAGTCTTTGACACCGTAATTGCGCTTTACCGCCGAGGCGGACAAATCCCCCAACATGCCAATAATCGAAAGCAAGACCGAGGCCGGAATTACAAAATAGAATGGGATGGGACGGATTAAGAAAAACTTGTTAAAGAAATAGAGGGCCACAAGGTTTAAAATCAAGGTGCAAACCACACCGCCCACAGCCCCTTCGATACTCTTTTTGGGGCTGATTTTCGGGCTCATCTTACGCTTTCCCAACTTGCTGCCGACAAAATAAGCATAGGCATCAGTCATCCAGGAACAAACTATGGCAAGAAGGAAAAGGTAAAGGGCTTGCAGCCTGTCAATACTTTCCGGATAGACTTTGAATAAATCACGCACCAACATAAAGCAAGACAAAGCGTAAGGCACAAAGACCGAGGCCACAAAAGAAACGGCAACATGTTCGAATTTTGTTTTTTCATAGCCTTGGAGCATAAAGCACATCAGCAAGATAAAATATATTACTATGATAGGCATTAAAGGTATGCCAAAGCGTTTTAATAAATCATATTCAACAACCAAGGGTAGGGCAAAGGCAAAAAGATGGCTTGTTATTAAAATAGGTAGATTCTTAACCCCCGCTACCTTCTGAATTTCATGCGCTGCCCCCACGGCGAAAATAGAAATTAAAACCCCCATCAAGGGTGAATAGGCAAAGAAAGCCGTCAATATCGCAAGAGATCCCCAAGTTAAACCGTAAAATACCCTCGTTTTCATAATAAACCTTCTTCTTCAAAATTTGCTTTGAACCGTCCCCCTGTTTCAAACACCGCCAAAACGCCGCTTGCGCCCGGCATAATCCAATAAGGCTTGATCAAAATCATCCGTCGTGAAATCCGGCCATAAAACATCCGAAAACCAAAATTCCGAGTAGGCCGATTGCCAGATTAAAAAATTTGATAACCTGTACTCACCGCTTGGCCTTATGATGAGGTCCGGGTCGGGCTGCCCGGCGGTATAAAGCCCGCTTTCAATATCTTTAAGTTCCAGTAAGTCGGCATCCAAGTGGCCTGCAGCCGCTTTTTTTGCCAGGGCTTTGACGCTGCGCAAAATTTCTTGCCTGCCCCCGTAATTGACTGCCAAGTTTACAACGGTTTTGCTCGCCTGTGAAGATTCGCGTTGGGCGGTTTCAACCATTTTGACAATGTCCGGCGGTAGGGCGCTCGTGTCCCCAATATAGCGCAAGCGAAAGCCTTTTTCTATGTTTTCTTCTTTTCTTTCGCGAGCTTCTTCAAGGTATTCCCTAAAAAGATCCATAACCGCATCAACTTCTTG
>JAAYSC010000078.1 GCA_012524025.1 Clostridiales bacterium | reverse complement strand
TGATTACCTCCGATTTATGGTTTCTTTACAATCCCATTTTATCGGATTTCTATCAAATATGCTCTCATTTTTTTATCTTTTTTTGAAAGCTCTATTTGTTGTACCCCAACATTTAGTATAGAGCCTATTTATAAGGGAAAAAGCCCCAAGGTTCTCAAAGGAGCCTTGGGGCAAATTTTCATTTAATTTTCTTTAAAATTCGTACTTCAAAACCGGATTTCTTACCGCCTTTGTTTCATCCGGTCTGCCAACGGGGGTAGTGATTGGGGCTTCCTTTAGGGCATCCGGGTCATTTAAGGCCAGGTCGTAAATATCTCTGAAGGCTGCGATGGCCTTATCCAAGGTTTCACGGCTTTCCGTTTCCGTAGGTTCAATCATAAGCGCTTCGCTGACAATGAGGGGGAAGTACATGGTGGGCGGGTGGATGCCCCTGTCAATAAGGCCCTTGGCTATGTCGGCTGCCGTAATCCCCTTTTCTTTTTTAAGGTTTTCAATTGAAATAACAAACTCATGCATGCAGGGGCCGTCAAAGGCGGGCGGGAAGATATCCTTGAGTTTTTCCATCATATAGTTGGCGTTCAAGACTGCGTTTTGAGCCGCCTCGGGTATACCCTCTGCACCCAGAGTCAGGATATAGGCCAAGGCCCTGATATTGACAAGGAAGTTACCGTAAAAGGCGCGGACCCTGCCGATGGATTTTGGAGGCATTTGTAGTGAGAAAGTGTCGCCTTCTTTGGTTGCAATGGGCCCGGGTAGGAAGGGAGCTAAAACATTCTTGCAGGCAACGGGGCCGCTGCCGGGTCCGCCGCCGCCGTGGGGTGTGGAAAAAGTTTTGTGTAAATTAAGGTGAACCACATCAAAGCCTGTGTCCCCGGGACGGACTAAACCCATAACGGCATTGAGGTTGGCGCCGTCATAATAGACCATGCCGCCGGCATCGTGAACTATTTTTGCAATTTCTTTCACATTTTCATCAAAGAGGCCGACTGTGTTGGGGTTGGTCAGCATAAGGGCGGCTGTGTCATCCCCCACAACACTTTTAAGGGCTTCTAAATCCACCCTGCCTTGGGGCGTGGAGGGGATGTTTATTACCTTAAAGCCCGTCATGGCGGCACTGGCCGGGTTGGTACCATGGGCAGAGTCGGGAACGATTAATTTGTCCCTTTGGGTTTGGCCCTTGTCTTGCAAATAAGCCTTGATAATCGCTAATCCCACAACCTCGCCCTGGGCACCGGCCGCCGGTTGCAAGCTTGCGGCATCCATGCCGGTGATTTCACACAAGGCCTCGCTTAAAGTATGCATGGCTTCCAAGCTACCCTGCACCGTTTCTTCGGCCTGCAGGGGATGGACTTGAGTGAATCCCTTGAGGGCTGCGGCATCTTCATTAACTTTAGGATTATATTTCATGGTGCAAGAGCCAAGGGGGTAAAAGCCGTTGTCTACCCCAAAGGCCTGGCGGCTGAGGGCTGTGTAGTGGCGAACTAAGTCAATTTCTGCCACTTGAGCCAGCCTTGCAGCCTTATCCCTTTTTAAATGCCCGGGTATGGCCCTGTGGGCTATGTCTGATTTTGGGATGGCAGAGCAACGCCTGCCATCTTTGCTGAGGTCAAAAATCAAGCCGCTCATTTCACGCCCTCCTTCAAAAGTTCTGCTAAATTGTCAATTTCTGCCTTATTGTTTACTTCGGTAAGACACCAAAGAATGTGGTTTTTGCCGTCAATTTCTATGGGGAGGCCGCCCAAAATACCATTTTGCCTTAAACGGCCAAGCAAGGCATCGGGTTCTTCGGGGCAAGCAGTCAAAAATTCATTGAAAAACTCCCCTTGGTGCGTAAGGGTGTATCCCTTTACAGAGCTGATTTTTTCGGCTGCGTAATGGGCCTTTGAATAGCACTGTTCCGCTACTTCTATCAAGCCTTCCTTACCCATGGCGGCGCAGTAAATCGTGGCTGTCAAGGCACACAGGGCAGCATTGGTGCAAATGCTGGAACCGGCCTTTTCACGCCTGATATGTTGCTCGCGCGCTTGCAGGGTCAGAACATAGGCTGTTTTGCCGTTTTTGTCCGTCGTTTGGCCTGCTATGCGGCCGGGTAGTTTTCTCATATGGGCAGAGGTCACTGCCATGTAACCCAAGTAAGGTCCGCCAAAAGCCAAGGGCATACCAAGCGGCTGGGCTTCGCCGACTGCCGCGTCTGCCCCTAATTGGGCCGGGGTTTTAAGCACAGCCAAAGCAATGGGGTAGGCACCAATAATAAACTTGGCCCCTGCCCCATGAACAAGGTCGGCAACTGCTTTGGCATCTTCGATAAGGCCATAGAAATTTGGGTACTCAATATAAACACTCGCAACCGTGTCATCAAGCTCGGATTTTAAAGCGTCTAAATCTGTTTTACCGTCTTTGGCAGGTATTAAATCAAAGGGAGTGCCTGCACTGTCACAATAAGTTTTGACAGTTTCAATAACCATGGGTTTGGCTGCGGCACTGACCAAGGTTTTGATGCGCTTGCGCTCTTTGAACATCATTGCGGCTTCCGCTGCGGCGTGGGCACCGTCATAAAGGCCGGCGTTGGCAAGGTCCATGCCGGTCAACTCACAAACAGTGGTTTGGTATTCAAAAATCGCTTTTAGCACACCTTGGCTGATTTCAGCCTGGTAAGGCGTGTAGGCGGTTACAAATTCCGCACGATTTGCCAAGTGGCCGACAAGGGAAGGAATATAATGCCTGTAAGCACCCGCACCCAAAAAGCTTGTTTTGAAAATTTCGTTTTTGTCTGCCAAGGCTTCTAATTTTTCTAAAACTTCGAATTCGGTTTTACCTTGATCCAAATTCAAGGGTCTTGCCAATTTTACATCTTCCGGTATGTCGGCAAACAGATCATCAATTGAATTTTTACCAATGCTTTCAAGCATTTTTTCAACTTGCCGGGCAGTGTTTGGAACATAGGACATGGGCCAACCTCCTTAATTGATACATATGAACAAACAGGGGTAAGAGCAGTGCCCTCACCCCTTGAATTTAGTGGATTTTTTTGTTTAGTCTTCTTCGGCTAAAAACAGCTCGTAGGCATCGGCATCAAGCAGATCGTCATTGATTTCAATGTCGCCCAATTCCACCAGCCAAGCACCGTAAGGTTCGGAGTTTATGAGTTCGGGTGAATCCAGCAATTCTTCGTTGACCGAAAGAACCGTACCGGCTATGGGTGTGTAGATGTCCGTTACCGCTTTAATGGATTCAATGTCACCGATAACATCGCCGGCGTTGAAATTTTCGTCCTCATCACAAAGATTGATGAAGGCAACATCGCCCAGGGCGTCTTGTGCATGGTCGGTGATGCCGATGAAGGCCCTGCCGTCTTGCGTCAGGCGAACCCATTCGTGTGTTTTTGCATAGAGTAAATCTTTTGGTATTGACATAATGCCCACTCCTTCAAAACAAATATTTACTTATTTACTGCCCTTTTTTATAAAAGGGTAATTCAACACATTTGGCTTCTATTCGTCTGCCCCTGACTTCGAGGCTTACCGAATCCCCTACTTGTATGCTGCCACTTTCAACCAAGGCCATGGCTACCGCCTTTTTAATATAAGGGCACATGGTGCCGGAAGTAACTTGGCCTATTTTCTCATCCTTTAAGAAAACCGCATCCCCTGTTCGGGCTATTCCCCTGGCTAAAAGTTCCAAGCCCACTCGCCTGCGTTTGGGTTCTTTTTGGGCTTCAAGTGCCGTTTTTCCGATAAATTCGGGCTTTTGCAGTTTAACAAAAAAGCCCAAACCCGCTTCAAAGGGCGTAATATCTTCGGCCATTTCTTGGCCGTAGAGGGGCATACCGGCTTCCAAGCGCAAGGTGTCGCGAGCCCCCAAGCCACAAGCTATCAGGCCGTAGTCTTCGCCGGCTTTCATAAGGGCTTGCCAGAGTTTCACGGCATTTTCGGGGGCTGTGTATAATTCATAGCCGTCTTCACCGGTGTAGCCTGTTTTTGAAACCAAACAACCTGCGCCGGCTACATCCATAGACTCTGTAAAGCTATAATACTTTACGGGTAACTCTTCTTCTTTGCAAAGCTTTTTTATAATATCTTGGGCTTTGGGGCCTTGCAAGGCCAGTTGAGCCCAAGAGTCGGACACATCTTCAAAAACACATTCACCGAAAACACGGTCTTTAATCCAATCGACATCTTTTTGCCTGTTAGAGGCGTTGACAACCAAAAGATAAGCCTCATCATTTAGCTTATATATGAGCAGGTCGTCAATAATTCCGCCTTCTTCATTGCACATGGGCGAATACCTAACCTGGCCGTCATACATGCCGGACAAATCATTGGTCATGAGTTTTTGAACATTTTCAAGGGCGTCCTTGCCCCGAAGCATAAGTTCCCCCATGTGTGAAACATCAAAAAGGCCGGCCGCCTCTCTCACGGCAATGTGTTCCGCAGCTATGCCGCCGGCGTACTGTATAGGCAAAAGCCAACCGGCAAAGGGTACTATTTTACCGCCCGAGTCCAAATGAACTTGATATAGTGGTGTTTTAGCTTCCATCCGCCACCATCCTCCTTAAAATCGCTTACAGTCCGAAATAATCTATGGCGTTGTTATAGGATATATCCTTAACAATCTTTTCTAAAATCACCCTGTCATAGGGGTAGAGGCCTTGGTCAACCATGTCACCGATAAAGGCGCATAAAATACGGCGAAAATATTCATGCCTGGGGTAGGAAAGAAGTGAGCGCGAATCCGTCACCATACCTATAAATTTACCGAAAACACCCGTATTTGCAAGGGTTTTCATCTGCTCACGCATACCGTCCAAGTTGTCATTAAACCACCAGGCGGTCCCCAGTTGGATTTTGCTTGCAGCCTCGTCGTTTTGGAAGTTACCAAGCATGGTCCCTAAAACATAGTTGTCTTTTGGGTTGAGGGTAAATAAGACGGTTCTGGGTAGGGCGGATTCATAGGCTAAGCTGTCCAAAAACCGTGAAAGCTTGTGGGCAATTTCATGGTCGGCTATGGAATCATAGCCGGTGTCGGGGCCCAGACGCTCAAACATCAGCTTATTATTATTGCGCATGGCACCGATGTGAATTTCCATCCCCCAGCCCAATCGGGCATATTCTTTGGCAAAAACCCGCATGAGTTCGGTCTTATATTTGTCCGCCTCTTTAATTGTCAATTCTTTGCCTTCCAGCGCTTTTGCGAAAATCTTTTCAAGCTCGTTTTCGTCGGCGGGTTCATAGGGCATGTAGGCAAAGGCATGGTCGCTGGCCCGGCAGCCCATTTGGGCAAAAAATTCAATTCGCCCCTTAAGCTCTTTGGTCAGTGCACCATAAGT
The DNA here is from genome assembly GCA_012524025.1 of Clostridiales bacterium. Taxonomy (GTDB): domain Bacteria; phylum Bacillota; class Clostridia; order Oscillospirales; family Acutalibacteraceae; genus UBA1447. The sequence goes on along the minus strand of JAAYSC010000078.1, from coordinate 2,996 downwards.
TTCTATCTTCCTGCCCACCCTATCTTCCAAGCTTTGCAGCCATTCCAAATAGCCGGGCAAGTCAATAGCCAGGGCCTTGTCCGGCCTGAAAGCAGGCAGAACACGGCAGGAAAAACTTTTATCTTCAGCCAAAAGCTTATGATATTCCAAAGAGTCTGCCGAGTCATCGGTTGTAAAGACATGAGTGACCCCGGAATTTACTATTAAATCACGGGGTTTGAAGCCGCCGGCCGCAATTTTTGCATTGGCTCTTTGCCAGATATCATCGGCCGTGTCTTCGCTCAAGGGCTCGTAAATATCAAAATACCTTTGTAATTCCAAGTGAGTCCAGTGATAGAGGGGGTTGCCGACCAGATAGGGCATGGCCTTGGCCCAGGCCTTAAATTTGTCGTAACCCGAAGCCTTGCCTGTTATATATTCTTCGGCTATGCCGTAAGAGCGCATGGCCCGCCACTTGTAATGGTCACCGGCCAACCATAATTGGGCTATATCCGCCGGTTGTTTGTTTTCATAAATTTCTTGCGGTGAAAGATGGCAGTGCCAATCAAATATGGGCATCTTGGCTGCTGCCTCATGGTAGAGTTCTACCGCCGTGGGATTATTGAGCAAAAAATCCTTGCCCATAAATTCCTTCATCTTGTTTCATCCTCCCAAAATGCTCAAAGCGCTTGAATTGAAGAGCTTATTTTGCTTTCTTGGCCTTTTCCACCATTTGGGTGAAAACTTCGGCTATCTTATGAGCGGTATTTGGACCCAGAGAGTTGGTTTCTTCATAATGCCGCCTGCCCGAAGCGTCCTTACCGCCGTCTAAATAAGAAGAATCCGGATGGATGAAAAAGTCATTTGGAGTGACAATATAGCCGATTTCATCATTGGCCAGACCCATAATCATTAAGTTTTCATCCTCTGCTATTTCCGCCAAGGGTTTAGGATTATATTCCGGCCCTTGACCCAAGGCCGATTCTTCGGCACTCAAATAGCCGCCATAGACCAGTTCGGGGAAAATTTCACCCGGCAACAACAGCATTTTTAAGGAGTCAATTTCAAAGTAGGTCATCTCGGTCTTAAGGGCGTAGCCCTCATAATCTTCCTCAATTATTGCATATTTATCCGCCTTAATTATCCCCACCTTTGCCATAAGGAGCAGGGCAAAGTTTTGTGCTTGGGCGTAAAATTCTTGCCTGATAAAGCTGATTTTGGGCTCTAATTTAACTTCGTCTTGAATAGACATGGCCGTTTCTGCCAAAACCTCACCCGCTATTTTGGTTGACTTGATATTGTCTTCATCAAGTTCTTTTAAGCGGATAAGGCCACCGATGGCGCTTACAAAATAAATTGTTTCAGCCCCTGTTTTTTCAAGTATTTCCTGCCTCATATAGGCCGGGAAGTCGGCACTGACCAAGGAGTTTTTGCCCAAGAGCGATTCGGAGTGTGATGCGTAGTTGAGGAAGTAGATTTCCCTGCTACCGTCATTTGGAACAAAGCGAAGCCTGGTCAAAGCTTTTGAAAAAACTTCGGGCGGTCTGGAGTCGCGCTGAATGTCGGGCGTATCCTTGCTGCCCAAGTAGAGCGAACCTTCGCGCCTGTCGGCATAAGCGTCCTCAACGGCCTTTTTGATACCCTTAAACATTATTTGCATATATTTTTCATTGCGACCCGTGAATGGTAGGTTGCCCCAAAGGCCCATGGTGTCAATACCGGCGTGGTTGTGGGTGCTCAAGATATTAATTGAACGGCAGCCGCTTTCTTTCACAAAGCCCTTGAGCATTTCTTTGGCCGCCCTGACATCCCTGCTCAAAAGGCCTACATTGTCAACTGAAACGAAAACTACCCCGCCTTTGCCGGAATTATCATCCAGCCAAACAGCACTTGCCATCATTGGGTCAAGCACACCCTGTGCCGGGTTCCAGGGCCTGTAGCCTGCCACATAGTATTTTTTCTCGTCAATATCGGGCGGCATAACTTCAGCCTTGCCAAAACCGGCGGTGAAGTATTGGGCCTTTGCCTTGGCCGTCCTGTCAAAAACACCCGAAGCTATGGGTGGAGCGGCCGACTTTTTCAACATTTTCTTGGCACCCGAGTCAAAACGATTGGATAAAAATTTAGATAAGACACCTAATACTTGCATAATTCATCCTCCTACGAACAAAAATAATATAAATTTGATATTATATCCACTGCCATCTAATATAACACATCTGCGGGCAAATTCAAGCAAAGATATAAAAGCTTTTGTAGGTAAACACTTGAAAATAATAAAAGCTTGAGCTAATATTTAAAAAGAATTTTTTCTCTGAATATGAAGGGTTGTGTGCGTTTGAAAAACAAGATTTTTTCTTTTGCCTTGGCCTTATTTTTATTTTTTGGCCTTGCCTTAAACTCTGCGCTTGCCCCAAAAGCCGTGGCAGGCAATGTGGTTGGTGTGACCCCATGGAAGGATTCGGAAAAAGGCCTGGAGTATATATTTATCAGCCACAGCAAGCCATCCACCTGTGCGGTAGACTATGCTTATATGTTGCAAAGCAAAAAGGTCAAAGAAAGAGCCCTGCACCTTCGCTTCGACCTGTCGCAAAAAAACAACAGCCCGATAGTATCCGAAAAGGGCCAAATTGGTTTGATACTTACTTTTCACGACAAGAGTTCTTATATTCTGAAAATTGACGGTAGTGAGCAAATCCCCAACCCCGCAAAAATTTCTATAATAAACAAGTCTTTAACTTTCGGCCAAGATAATGACTGCACCATAAAGATGGACTTGAGCTTTTTGGCCGGTTTACCCGACAGACCTTTGCAAAGCGTCCAATTTTCGGATAGTCTGGGTAAATATTCACATATTTATTATATAGATGAAAAGCCCCAATCCACCACAAACCCCACTACGAAACCTACTTCCGCCACAAGCACAAAACCCGCGGCTACCACCTATAAAATAAAGTTTGATGCCAACGGCGGACGAGGCGGCAAAACTTTCAATTTAGAGGCAGGTTCCATGCCTG
>JAAYSC010000077.1 GCA_012524025.1 Clostridiales bacterium | reverse complement strand
TAATTTGCATGCGGCAATCCCTATGATTAGCAATTACTATGATTAGCAATTACTAATCGGTCCTACGATCAGATTTTTTGAGAATCCGAAATTCCGCAAACAGCACAAGGAAATCCACCCGGTGATTTAGTGATTTATAGATACTAGAAGATATTGTATGACTTTTATAATATTGCGGAAAGGGGGTCAAAGATTTTTTGATTAGCCTTTGAGTTTATAGACGGGGCAGACAGTGGAGCCCTATACTTTAATTTAATGAAAGGAAGTGCTTTGAGTGCTTAAGTTTCGTGAGATCGGACGATTGTTTTCTACTGCTTTGTATTGTTTTTCTTGTGTATACTATTTTATTTTCACTTTGTTCAACAGCACCGAATGGTTACGAGAAATTCTTTGGGATACTAAGCTAAGACAATATGTCAGTATCGATGATACAGGTTCGTTTGTCTTTTTCGTTTTTGCCTGTATGGGTGCCCTTGCCTCTATACTGCTAACAATTCTTTATAAAAATGAATTGTCTTTTAAGAGGGGGCTCTTCCTCTGGTTGCTTGTCGCCATAATCTTGATTATTGCCTTTACTATGGGCTTTTCACATCTTGCAATAGTAAAAGCTTTTTACTGGTTGCTTGCATTAATTGCTGTTTTTATTGCAGCTTTTTCAGTTTGGATGTATGTAAAAGGTCGAGTAAAATGAAAAACTATTCACTAAGCACTGTTGCGAAAACTTGATAATATTCCGACTTCTTGTCACGGACGGCCACTGCCGGTTAGGGTATCTGTAATTTTCTTGGCAGAGACGGGGATTCCGATATTTATTGCCATGGATTGCAAGTTTTTGTCCGTGCCAGTAAAAACTTGCAAAAGGGCCAAAGGCACTTGCTTATTTCGGTTTCAAAAAGTCATGGGTCGAAAAGCCTGTGGCTTTTTTGATTTTCTATCGGGTCTTGAGAGTATCAAAAAACTTATTGGAATATACCGGGGATGGAAGATTACATGCTTATTAAGGGCAAGGCCTATGTTTGCGTTTTTGCTTGACTGAAAGCAAAAACACATTTATAATGGTATAAAATATGGCGAATGGAGAGGATGTTATTGAAAAAGGTATTTATGATCGGCGGAACGGGGCTTTTAGGCAGCGCAGCGGCGCAATTGTTTATTGACAAGGGCTACAGTGTAAAATCACTTGCTCTTCCCCCCTTACCGGAAGGTGCGCCCATACCCGAAGAAATGGAACTTATTTACGGCAATTGCATGGATATGAGCAAGGAAGAGCTCAAAGAAATGATGGCCGGTTCCGACTATTTTATCTTTGCGGCGGGTGTTGACGAGCGCGTGGAATTCCCCGCACCGGTCTACGATTACTATGCGAAGTACAATATCGAACCCTTGAAAGTTTTGCTTGAAGCGGCGAAAGAATCGGGTGTTAAAAACTCTGTCGTTTTAGGGTCCTACTTCTCTTATTTTGCAAAAGAGTTTCCTGAAATGCAACTTTATGAAAAACACCCCTACATTCGCAGTAGGATTGACCAAGAAGAAATCGCTTTCTCCTATGCCGATGACGATATGTCTGTGGCAGTTTTGGAGCTTCCCTACATCTTCGGCACCCAACCCGGCCGTAAACCCGTCTGGGTTATACTCATCGAACAGCTTGACAGAATGCCCGGCGTTACCATGTATCCCAGGGGCGGCACAGCCATGCTGACCGTTCGCCAAGTTGCCGAAACCATTGTCGGCGCAGCCGAAAAGAATAAGGGCGCCAAGGCCTATCCCATCAGCTACTACAACTACACTTGGGATGAATTCCTCAAAATCGTTCACGAAGCCATGGGTGTTCCCAACCGCAAGATTATTCATATAGCCAAATGGATGTTCAAACTTTTTGGTGTAACAATGCGCAAAGAATACGCAAAGCGCAATGTTGAGTCCGGCATTGACCCCGTAGGTTTGGCCGAACTTATGTGCATGAACACCTTTATTGACAGAAAATGGTCAGTTGAGTTAGGTGCAACGGATGACGATATCAAGAGTGCCATCTTCGATTCGGTCAAGCTTTCTGTTGACGCATTCAAAGGTAATCAAGAATTTGTTGACATGAAGGGCGAGTAGTAAAGGAGAACCTTCATGGAACAAATAAAAAGCTACATCGAAAAAAAAGAATTTCGTATGCTTTGTGTCGGGGCTTTGGGCCAGGGCATGGTTTATGGAATCATGTCTTCTTACATCTCCGATTTTTATCTCAATGTTTTTGGTCTGGGTCCGATTTTTGTTTTACTCTTAATGTTGTTGGCCAGGGTTTGGGATGCCATTAATGACCCCCTGATGGGTATGATAGCGGATCGAACCGACATGAAGTGGGGTAAGATGAAGCCTTACCTTATCATGACCCCCCTTCCCATTGCTGTTTTAACCGTACTCTTGTTTTTTGCACCGGGCCTTTCGCCCGGTGCAAAAATGGTATATGCGACCATTACCTATGTAATGTGGGGTATGGTTTACACCATGTCGGATGTCCCCTTCTGGAGCTTACCCAATCTTATGACCCCGGACCCGGACGAACGGGGGCGGGCTTTTTCGGTGGCGAGAACCACCAACGGCATAGGCTCTGCCATACCCATGGCTATTTTTATGATTTTGGGCCCCCTGCTTTCCCAGTTTGGCTTAACCGGCGTCAGGTTAGAAAAAACAAGGTACCTGATTATAGCGGTTTTTGCTTCTCTTTTGGGTAATATCCTTTTTGCGAGTACTTATTTTCATGTTAAGGAAAGGGTTAACATCCCCCAAAAAAAGCGTGAACCGGGCGAACCCGGGTCCTTAAAACTGCTTTTCAAAAACAAGCCCCTCGTACTGGTCTTAATCATGGGTGTCTTGTCTTTTGGCCGCTATATGTTCCAGGCCGGCGCCATTCATGTTGCCCGCTATTCTTTTTACATAGGCCCGCCCTTGAGGGGTTTGACGGTAGAAGAGCAGACCTCTGCCTTGCAGGCCAGTATTTCAAAAATCAGTTTAGTTTTCGCTTTAGCCACGGCCGTGGGTATGTTTGGCACCATGCTTTTTATGCCCAAATTAATTAAAAGATTCAGCTACAAGGCTCTGATTATTTCTTCTTGCCTCTTGGGTTTTGTCTCAAGCATGGGGATTTATATTATAGGCTTTGAAAACTTTTGGGCCATAGTGCCGCTTTTGGTAATATCATGTATTCCGGCAGGGGTTATAAATGTTGTTTCGGCAGCCATGATTGGGGACTCTTTGGATTATATGGAACTTAAGACCGGCCGCCGTGAAGCCGGCCTGGGCTCCGCCGTCCAGTCCTTTGTCAACAAATTAGGTAATGCCTTGGCCACAACCCTAATTGTCTTAATGTATAAAGTAGTTAATATAGACTTGAGCGCGGTTATGAATACGGGCATGACCCTAGCCCCCACATCGCTTGAGTTTTCACAGCGCAATGGGATTTTTACCATTGTTTCCCTTATCCCGGCCCTTTCACTTTTACTTTGTGCCGTCCCCATATTCTTTTATGACTTGACTGGGGAAAAAAAGCAAAGAGTGACTCAAGAGCTTGCCTTGCAGAGAGAGGCCAAGGGTATCGTTGTTGAATAAAATCAGAAAGGTGAAAAATTGTCCTTAAGAGAAGATTTAAGAAATATAGCCATTATTGCGCATGTTGATCACGGTAAGACCACCCTGGTTGACGAAATGCTCAAACAGAGCGGGGTTTTCAGGTTAAACGAACAAGTGCAAGACAGAGTGATGGACTCGGGCGATTTAGAGCGTGAGCGCGGTATCACCATCTTGTCCAAAAACACCGCGGTAAGCTATAAAAATTATAAGATAAATATTGTTGATACGCCCGGCCACGCCGATTTCGGCGGCGAGGTTGAGCGTGTGCTTATGATGGTTGACGGTGTTTTGTTGCTTGTGGATGCCTTTGAAGGCTGCATGCCCCAAACCCGCTTTGTTTTGCAAAAAGCATTAAGCACAAAAAAGAAGGTTATTGTGGTCATAAATAAAATTGACCGCCCCAATGCTAGGCCGGCCCAAGTGGTCGACCAAGTGATTGATTTGCTTATAGACCTGGGTGCGGATGAAGACCAACTTGAATTTCCGGTGATTTACGCTTCTGCCCGCCAAGGCTATGCCACACATGATTTAAAAAACACTTCGGCCGATATGAGGCCCTTGCTTGACACTATCATAAAAAATATAGACCCGCCCAAGGGCGATAAGACCGCCCCCTTGCAGCTTCTGATTTCAAGTTTGGAATATGATGACTATGTGGGCCGAATCGGGGTTGGCAGGGTTGAGCGAGGCCTTCTTGAAAAGGGGCAAACGGTAGCCCTGTGCGGCCAAGACGGTTCGGTGAGGAATGTTAAAGTTTCCGGCCTCTATCTGTTTGACGGCCTTGACCGTGTTGAGGCGGACAGTGCGGCCGCGGGTGATATTGTCTGCATAGCGGGTATAGATGACATTAATATAGGCGAAACCCTCTGTGATAGGGAAAAAGTTGAAGCCTTGGACTTCATAGAGATAGACGAACCCACAATTTCCATGAACTTTATTGTAAATGACAGCCCCCTGGCAGGGCGTGAAGGCAAGTATGTGACCTCCAGAAATATAAGAGACCGCCTTCTAAAAGAAATTGAAACCAATGTCAGCATGAGGGTGGAGGAAACACAAGATACCTCTGTCTTTAAAGTTTCGGGTCGCGGTGAACTCCACCTTTCAATTTTGATTGAAACCATGCGCCGGGAGGGCTATGAATTTCAAGTATCTCGCCCGCAGGTAATTTTTAAAGAAGAAAAGGGTCTTCGGACCGAACCCATGGAACTGCTCATTATAGAAGTGCCCGAACAATATGTCGGCAAGGTTATAGAAGGCTTGGGCAAACGCAAGGGTGAACTTGAAAACATGACAAGGCGCGAGGGCGGTTACACCCATCTGGAATTTAAAATCCCCTCCAGGGGCCTGATAGGTTACCGCAGTGAATTTTTGACAGAGACCAACGGCAACGGAATCATGAACCAGCTTTTTGACGGTTATGAAGCCTATAAGGGTGACATTCAAACGCGTGAGCGGGGCTCTATTGTTGTGCATGAAGCGGGCATAAGCACCGGCTATGGTTTGCATGGGGCCCAAGAGCGCGGCCGCCTCTTCATAGCACCCGGCCTTGAAGTTTATGAAGGCATGGTTGTGGGCGAAAGTTCACGGGGCGAAGATGTCGTATGCAATGTTTGCCGTAAAAAACAACTGACCAATATCAGGGCTGCGGGTAGCGATGAAGCCTTGAGATTATCACCGCCCGACCTTATGAGTTTAGAACAGTGTATGGAATTTATAGGCGATGATGAATTGCTTGAAGTGACGCCCAAGAGTTTGCGCTTGCGTAAAAATATTTTGGACCAAGGGCAGAGGCTCAGGAAAAAGCATAAGAAAGGATAGGCTTGATGGCCAAAGATTTTTCAAAAAAACCATTGGCCCTGGCACTGGGGAATTTTGACGGCTTGCACAAGGGTCACTTGGCTGTTATTGAATCGGCTCTGGCCTTGGAGGCCAAGGGTTTTACCGCCTGCCTGCTTTTGTTCAACAAACACCCCCTTCAAGTCTTAAAGGGCAGTGCGCCGGCAAAACTTATGACGGACAATTTGCGCATAAAACGCCTTAAAGAACTTGGGGTGGCAAGTGTTCTTTTAGACTTTGCCCGGGTGCAAAACTTGTCACCGCGCGAATTTGTTGAAAACATTCTTATAAATCAACTCAATGCAAGGGCGCTTTGCTGCGGTTACAACTATCACTTCGGAAACAAAGCCCGGGGCACAACACAGCTCTTAAAAGAAATTTGTGCGAAAAATTCACTTGAGCTGCACATCAGCCCGCCCGTAAACTTTGAAAACACCGCGATCAGTTCAACCAGAATACGCCAAGCCTTGGAAGATGGGGCAATCGAGTCTGCCAACGCCATGCTGGGGCGTGAGTTTTCTTATGACTTTAAGGTGGCCCACGGTAAGAAATTGGGCAGAACCATAGGCTGCCCCACCATAAACCAAAGTTTTCCACAAGGTTTTGTTATACCCAAACACGGTGTGTATTTTTCCCGAGCCTTGGTAGCGGGCAAACACTTGCCCGCCCTGACCAATATCGGGACCAGGCCCACCTTTGAAGGTAAAAGCGAGCGCAGTGAAACCTATATCTTTGATTACTGCGGTGATTTGTACGGCCAAAATATTGAAGTTGCCTTGTTTAAGTATTTAAGAGGCGAGCAAAAATTCACAGGCCTCCAAGACTTGACTGCGCAAATTAAACAAGATATAAAGGCCGCCGAAATATATTTTGACAGATAGTGAGAAGCATGTGAAAACAGCTTTTATTTGCTAATAAGAAAATTCAAAAACAGCATTTATGCTATAATCCTCGTTTAGAACGCAAAATGAGAGGTAGGGGGAATCAATGCAAGCTTACCTTGTTTTGGAAGACGGCAGTGTCTTCCCGGGCAAAAAAATCAGCTCTTTTAAAGAAACCGTCTTTGAACTTGTGATAAACACCTCAATGACCGGTTATTTAGAAATTTTGTCCGATCCGACCTACTCGGGTTTGGGTGTTTTAATGACCTACCCCATGGTCGGGAATTACGGGGTAAACCCGGGGGATTTTGAATCACGGCGACCTTGCCCCGGGGCTCTTATTATTAATGAAATCTGCTCCACCCCATCAAACTTCAGAAGTAAACAACCGCTTGAGGCTATATTGCTTGAATTTGACATTCCCTGTATCGGCAATATTGACACCAGAGCGGTTGTTAAAAAAATAAGGGGCAAATCCCTTGTGCGAGCAATATTGACCGATGATATAAGCGACCTTGAAAGCATAGCCGAAAAACTTGCAGCTTATGAAAGTCGGCTTCCCAAAACATTTTATGAAAAAACTCAACCGCAAACATTTGGCCAAGAAAATTTGGGCCCCGATGTTGCGGTTTTTGATTGCGGAATAAAAAACAGTCAAATCAAGGCTCTTGTCGACCGAGACTGTAGGGTTACCGTCTACCCGACCCTAACACCGGCCCAAACCCTTGCAGCCGGCGGCCACCAAGGTTTGATGATAGGCGGCGGGCCCGAACTTCTTTTGGAAGACGAAGGGCTTATGAAAGAAATTTCTGCCCTCTTGGCTTTGAACTTACCTACCTTTGCCGTCGGTGTCGGCCAACTTTTGACGGCAAAAGCCCTGGGCGGCGGAATAGAAAAGATAAAGATGGGGCACAGGGGGTCCAACTATCCGGTTCGTTTTCTTGAAAAAGACAGAACCTATGTTACCTCCCAAAACCATGCCCTGACCCCGGTGCCGGGCAAGTTGCCCGTCGGCGCAAGAGTTTTGTGTGAAAATATTAATGATAAAAGTGTGGAAGGCCTTGTCTACAGCGACCGCCCGCTTTTCAGTGTCCAATTTTACCCGGATGTAAAGAAAGGTAAACATACCACCGCCTTCTTGTTCGACCGCTTTATAGAAATGGTGAAAGGGGGAGCCTCAAGTTGAGAGATTTGTCTATTAAAAAAGTTCTGGTTATAGGCTCCGGCCCCATAATTATAGGCCAAGCGGCAGAATTTGATTATGCCGGCACCCAGGCCTGCAGGTCCCTGCGCGAAGAAGGGATTGAAGTTGTTTTGGCCAACTCCAACCCGGCCACCATTATGACCGACGGTGAAATAGCCGATATAGTTTATATAGAGCCCTTAACCATACCCACGCTGACCAAAATAATTGAACAAGAAAAGCCCGATTCCGTCCTGCCTTCCTTGGGCGGTCAAACAGCCCTGAACCTTGCCATGGAGTTGGAAGAAAAAGGCATACTGGAAAAAAACAATGTCCGCCTTATAGGTATCAATGCCGACACCATCAGAAAAGCCGAAGACAGGCAAGAGTTTAAGGACACCATGGAGTCTATCGGCGAGCCTTGCATTGAATCTTTGGTGGTTGAAAGTGTTGAAGATGCCCTGAATTTTTCCGAAAAAATCGGTTACCCGGTTATTGTGCGCCCGGCCTATACCCTGGGCGGTACCGGTGGCGGTATAGCTTGTGATTCCGATGAACTACGCGAAATCGCCGCCAACGGAATCCGCCTGTCAAGGGTGGGCCAGGTGCTTATAGAAAAATGCATATCCGGCTGGAAGGAAGTTGAATACGAAACCATACGCGACGGCAAGGGCAATTGCATTGTTGTTTGTAATATGGAAAATTTTGACCCGGTGGGCGTCCACACGGGTGATTCCATAGTAGTGGCCCCCTCACAGACCTTGTCTGACAAGGACCATAAAATGCTGCGTGATTCGGCCCTCAACATTATCACCGCCTTGGACATAAAGGGCGGCTGCAATGTTCAGTTTGCCCTTCATCCCAACTCCTTCGAATATGCGGTTATTGAAGTTAACCCTCGCGTTTCACGGTCTTCCGCTCTGGCCTCAAAGGCTACGGGTTACCCCATAGCCCGTGTTGCCGCCAAAATAGCCTTGGGCCTGGGTTTGGACGAAATTCCCAATGCGGTGACCGGGAAAACCTTTGCCTGCTTTGAGCCGGCCTTGGACTATTGCGTAATTAAACTTCCCAAATGGCCTTTTGACAAGTTTATAACAGCCAAAAGAACCTTGGGCACCCAAATGAAGGCCACGGGCGAAGTAATGTCCATATCAAGGAATTTTGAGGCCGCCTTGCAAAAGGCTGTCAATTCACTTGAAGAAAACAAGGAAGGGCTGCTCATGCCCGACCTGATGGAAAAAAGTGCGGATGAGTTGCGTACCCTGCTCCATAACATAGACAATGAACGCCTCTTCACGGTTGCCACCGCAAATTTCAAGGGCATTACCACGGCGGAAATTCATGAAACTACCGGCATTGATATGTGGTTTTTAAATAAAATCGGCAATATTGTCGCTATGGAAAAGCAGCTACGAAGCGGTGTTTTTGATAAGGATATTATTTTGGAAGCCAAAAAACTTGGCTTTACCGATAATATGATAGCCGTTAGCATAGCTTCCACGGCGGCGGCTGTCAAAAAAATGCGGGAACTTTGGGGTATAAGGCCCGCATTTTCCCTGGTGGACACATGCGCAGGTGAATTTGAGGCACAAACCCCCTACTACTATTCCGACTATGGGGTGGAAAATGAAGTCGACCCCGCCTGTGATGGTAAAAAAGTTTTGGTTTTGGGTTCCGGCCCCATCAGGATAGGCCAGGGGATTGAATTTGACTATTGCTCTGTCCACAATATTTGGGCTTTGCAAAAGGCCGGTTGCCAAACAATTATAATAAACAATAACCCCGAAACGGTTTCAACCGACTTTGATGTGGCGGACAAACTCTACTTTGAGCCCCTGACCCCCGAATATGTAACCAATATTGTAGAGCTTGAAAAACCGGACGGTGCCGTGGTGCAGTTTGGCGGGCAAACAGCCATTAAGCTGACCAAGACCCTAAATGACTTGGGGCTGACCATTTACGGAACAGATGCCGACCATGTTGACGCGGCCGAAGACCGTGAGCGTTTTGATCAAATTTTGGAAGACTGCAGTATAGCCCGCCCCAAGGGCAGGACCGTTTTCACCATTGATGAAGCCTTGCTTGCCGCCAATGCTTTGGGTTACCCCGTATTGGTTCGGCCCAGTTATGTTTTGGGCGGCCAAGGCATGCAAATTGCCGTATCTGACGATGATATTCGCGAGTTTATGGGTATAATCAATCGCACGGTCCAAGAGCACCCCGTCTTGATTGATAAATATATAATGGGGCAAGAAGTCGAAGTTGACGCCATTTGCGACGGACGGGATATTTTAATCCCCGGTATTATGGAACATGTCGACCGTGCGGGTATCCACTCGGGTGACTCCATATCGGTCTATCCTGCCCTGACTTTAAGCCCAAATGTTATAGCCACCATAGTTGAATATTCAAGGCGTTTGGCCTATTCGCTGGAAGTGATAGGCATGATGAATATTCAGTTTATAGTCTTGGATGAAAAGGTTTATATAATCGAAGTCAACCCCCGCTCTTCGCGCACGGTGCCCTACATCAGCAAGGTGACCGGCATACCCGCCATTGAACTTGCAACCAGGGCCATGTTGGGCGAAAAAATAAAGGACATGGGCTATGGCACCGGGCTTTATAAGGACAGCGGCTACTATGCCATAAAACTGCCCGTTTTCTCATTTGAAAAAATCACAGGGGCCGACACTTCCCTGGGCCCCGAAATGAAGTCTACCGGTGAGGTTTTGGGCATAGCCAAAAACTATAACGAAGCCCTTCTCAAGGCCTTTGAAGGCGGCGGTGTCTCCCTACCCAAGGATGCCAAAATTATCGTCACCGTCCGGGATAAAGACAAGGCGGAAGTTTGCGAAATAATAAAAACCCTGGACGATACCGACTTTGAATTTTATGCCACGCCGGGTACCCGCAAGGCCTTGCTTGCGGCAGGTATCGAGGCAAAGCCCGTCAATAAGATTACGGGTGAAAGCCCCAATATAATGGATATGTTGCAGGAAGGCGGGGTGTCCCTGATAATCAACACCCCCACCCACGGTCGCATAGAAACCCGTGACGGCTTTAAACTGCGCCGCCTGGCTGCCGAAGCGGGCACAGCCTTGCTGACTTCCATTGATGCTGCGCGCGTGCTGATGGAAAGCACACGGATAGTTGCAGCCGAAAAGATGACGGTTACCGATATCGCAAAAATCTTCAAATAAGGCGGTAAGGGCATTTGGTCTTCTCAAGTCTGGAATTTCTATTTCTCTTCCTGCCCTGCATTCTGCTTGGTTATTACCTTGTTTTATTCAAAAGCAGGAACCTACAAAATATATTTCTTTTTATGGGCTCGCTCCTTTTTTATGCTTGGGGCGAGCCAAAAATCGTTTTTCTTATGCTGCTGTCCATAGCGGCCAACTGGCTTTTGGGCTTGGGGGCAGAAAAACATAGAGGCCGCCGGCATGGGCTCAAGTGTATTTATACTTTAAGCGCATTATTTAATTTCGGCCTACTCTTTATTTTTAAATATTTAAACTTTTCCTTTGATTTGGCAAAATCACTTTTGGCATTTGATATGGAAATAAAGCAGATTGCCTTGCCCATCGGCATTTCTTTTTTTACCTTCCAAGCCTTTTCTTATGTGATTGATATCGGCCGAGGCCGTGCCACGGCCCAAAGGAATCCGATTTATGCGGGGCTTTATATATCATTTTTCCCCCAGCTTATAGCAGGCCCCATAGTTCGCTACGAAAGTGTGGCAAGCCAACTTGAGGGCAGGCATGAAAGCTTTGAAAAATTTTCATCCGGTGTGGAAGGCTTTATAATAGGCTTTCTAAAAAAGGTTTTCTTGGCCAATTCTATGGCTCTCATAGCCGACCGAGCTTTTGAAGAAAATCTGCTTTCGCGCGGCTTGGCCTGGCTGGGTGTTTTGGCCTATGCCTTGCAAATTTACCATGACTTTTCGGCCTATTCGGACATGGCCGTGGGCCTGGGCCTTATGTTTGGTTTTCACCTTCCGGAAAACTTTAACTACCCTTACTTGGCCACATCCATAAGGGATTTTTGGCGGCGCTGGCATATATCTTTGGGCACCTGGTTTCGTGATTATGTCTACATACCGCTTGGCGGCAGCAGGGTCAAATCGAAAGCAAGGCTGCTCTTTAATCTTTTGCTTGTCTGGTTTTTGACCGGGCTTTGGCACGGGGCGGATTGGACCTTTATTTTGTGGGGCCTTTACTATTTTCTGCTAATCGCTTTTGAAAAGCTTACGGACTTTGACGAAAAACTTCAAAAGCTTACCCCTTTAAAGCGTTTTTACAGCTTGTTTTTCGTTTTGATGGGCTGGGTTCTTTTCAGGGCCCAAGACCTCAATGGGGCGCTGGCCTATTACCGGGCCATGTTTGGCCCCGGTGTGGCTGCCTTTGATTCAAACTTCTGGTTTTATTTGAGAAACTTTGCACCAAGCCTCACTGCGGCTGCAATTTTTGCCTTCCCCCAACCGGGCGCTTTCTTGGAGCGCGCAAAAGCTACCTCTTTCCCCATGCGCTTGGCCTATGCCGTCGGCTTGGGTTTGCTTTTTCTTTTTGCCCTGTCTTATGTGGTCAAGGGCTCTTACAACCCCTTTATTTATTTTAATTTTTAGGTGAATCGCTTGAAAGAAAATCAAAGCAAAAAAATTCTTGCCCTTATATTTGTCTGCCTGATTTTCACGGGCCTGGTCGGCAATGCCTGCAAGGCCTACCATGAAAAGGAAGACTGCTTTTCGCTTTATTCAAGCTACCTGGGTGAGGCTCTGAGCACTCCGGCCAAACTCAAGGCCGGCCTTTTGAGCTTTTATGATTATGCCGGCCGCCTGGATGAAAAAACCGCCTTCAAAAAATCTTTCATAAATCTTTATGGCCTGGCCAAGCGGGTAAATCCCGCCCCCTGCCCCGACACGGACGGTACCGTTCGCCTCAAGGACGGCAGCCTGGGTCTGTTTGCCCCCGAGGCACAAGCCTTGGAAGAAAAGGCCCAAAATATTAAGGCACTGGAAGCTGAGTTGAAGGCCCTGGGCTCTGATTTGCTTTATATTCAACTTCTGGGTAAAATAAAACAAGATGATTTTCTTTTACCCAAGGGGCTTAAAGACTTCGCAAACTCTAATGCCGATGACCTTCTGGCCGCTCTTGAAAACAAGGGTGTCAAAAGTTTTGACTTGAGAAAGGATTTTGGAGAAAAGGGCAAGGATTACAGCTCTCTCTTTTATAGGACCGACCACCACTGGAAGGTTGAAACCGGCTTGAGGGCCGCTCGAATCACGGCCGAAAATTTAAATGAAGATTTTGATTTTGGCATGGATACTGATTGCTTAAAGCGAGAAAATTTTAAAGAAGAAAGTTATGATAAAATTTTCCTTGGCAGCCTGGGCAAACGGGTGGGCCTTCTTTATGCGGGCTCTGATGACTTTGCTTTACTGACACCTGCTTATGAAACTAATTTTGGCTGTAAATACCACATGGCAAATGGCAACACCATCCTCAAAGAAGGCAGCTTTGAAGAGGCCTGGATTTTTAAAGAAAACCTGAAGCGTGATTATTTCAGTGCCAATGTCTACGCAACCTACGCGGGCGGCTCCATGCCCCTTATTAAATGTGAAAACAAATTAATAAAGGGCAAAAAACTCTTGGTCTTGGCCGATTCTTTCGCCGACACCCTCTTGCCCTTCTTGTCAATCGGCTGCCAAAGCTTGGTCATAGTTGACCCAAGGCTTTATGAGGGTGACCTTGCCGAATTGACGGCCCGTGAAAGGCCCGACTTAACCTTGATTATCTACAACCCTTCGGCCATAAATAATGATGACTTTTTTAACTTTGGGTGATATATATGAAAAACTTGGAAAACTTAAAGGCGGAATGTTTGAGCTGCGAAAAATGCGAGCTCCACAAAACACGGACCAATGTAGTCTTCGGTGACGGCCCGCCGGATGCAGGCATTTTGTTTGTGGGTGAAGGCCCGGGCGAACAAGAAGATTTGAGTGGGAAACCCTTTGTGGGCAGGGGCGGTAAGCTCTTGGACCAATACTTGGAAATCGCCGAACTCAGCCGCGAAAAAAATGTCTACATAGCCAACATCGTCAAATGCCGCCCACCCCAAAACCGAGACCCAAAGCCCGAAGAGCAAGAAACTTGCATAAACTGGTTGCGTGAGCAAACCAGGATTTTACAACCGCAAATTATAGTCTGCCTGGGTAGGGTTGCGGCCCAACGCTTGATCTCACCCAACTTTTTGGTGACAAAAGAGCACGGTGAGTTTATTGAAAAAAGCGGTATCCTTTTCATGGGCACCTTCCACCCTGCCGCACTCTTGCGTGATCCACGCAGGAAGGAAGACGCCCTTGCGGATTTTTTGGCCTTGCGAGCTAAGGCGGCGGAACTTGGTATAATTGATTTTATTGAATAAATTATTATTTTAAGGGGGCAATATAATGAGAGTAATGAGCTTTAATCTACTTTGCTTTGGTGAAGGTGAGAACATCATGAAAAAAAGGCGGGGCATAGCTGTTGAAAAAATTCAAGAGCTGCAACCCGATCTTTTGGGTGTCCAAGAAGCCACGCCCGAATGGATGAAATGGCTCAAGGCCAAGCTGAAAGATTACGACTTTGTGGGTGTGGGCCGTGATAACGGCAAAAACAAGGGTGAATATTCGGCTATATTCTACCTTCATGACAAGTACACCCCCATATCGTCCGGTACTTTCTGGCTGTCCCAAACGCCGGAAAAGCCTTCCATGGGTTGGGACGCCGCCTGCAAGCGAGTTTGCACCTGGGCGATTTTTGAAGAAAAATCCACAGGCAAACGCTTGGCTCACATGAACACCCACTTAGATCACAGAGGCCCGGAAGCCAGGAAAAACGGGATAGATCTCATCTTAAAAAAAGCTCTCAAATTAGATGCCTACCCCTTGGTTGTTACAGGCGACTTCAACCTTTTGGAAGGCAGTGAAGAGTATGAACAACTCATGGCCGGTACACTTAAGGACAGTAAATTTTTAGCGGAGGATACCATGGATACCGGCACCTTCCACCACTTTGGCAAGAGCGGGGATGTAAAGGTTATTATCGATTATGTTTTGGTTAATGATAAATTTAAACCTTCGCTCTACAAGGTTGAAACCCAAGGTGTAGACGGCCGCCCCGTTTCGGACCACTACCCGGTTTACTCTGATATGGAGCCCCTATAAACACCCTTATCTTTTTTGGGAGGAGAGAATATGACTTATATAAATACGCTCAAAAAAATATTTAAAAGCCTTTTCACACTCCTGACCTTAATCGCGGCCCTGACTACACAAATCTTCATAGCCAACTTGCCTCAGCGTGACATTTACCCAAAGGCTGAAGACGCCGTCAGGGTAATGAGCTTCAACCTTTTGAGCGAACGCTTTGGCAGCGAGGCCATGAATTTTCGCACCGGTATAGTTTCCCAAACCATAGCCGAATACTACCCCGATTCTTTCGGTGTTCAGGAAGCCACGGGTGCCTGGATGCTGTCGCTTAAAAACCGCCTGCCCGAATATGATTATGTGGGGCGGGCTCGCAGTATCTACCCCTTGGATGAAACCTGCGCCGTTTTTTATTTGAAAGATAAGTATGAACTTTTAGATTCCGGGACCTTCTGGCTGTCCGAAACACCCCAAAAGATTTCCAGGGGTTGGGACGGTGAGTTTGCCAGGGTCTGCTCTTGGGTCCTTCTTGAAAATAAAAAGACGGGCGAAACTTATGCCCATCTGAACACCCACCTTGACCACAGGGGCCCCATAGCCCGTGAGAAGAGTATAGACTTGATCTTGGATAAGGCCGAAAGCTTCGGCCCAATACCTGTAGTTATCACCGGTGACTTCAATTTCCGTGAAAACTCTTCGCTTTACAAGGCCATGACAGCCGATGCCTTTGCAGACACTAAATTTTTAGCGCCCGACACCATGCACAGCCCCACCTACCACAACTTCAAGCCACCCGAAGAACAAAACCCCGATATTGTAATTGACTTTATTTTTGTCAGTAAAAATATTCAAGCCCTAAAATATAAGGTCATAACCGAAGGCATAAACGGTCGCCCGGTTTCCGACCACTACCCACTTTACAGCGACTTACTGCTTAATGCAGGGGAAGGGGAAAGATAAGATGGCCTACCTTAAAAGTTTGCACAAGAGCCTAAAGGTCCTGGTAACATTGATAACCCTTGTAGCAGCTCTTCTAAATCAAATTCACTTGGGCCTCCAACCCACGCGCGAAGTTTATCCCAAGCAAGAAGGGTCTATACGAGTCATGAGCTTCAATGTTCTTTACGACGGTAAAAATGAAAGAGCCATGAAAAACCGGCGTGGTATAGCTGTGGAAAAAATCTTGCAAATCGACCCCGATATATTAGGGGTGCAAGAAGCAACGCACGAATGGATGAAATGGTTTAATTCAAAGTTGAAAGACTATAAACATGTCGGTGTCGGCCGTGATGACGGCGATATTGAAGGTGAATTTGCTGCAATTTTTTATCATAAAGACAAATACAAACTTCTGGACTCCGGCACTTTTTGGATATCCGAAACCCCCGACATCCCATCCCGCTCTTGGGCTTCGGCCTGCAACAGAATCTGCACCTGGGCGGTCTTTGAAGATTTAAAAACCGGCCAAAAGTTTGCTCACTTAAACACCCATTTAGATCATGTTTCAAACCAAGCGCGGCAAAAGGGGGTTGAAATGATTTTAGACAAGGCGGCAGAGTATGGCGGCCTGCCCGTCATTGTTACGGGTGACTTCAACTTCCGTGAAAACTCCGCACTTTATAAAACAATCACAGCCGACCTTTTAGAAGACACCAAATTTGCCGCGCCCGATACCATGCACCACGCAACCTTCCATAACTTTATGCCGGCGGGAATGCAGGGTGACACCATTCTTGATTATATTTTTGTCAGCAAAAATATCCGCAGCCTACTTTATAGGGTGGAAACACAAGGTGTTGACGGCCGTGCCGTTTCGGACCATTATCCGATTTACGCCGACTTAATTCTGAACCCGCCCCTTGACTAAATATTTTCATATGCAAAAACCCCCGCTTGACCGAAAAGGCCAAGCGGGGGTTTCTTAAAGGCTTTTAAAAGAGTTCTTTTTTTATGCTTTCAAATTCTGTTTTTTCTTCCTCGGTCATTTTTTCCGCATAGTCTCGGTCACCTAACATCTTGCCTATGAGCAGGCTCCTTTGTGGGTTTAGCTTTAATTTTTTTGCCGCTATGAAAGCGAAAAGCAAAAAGATAACAACAGGCACGGCTATAACCGCCCGCAAGCCTATAATAGCGGAATACGGTTGCTCATAACTTGTCACCAAGCCTGTAACCAAATCGGTTGTGGGTTTAACAAAACCGCTTAAATCAAGTATGAAGCCTGAAAGACCGATGGCCACGGCCACGGTGGTCTTGCGGGTGAAGGTCATCAAACCGCTGAAAGAGCCGGTGTTGCGTTCACCGAACTTGAGTTCCCCCAAGTCCACAACATCGGGGAAAATAAACCAAGGCATAAGCTGGCATCCCGAAAGGCCGATGCCTATTAAAATGCAGATGGGCAAAATCAAATAATCATTAAAGTTTGCCGGGTAGAGTGACAAAACAATAACTCCCGCCATGTAAAGGGGTATGCCCATGCGAAAAAGCAGGGGCTTGGCCCAATTTCGCTTCATTAAGGCGTTGTGGGCGGGGATCATGGCCGCGTAGGACACCATGATCAAAACCAGCAAGATAAAAGCACTGTATTGGGTTACCCCCAGGGCATAATTCACAAACCAAACAATGTTGGTTGAAATAATATCCATGCAGCTAAAGGCAAAAAGGTACATCAAAAGCAAGTAGACGAAGGCGCGCAGTTTTAGGGGCTTTAAAAATGCGGCCAGGGAAAACTTCAATTTTTCTTCCGGTATTGGCAGGCGTTCCTTACAGAAAACGGCGGTAATAATAAGGGGGACGGAATAGAAAAAGCCAAATCCCAAAATCATAATCAGTGAAAAGAGGGGGATGGGCATTTGCCCCTTGTTGAGCTTTTCAAGCAAGATAATGGGTACCCCGGCCGAAACGGCCCCCGACAGCATGGAAAAAATCAGCCTGACCGTGTTCATACGATTCTTTTCATAATAATTTGATGTAAGTTCCGTCGCAAAGGAACTGTAGGGCACCATTATCATGGTTGAAACCGTGTTGTAAATTAAATAGGCCGACAAATAAACCGTGTATTTAAGGGCATAAGAGCCCATGGCATGAAGGGGCAAAAACAAAAAAGCGAAGGAAAATATCAAGAGTATTCCCCCCGCAAAAAGATAGGGTCTGCGTCGGCCCCATTTGGTGCGCGTGTTGTCGGATATTATACCCATGAGCGGGTCGGTTACGGCATCCCAAATTTTGGCCAACATGATTATGGTACCCGCAGCCGAAGCCGTAAGGCCGTTTAAAACCAAAAAGACCAAATAAACCGTGGACACCAAGGATTGGGCACCGCCGCCGAAAAAATCACCGACGGAAAAGGCGAAAATTTCACCGCGGGAAAGTTTGACATCGGCCGAATCGGCGGCCTTCTTACTTTTCGGGCTCATGCTTCTACCCCCTGATATAATTTTAACTTAAAAGATTTCTTGCTTTATAGCCTCAAACTCTTGCTCTTCCCTTTCATCTTCGGGCTTTTGGCCGTTATTGAGCTTTTGAATCAGCCTGCTGCGTTCAGAGTTAAGTGTGAGTTTCCTTGCCGCCACATAGGCGATAATCATGAAAACAGTAATGGGGACAACCAGCACAGCCCTCAAACCCCAAACAGCCGAAATCGGTTGTTCAAAGTTGGTAACAAGCCCCGTGGCATAATCCGTTACCGGCTTCCTAAAGCCGGTGGCATCCAAAACAATGCCCGAAATTAAAATAGAAACGGCCGTGGTGCTCTTTCTTACAAAGGTCATAAGCCCGCTGTAAGAGCCGGTGTTGCGGCTGCCAAACTTAAGGGTGCCCACATCCACAACATCGGGGAATATAATCCAGGGCATGAGCATGGCTCCGCTCATACCAAAGCCGATAACAACACAAATGGGCAAAATCAAATAATCGTTAAAACCCGAAGGATATAGGCCTAAAATAATTATTCCTAAAATATAAACAGGTATGCCGGCCCTGTAAAGCAGGGGTTTGGCATAATTCTTTTTCATGAGGATATTATAAACCGGAATGGTCGCGGCATAAGAAACGGAAATAAGGGCCAGGATAATAAAGGAACTGTAACTTTCAACCTTGAAGCCGTACTTGACCACCCAAACAATGTTGGTGGTAATAATATCCAAGGCGGAATAGGCCAAAAAGTACATTAAAAGCAGGTAAACAAAGGCCTTGAGCCTGAGGGGCAGAAGGAAGTTTTGAAGCGAAAACTTAACCTTTTCTTTGGGGATTGCCACCCTTTCCCGCCCATAAACAGAGGCTAAAAGCAGGGGAATGGCATAGTATATCCCAAAACCCACTATCATCAATAAACTAAACCTGTTTAAGGTTAATTCCTGCTTGTGTAATTTTTCCAAAAGAAAAATGGGTACGCCGGCCGAAACGGCACCGGCTGCCATGGCAAAACCCTGGCGGATGATATTGAGCTTGTTCTTTTCATCATAGTCGGTGGTCAGTTCCGCCGTCATGGAAAGATAGGGCACATTTATCATTGTCGAAAGGGTGTTGTAGATAAGGTAGGCTAAAAGGTAAACAAAATATTTAAAGCCATTGCTCTCAAGAGTGTGCAGGGGCATAAAAAGCATGGCCAAAGAAAAGATGAGCATAAAAGCGCCCACAAAAATATAGGGTCTGCGCCGCCCCCATTTTGAACGGGTGTTGTCGGATATTATGCCCATGGCGGGGTCGGTAACAGCGTCCCAGATTTTGGCTAACATGATTATGGATGCCGCACGGGTTGCCGTCAAACCGTTTAAAACCAAAAAGACCATGTAGACCGAGGCCACCAGGGATGTTGCCCCACTGCCGTAAAGTTCACCCGCCGAAAAGGCAAGCTTTTCTTTCATACTCAATTTAACATCGGATGACTCGTAACTTTGCTTTCCCATTCTTTCACTCTTTCCCTGTTTTTAATCTGTAAGTAATTTTAAAATATCGGCAGGTTTTTCAACCAAGTAATCGGCCCCGGCTGCCTCAAATTCTTCCTTGCTGCCGTAACCGAAAAGAACACCCACGCTGTCCATCCCCAGGCTTTTGGCACCCAAAATGTCAAAGCGGGTGTCGCCTATCATCAAAACTTTTTTAATATCCTCGGTTTTCAAAGCCTCTGCCGCTCTTTTTATAACGGCGCTCTTGTCCGGGTGTTTGTTGTTTAAGGGGTGGCCGGCGACTATTTCAAAATATTTATTGAACCCCATGTGGTTTATAACTTTTTTTAAAAAAACTTCCGGCTTGGCACTGGCCACACCCAGGGGGAGCCCCAGGGCTTTTAGGTCTTGCAAAAGCTCTTCCATGCCTTCATAAACTTCTAATTCATATATGCCCCGGCGGCTGTAATATTCCCGGTAAACGGAAATGGCAAAGTCGCACTCCTCTTCATTTAAACCGAAAAGCTTGTGAAAACTGTCATTAAGGGGCGGGCCTATAAAATAGCGCAAGTCTTCCTTGGGCGGGCGGGCTATGCCCAGCTCATCCAAGGCCGCATAAACGCCGTGAAAAATACCATCGCCCGTGTCGGCAACAGTACCGTCAAAGTCAAAGATTATTCCGTCATAGTTAAAATTCATGAAATCTCTATATCTCTCTTTTTTATTTAAGCACCTAATTTTAACATAGGGCCTTGTCTTTGACAAGAAGACAAGATAAATGGTAAGTGTCAAGTAAACATTGGCAAAATATTCCATGCGCTAAAAAATCAGTAAAAGCTTTGCAATTAAGGGTTACGTCTGACCGCGGTCAGGCTTAACCGCACAACAATTATGCTTTTGATTCCC
>JAAYSC010000076.1 GCA_012524025.1 Clostridiales bacterium | reverse complement strand
TTATCGTAACTTCAGAGTAGCTGAGTTTGATATCCATACCGGAAAGCTGATAAATCGCAAAATTCGTAGACTGTAAATGTGTAAGCTATGTTCTTTCACTATGTGTAAACCATGTTGCTCTTGACAAGGGGGTTGCCCCTACACGAAATTGGAAGGACGATAAATTATGGAACGAGCAGAAAAACCAAGTAACCTCAAAATGCACACAGCCAACAAGGCAGATGAAAACTTTGCTAAATTAGCAGAGCTTTTCCCCAATGCTATAACCGAAACCATTGACGAAAACGGTGAGCTTGTGCGTGCCATAGATAAAGATGTTTTAATGCAAGAAATTAATACCACTGTTGTGGAAGGCAGAGATGAACGCTACCAATTCACTTGGCCGGACAAGCGCAAGTCAGTCCTGCTTGCCAATGCCCCAACTTCTGCCACCTTGCGTCCTGTGAGGGAAGATGAAACTACCCCCACCGGGGCCGACAGCGGCGGTGAGGCCTATTGCAGCAGCGGTAGTGTGGACTTTGACAGCACAGAAAACCTTTATATAGAAGGCGACAACCTTGAAGTTTTAAAGCTTTTGCAAGAAACTTATCTTGGCAAAATTAAAATGATTTATATTGACCCGCCCTATAACACCGGTAATGACTTTGTTTATGAAGATGACTTTGCCCAAAGCACCGCTGAATATTTAGAAGGTAGTGGACAGTTTGATGAAGAAGGCAAGCGGCTTGTCAAAAACCTTGACAGCAACGGTCGCTTTCACACCGACTGGCTTAATATGATGTACCCAAGGCTTCGTTTAGCAAAAGATTTGCTTACAGATGATGGGGTTATCTTTATTTCTATTGATGACAATGAACAAGAAAACTTGAAGAAAATTTGCGATGAAGTTTTTGGAGAGGAAAATTTTATAGCACAGGTAGTTTGGGAAAGAGCATACGCACCAAAAAACGATGCAAAATATATTTCACATAGTCATGACTATGTATTGATATATGCGAAATTATTGAGCAACTTTCAAATTGGGCGCTTACCCAGAACAAAAGAAGCTAATGCTCGATATAGGAATCCCGATAATGACCCACGCGGAGTATGGAAATCGAGCGATATGTCTGTAAAAACCTATACCCCTGATTACGACTATCCTATTATCACGCCAACAGGTCGTACTGTTGAGCCACCTACTGGACGATGCTGGAGATTTCCCAAGTCATCTTATGAAAAAGCTTTAGCTGATAATAGAGTTTGGTTTGGTGTTGATGGGAATAGCGTTCCATCAATAAAACGATTTCTAAACGAGTTGAAATTTAAGGGTATGGCACCTCAATCTATTATGTTCTATAAAGATGTGGGACACAGTCAAGAAGGGGCCCAAGAGGTCGTTAAACTACTTGGTGGAGTGGTTTGAAGGCCCAAAACCTGTCAGATTTTTTACACGGCTCCTCACCCTTGCAAATCTTAAGAGTGACAGTATTGTTTTGGACTTCTTTTCCGGTTCCGCCACCACTGCCCATGCAGTAATGCAACTCAATGCCGAAGATGGCGGAAATCGTAAATTCATTATGGTTCAAGTTCCGGAAAAGACAGATGAAAAAAGTGAGGCCTACAAGGCAGGATATGAAAACATTTGCGAAATCGGCAAAGAGCGCATCCGCCGGGCAGGGCAAAAGATAAAGGAAGAAAAAGGGCTTGAGGCTGAAGATTTAGACACCGGCTTTAGGGTTTTAAAGCTTGACTCTTCCAACATGAAGGAAGTTTACTACAACCCCGAAGCCTATGAACCGGACCTCTTCGATTCGCTGACAGACAATATTAAAGATGACAGAAGCCCGGAAGACTTACTCTTTCAAGTTATGCTTGACTTGGGCGTTTCGTTATCCTCTCGGATAACAATTCGGAATGCGGAATTCGGAATGCGGAATTATTCTTATTTTGATGTTGCGGACGGTTTTCTTATTGCTTGCTTCGATAAGGATGTGAATGAAGAAGTTATCACGGAAATCGCCAAGAAGAAACCATTTTACTTCGTAATGCGTGATGCCTCCATGGCCGATGACAGCGTGGCGACAAACTTTGAGCAAATCTTTGAAACTTATAGCCCGCAAACGGTTAGGAAGGTACTTTAGATAATGCGTAATTCGGAATGCGTAATTCGTATTTAAACGGTTTAGGTTAGAATACGATGCGGGATTTGGAATACATAGTACAGAATGCGGAATGCTTAATTGGAAGGATAGTAAGTTTTGAAAAAAGATAATGTTGTAGTTGATAAGAGTAAGGCTTTTGCTTTAAGGATTATCAAGTTATATAAATATTTGTGTGCAAAAAATGAATATATTTTATCAAAGCAACTTTTACGCAGTGGAACGAGTATTGGAGCGAATATTAAAGAAGCCATACGAGGTCAAAGCAAAGCTGATTTTTATGCAAAACTAAATATTGCACTTAAAGAGGCAAGCGAAACCGAATATTGGTTAGAGCTTCTTTATGAGAGTGATTATATCGAAAAAACGGCCTTCGACAGTATTTACGCAGATTGTCAAGAATTATTAAAGCTGCTTGTTTCAATTACAAAAAACCAAAAAAAGGCAGAGATCAAAGAGAATGAATGAAAAAAACAAATTTAAATCCAACAAGCTTTCTATTCGTTTTTTTGATGATAGAGAGGTTCGTGCCGTTTGGGATGAAGAAAATGCCAAGTGGTGGTTTTCGGTGATTGATATTGTCAGTGTTTTGCGTGATGAAAGCGATTATAGTAAAAATCGAAATTACTGGAAATATCTGAAAGGAAAGCTTAAAAAAGAAAATTTCGAGTTGGTTAGTCAAACTAACCAACTGAAACTGACAGCCTCTGATGGTAAAAAATATTTAACCGATTGCTTTGATAATGACGGCATTATTGAGCTTTCAAAGAACTTTCCAAGTAAAAAAGCCAATCGATTTATCGAATGGTTCACATATAGTGACCAAACAATCGACGGTAAAAGTAAATCTAAGGCCTATGCGCTGTTTGACAGCTCCCTGCTTGATGCTATTGAGATAGGAACAGTCAAAGGCTTGCAACAGATACACGGCTACCTCTTTGGGGGTCTATATGACTTTGCGGGGCAAATAAGAACACTGAATATTGCAAAGGGCGGCTATCCTTTTGCCCCTGTTGAATTTTTAGCAAACACACTGAATAATGTTGAGAATATGCCGGAAAGCACTTTTGATGAAATTGTTGACAAGTATGTAGAGATGAATGTTGCCCATCCATTTATGGAAGGCAACGGAAGAAGCACACGCATTTGGCTTGATTTGATTTTTAAGAAAAATCTAAAAGTTTGCGTTGATTGGAGTAAAATCGATAAATGGGACTATTTGTCAGCCATGGAAGAAAGCACTATGGATCCTCACAAGATAAAATCTTTGCTCCAAAACGCCTTGACGGATAAAATAAATGACCGCGAGATATTTATGAAGGGCGTGGACTACTCCTACTACTATGAACAGGAAGATGAAATAAGAGGCGGTGACGACCAATGAAGTTTAATTTTAAAGTTTTAGATTTTCAAACCGACGCCGTGGATGCGGTAGTCGGGTCATTTTTGGGCCAGGGCTTTCATGAAGGCCTCAGCTATGTGCGTGACTTAGGCTTGGTTGAGCCCAAGGAAGAAGACCAGTTTAAGCTTAAACTTTCAGACGATGAGCTCCAAGACTTTGACCCAGAAAATGACACCGGCTTTAAAAACGAAGAAATCAAGCTGAGCGACGAAGCGCTTTTAAAAAACATCCAGACCATACAGGCCGAAAACAACATTAAACAATCAACTTCTTTGGTGAAAAAACTGGGCTCTTGCAATTTGGATATTGACATGGAAACGGGGGAGCGTGTCATAATAGTGACAGGGTGCATAAATGCTTTACTATCAAGGGTTTCAAAGACTTTTATTAAAAATAATTCATGCATTGCTTAGGACAATTGGGTATAATTGTTGTAAGCAGTGTATGAGAATAAGGTTGGAAAGTTAAACATACTTCTGCATTTGCAAACTACTTATATTTAATAGGGGTAGCAGTTTAATGGAGAAAATTTATATTTAGTAACAGAATCTCAATCTTTGGAGGTGTGATTATATGATTAAAGTAAAGAATTTGTACCACTCTTACAAGAAGGATGATATTTACCAGGTTAAAGATGTAAACTTTGAAGTTGAGGAAGGGGAGATTTTTGGATTTTTAGGACCTTCTGGTGCAGGTAAAACCACAGTGCAAAATATCTTAACAGGTCTTTTAGAAATACACAAAGGCCAGGCAGAAGTTGCAGGTTACGATATGAAAAATATTTCCAAGGATATGTTTAATAAAATAGGAATGAGTTTTGAACAATCCAATGTTTACAGCAAGCTGACAGCCTTGGAAAATCTTAAGTTTTATGCAAAACTATTTGATGTAGAAACAAGAGACCCTAAAGACCTATTGAAATTAGTCGGATTAGAAGATAAAGCTAATATGAGGGCAGGAGAATTTTCTAAGGGGATGAAACATAGACTAACCTTTGTTAGATCTATGATTAATAATCCTATCATGTGGTTTCTAGATGAGCCCACAACAGGATTGGATCCCTCCATTGCAGCAGATATAAAGAATATTATAAGGGAAAAGAATAAACAAGGGGTTACCATTTTCTTAACCAGTCACAATATGTTTATAGCAGATGAGCTCTGCCATCGTGTTGCCTTTATAGTAGATGGAGAAATTAAATTAATAGATTCTCCTAGGAATTTAAAATTACAATATGGAGATAAGATGATAGAAGTGGATTATATAAAGGATGGGGAAAATATAAATGACTCTTTTTCAACTATATTAAATGAAGATAAAAAGAAACTTAAGGAAATAATTGATAATTATGAAATTCAAACAATGCATTCCAAAGAAGCCAGCCTAGAAGAAATATTTATAAAAGTAACTGGAAGGGGGCTTGTTTAAAATGAAGGTTTTTTCGGGTTTTTTAAAGGAGCTAAAACTGGCTTCCCGTGGTTTTTACTTTTATATTGAAATATTTATGGCAGTTCTAATCCTTATTTTGTTTTTATTTATAGTCCCAGACGAATTTTCAGCAAAGGGAGAAGAATATGTCTTTTTGGATATGCCAAAAGAAGCAAAAGATGTATATTTAAAGGGCCTAACTGGCGAGGATTTACTCAATCAAAGAAAAAATGTGAAAATAAAAATTGACGGTAAAGATAAGAATGTAGACCTTTACGAAACAGAGGATTCAAGCCTGTATTTTTTAGAAAGCAAAGAAGATATAATATATATGGCAGATAATAAAAGAAAAATTTCTTTAATAATCAAGATGGATGAAGACCATAATCTAGCATATCAGTATTATTTGCAGGGCTATGAAAGTCAAAAACTTAAAAATTTGATAAGGGTTCTTAATCTGGAATCAGCCCATCTTTTGCAGGAAAATATGGATAGTCTGGAAGTTAGATCTATTTCCATAGACAGTAAGAGGCTTTCAGACAAGGAAAACATGCTACCTTCTGTTTTAGTATTTAATGGTTCTCTTATGGGTTTATTTTTAATAGCTGCTTATATTTTTTTAGATAGGCAGGAAGGAGTAATAAAGGCCTACGCCCTTACACCCTCACCTGTATGGCAATATTTAATGAGTAAGATAGGGGTAATAGTTTTTATCAGTATCCTATCCAGCATGCTGGTTTTACTTCCGGTAATGGGCTTGAAGCCAGATTACCTATTACTCTTAGTCTTATTAATTTCAACAGCCTTTTTCTCATCAGCCCTAGGCTTACTAATCGCAAGTTTTTATGATAGCCTAATTCAAGCCTTTGGGACTATATATGTCTTTATGATAATAATGATTCTTCCCAATATGGCTTATTTCCTTCCTAGTTGGAGTCCCACCTGGATTAAGATTTTTCCAACCTATTCAATGTTGCAAGGCTTTAAATCTGTGATATTAGCCAACGGTGATGCGGCCTATGTTTTGAGTGTTTCTGCTGGTTTTCTATTGATGGGTTTAATCATGTTTTTCTTGGCTAACCTAAGATACAAGAAAATACTTTTTAGATAGGAGGGGGTTTATGTTTAAAAAAATATGGACAATATTTTTAAGGGATTTGAAAGTTAATATAAAGGACTTTTTATCACTGTATATACTTCTTATTCCATTTTTATTTGCAATTGGAATAAATTTATTTACTCCATCCATAAATGATACCACTGTAAACTTAGCCTTTATAAAAGAGGAAAATAATCAATTAGTAACCTATATGGAGCAATTCGCTAAGGTAGAGGAATTTGATAATTTAGAAACTTTAAAAGAGAGGGTGGAAAGAAGAGATAGCATGATAGGAATTGTTCCTGAGGAGGGTCAGTATTATATAATGATTGAGGGAAATGAATCCGATATGGATATAGAATACTCTAAAATGCTTCTTGGCTTATATGAAACAGGATTGAATATTGAAGATTCTAAAACTGAAATAATAGAATTTGGAAGGACAATTCCCCCTATTAAAAAAACCTTGGTTAATACTAGCGTACTTTTTATATCTATATTAGCTGGTATGCTTATTTCTTTGAATATAGTGGAGGAGAAGGTGGACAATACCATAAGTGCTATAAACTTAACCCCTACAAGCCATAATTCTTTCCTCCTTGGCAAGAGCATAATAGGAATCATATTTGCAATATTTGGTGGCTTGGCCTTGGTATATATAACAGGATTTGGAGCTGTCGATATAGGGAAGATACTCATAATAATCTCTGTTTCAACTATTATAAGTATTTTGGTAGGGTTTATTCAAGGTTTAATCAATGACGATATAATGACTGCAGCTGCCAGTATAAAATTATTATTTCTACCCCTTATTGCTGCTGTGCTTGCAGTAGAAATACTTTCGGAAAAGTGGCAAAGATTTCTTTATTGGAATCCATTTTATTGGGCCTACAAGGGAAATGACCTTGTTCTTAACAAAAGTGGAAGTTGGGGTCAGGTACTAATTTATGCTGGAATAGTTTTATTTTTAAGTGGAATAGTTTATGTTTTTTTGGCCCCTAAAATTAGAAAGGGACTTGAATAATTAAAAGATTGAAAAAGGAAATACAGTTGGTAGGCATAAAGGGGGCTAGTCAATGAAAAATAAAATTAAAAACATCTCATCATCTCAAACAATTATCTTAGGATTTGCATTTATGATACTAGTAGGGGCAAGCTTGTTAAGCTTGCCAATAGCCAGCAAAACAGGCGAAAGTGTTGGTTTTTTAAATGCCCTATTCACTGCAACATCTGCCAATTGTGTTACTGGACTAGTTGTAGTGAACACAATGGAGCATTGGACTTTCTTTGGCAAAATTGTAATATTAGCCCTAATACAATTTGGTGGATTGGGTTTTATGGCAATTATTACAATTGGGATGATCTTGTTAAATAAGAAAATTTCTTTAAAGAGTAGAAAGGCCATCCAAACTTCATTTAACCAAGATGATATTGGTGGTATGGTAAAGCTAGTAAAGAGAGTAGTTAAAATCACTTTGATATTTGAAGCAATCGGTGCCATAATTCTTGCCATTATATTCTATACAAGTATGGAAATAAAGATATTGGAAGCCTTGTTTCAAGGAATTTTTCACTCGATTTCTGCATTTTGCAATGCTGGATTTGATAATCTGGGAAGTAACAGTCTTGTTCCTTTTCAAACAAATGGGTTTTTAAACTACACTATCATGTTTCTTATTGTGGCAGGAGGTCTAGGATTTAATGTATGGATAGAGATAATAGAGAATTTAAAAAATAAAGGGAAAAAACCTTTGAGATTAAGAGTTATTCACATGAGTTTACATAGTAAAATTGTAATAGGCTTTACTAGCATATTAAGGCTCTGTAAAGTTAAAATGAAAGAATGGGCACAAAATCAAGCGACAATCAGATACCTCCGCTTTTGTTTTTTTACAAGGTTCAAACCTGCGACCTGAGCAGGAGTATGGTTGTTAAGCGCGGA
>JAAYSC010000075.1 GCA_012524025.1 Clostridiales bacterium | reverse complement strand
GGAGCCGATCGGCTCGTTTTTTCTTGCAAAAAGTTAGAAAGAAAGGAAGTTAAAAATGAAAAAACTCACAAAACTCACAGCACTCGTTCTGGCCCTTATTCTCACCCTCTCCCTCGGTATGCAAGCTTTTGCTTACACACCCGCCCAAATGTCAAGCTCACTTGAAAAGTGGTTGCTTAAAAATGTTGACCCGGCCGGGGCCCCCCAAGACGAATTAGACATTTACCTTGATTGGTCGGTTTTTGCCCTTTCCCGCGCAGGTGAAAGTTCACTCAACCAAGCCTATGGCGCCTATGCTGAAAAAGCAGCCGCGGCCAATGCCGATGATATGGACTTGTCCGACTACACAAGGCTTGCCCTAACAGCTATTGCCGCAGGTCAAAACCCCCGCAATATCGGCGGTGTCAATGCTCTTGACGAAATCAAAAAGGCCAACTTTAAGGCTGAAGCCTTCACAGCACCCTTGGCCTATGCCTTAATTACACTTGACTCACGCGGCTACCTTGCTATTACCCAGCGCTTGCAACTTATCAATATTTTGCTTGATTCGCAGCGCGACAACGGTGGCTTCAACTACGCTTTAAAAGATGACGGCTCGGGCTTTACGACCGACGGCGAAGTTGACACCACAGCCATTGTTCTTCAAGCCCTGGCACCCTATTATCGCTACAATGAAAAAGTTACCGAAGCCGTAAAAGAAGCACTGGTCTTTATAAGAAGCGAAATCCTGCCCGACGGCGGCTATGGCTTTTATGGCATGGGCAGTGCGGAAAGCACCGCACAAGTTCTGGCAGCCCTTTGCGAACTCAAAATTAACCCCTTGTCCGCCCCTTATCTTTCGAGCCAAGGCAAAAATATGTTAGATGCCCTCAGCACCTATATTAATGCCGACGGTGGCGGCCGCTCCTATGACGGTTCTTCCAATGTTATGACCAGCTACCAAATGCTCGTGGGTGTCAACGCTTATGAACGCTATGAAAATAGTGAACGCACATTCAATAACATGACCGATGCCACAAGCGGTATGGACATGATTATTGCAACAATCGGTCGCATTATCTTCCACGGCATATTTAACTCTGTTTTCAAATAAGGCTAAATTATGTTTATAAAACATTTAAAACCAAAGCTTTCCGCTCTGCTTATAATTTTGCTTGCCCTGTCCCTCTTCTTTTCCGCTTGCGGTGGGGGCAGGGGGGCAGAGCCGGGGCAGTCACTCAACAGTCAATCAAACGCGCTTGAAAATTCTTCAAGTGACCTTGAAAGCCAAGGCACTCTTGAAAGCGATGAAAGCTCCGAAGAAGCCCTTGACGACGGTGGCTTGGGTAAGCCGAGCGAAAGCCAGGGTGAAAAAGCAGAAATCTCCGCTTCCCAAAATCCAAAAGAAAGCGCGTCTTCGGCATCATCGGGCAAGCCCACAACAACAAAAAGGGTCAATACGACCAAGCCGGCAAAAACAACCAAACCTACTACAACTAAGCCTCCACAAACCAAGGCAAGTCCCACTGCTAAAGAAACCACTACCGCAAAAACCACCCCGACACCACCCGGCGGGAAACTTTTGGGCAAGCTGCATCTTTATATTGATGCTAAAAATGCCCTGCCCCACATAAAAGGCAAGGCGGGCTACGATCACATCCCTTCAAGCGGTGTAGTGCTTGATATTGAGGCGGATCTTTATGAAGGGGACAGTGTGGCAGACATACTCACAAGGGAGCTTGATAGTAGATCTATACCCCATAAATTGACCCAGGGTAATAATTATATTAAAAGCCTTGCGGGTCTGGCTGAAAAAGATTGCGGCCCATATAGCGGCTGGTATTACTATGTCAACGGTGCTTCGCCCCCAATAGGGGTAGGGAAATACAATCAGAGCATGAAGCCCAACCCCGGCATTGACCTCTACCCCCTAAAAGCCGGGGATAAAATCGCCTTTTATTACACCGTTAACCAAAGGGATGTTCCGGGCAGGCAATAGCTTTGCCGTATTTGTCGGCTTGTGCTAAAATATGCCTATCATCTGTAAATGGGCGGGGCATGTATTATGGTAAGTATAAATGAAGCTGAAGAAATGCTAAATGAACTGGTTTGCGACTTACCCCAAGGGATTTTTGACTCCTTGAGCGGGGGCATAAACTTGCTTGAAGACTATAAGTTAAGCCCGCATGCCAAGAAGAATAATCTTTATATCCTGGGTGAGTACAAAACAGGCCGCAGCCTGGGGCGTTATATTGTAATTTACTACGGTTCCCTCGTTCGGGTCTACGGCCACCTTGGTGAAAAAGCCTTTAAAAACAGACTTAAAAAGGTTTTACACCATGAACTTACCCACCACCTTGAAGCCTTGGCCGGCGAAAAAGACCTTGAAATAGACGACGCTCGCCAAATTCAAGCCTATCTGAAAAAACATGAAGATTAAACACAAGCACATGGCTAAATCGGCCATGTGCTTTTTGCCGCCCAAAAACTTGCAAGCAAGGGCTTTGTGTATTATCATTGTTCAAGAAATTATTTATAAGTTATGCAAGGAAGGGAAGAAATGAGCAAAAAACGAAGTTGGTTAAAAGGTGATACCCACTTACACACCACCGACAGTGACGGTGTTTTGTCTACAGAAGAATTGATAAAGGGCCTCAAGAAAAAGGGGTTGGACTGGGCAATTATAACCGACCATAACTATCCGGCGGCAGATGCCCCCTACTTTGATGAAGATTTGTTGATTATACAGGGTGAAGAGGTAACCGCCGGTCTCGGTCACTTTAATGTGTGGGGGATTAAAATGCCCCTGCAAGCCCCTTACAAGGCCGACACGCCGGAAGAGTTCGAAAAGCTTTTCAAAACAGCAAAAGAAGCCGGCGGGACTGTCTCTGTCAACCATCCTTTTTGCAAAAACTGCACCTGGCACCCACCCTTGGACGGCTTTGACATGGACTGTATAGAAGTTTGGAACGCCCCCATGCATATTGACAACCTCGCAAATCGCACTTGGTGGCACAAGCAGCTGCTAAAGGGGCGCAAGATAGCAGCAGTCGGTGGCAGTGACTACCATCGGGACTTTTATGTTACCGACTTCTTGGCCATGCCCACCACCTTTGTCTATGCCAAAAGCAATACCCAAGAAGATGTCTTGGAAGCCCTGCGCGGCGGCCACTCCTTTATTACACAAGGCCCC
The DNA here is from genome assembly GCA_012524025.1 of Clostridiales bacterium. Lineage (GTDB taxonomy): Bacteria > Bacillota > Clostridia > Oscillospirales > Acutalibacteraceae > UBA1447. The sequence continues at coordinate 6,741 of JAAYSC010000075.1, read as the reverse complement.
AATAAAACACGCCTGACCTTGAGCGTGGGCGACAGCTTTATGGGCCAAAGCGTCCAATGGTATCAAGGCATTAAAGTCCGTGTGCAGGCCCGGGGTATAAAGCGAGGCCACAGGCTGAAAGTCTTTAATAACGATACCCTTATTTATGATGAAAAGGCTAAAAAACGCAATTTAGACTTTGAATTGCAAGTGCCTCAAAAGGGCTTTGTCAGGGCTGAAATAACCTATGAATACAATATTTTCTCAAGGCAAATTTATAAGCTGGTCTTGCTCTATGCCATGCCCAAAGATATCGGCCTAAAACTGCCGCCCTTCATCTACGCCATGACCAACCCCATATATTTTGAATAACAAAAGGCCTTGCGGATCGTTGCAAGGCTTTTATTCTTGACAGAAAAAGCTTATCGTGATAATATTTACCGTGATAAGTATTTAAAGAGAGGTCTATCTGTGAATTATAGTGATGAAGCTTGTATTAGGATTGACATTTTGATGCAAGAGGCCATGTCGGAATTTAATAAGACCAAGTCGCGGCAGTTTGCCGCCCACGGGCTGACTTCGCAACAGGTGAGTGTTTTGCTCTTGCTTGACAAACACGGTCCGCTTAAAATCAGCACTCTTGCCGAAAACTTGCAAATGGCCGACAGTAACGCGTCAAACATATGCTCGCGTTTGCAAAAGATGGGCCTTGTGCAGCGCCAAAGAAACAAGGAAGATATGCGTAATGTTTTCGTCAGCCTGTCAAATAATTCAAGTGAAAAAATAAAGGATGTTAAAAAGGCTGTTTATGAATTTCGCCACAATATGAGCGAAAAGCTGAATCAGGAAGACTTTGAAACAATTTGTGCCGGTCTTACAAAGCTCCGTGAGCTTTTAAGTCTTTTTTCTGCTGAAGATCAAAATAATTAAAATTATAATAGGGGTGTAAAAATGGCAAAGTATTTATTGGGGATTGACATTGGCGGCGGATCTTTAAAAAGTATACTCTTTTCTGTTGAAAACAAAACGACCACCCTCACTTCCAAAAAAATGCCAAGTTCGGGTATTTTCAAAATCGGTGAATTCGGCTATGGCCTGGGTACCCAAGCCATACTCCAAGCCATCAAAGAACTTATAGCGGAAAGTCTGGCTCAAGTCGGCGCAAACGCAAGTGACTTAAAAGGGCTTTCTTTCTCATCCTTGCGCCACACCTTGGTCGCCTTGGGCCAAGAAGGTGAGGTTCTTTTTGCCTCACCAAACAGGGATGCCCGTGCGGTGGACCAAACTATGCGCCTGATTGACGACGGTGCGGAAAAGATTTATTCAATTTCCGGCCACAGGCCCATGCCAAACCTTATGGCCTGCAAACTCCAATGGCTGCGTGACAATAACAATGAGCTTTATTCAAAAATTAAAACTGCCTTTACCCTGGCAGATTACATTAACTACAAGCTGACCGGTGAAATCTATGCCGAAAGAACAAATGCAGCCGAATCAATGCTTTTTGATCTTTTCCAAAACACTTGGTCGCAAGAACTTATTGGGCTGATGGGGCTTGAAAGTTCTTATTTACCTAAAATAATAGACAGTGGCACGCCCCTGGGTAAAATAAGTGCCGATGCTGCCGAAACATTCGGCCTTTCAAGTGATACGGTGCTTGTTGCCGGCGCAGGTGATACCCAAAGTGCGCTTTTGGGCATGTGCGTCACCCAAGACGGTGCTGTAGGTGTCGTGGCCGGCACAACCACACCCATTCAAATGCAAACAGGTGCGCCTATAATCGATAAGGAAGGCAGAACCTGGACCGGTGCTGCGGCGCTGCCGGGCAAGTTTGTTATTGAATCAAACGGTGGCGGTATGGGCATTGCCCTTGAATGGGCAGCGGGCCTTTTATTTGCGGAATACCCCCAACCGGTTGCTGCGCTCCTGGCTCATGCCTCAAAAATGAACGAAGGTGCGGGTGGCGTTGTTTCAACCGTTGGGGCACAGGTTTTCAACAATTCCGTTTTATCTCTACCCATTGATCAACTCATGTTTTCCACCACAAACTATATACCAAACGAAACAGACAGGGCCCGTGTCTCACGCGCCGTTCTTGAGGGTATGGCCTTTGCCGTCAATGCCAATTTAGAGCAAATAAAAGAAGTTGCCGCTGCAGAGATAACAAAGCTCAATGTAGCGGGCGGCCTCTCACGCTCCGACGATTTTAGCGACATTATAGCCAATGTCAGCGGTGAAAAGGTTTTCAACCCAAGTCTTTTTGAAGCCTCGGCATTCGGCGCTTGTGTTTGTGCCGCCATGGCCCTGGGTGAGCATGGCTCTTTAGAAGAGGCCACGCTTGCGATGGCTCTTCCTAACAAGGCCTTTGAAAATGAAAGCGGTAGCTATGAGCGCATTTATGACGAATGGCGCGAAACCTATTCGGCCCTCTTTGATGTAACCATGCCGCTGGGTGCCTTGATTAACGAACTGCGCTCCGACCTTGATCAAAGCACATCGGGTGCAAGTGAAGAAAGTGCTACTAAACTTCGAATTTATTCCGATGCCGATTTATCGGAAGAAAGCATTGAATTGCTTAAAAAATTCGGTGATGTCACCGCCAAAAACTACCGTGACGGTGATATGCTTGAAGGCGACGAAATGATTGAAACCCTCAAAGATTACGATGTCTTCATAACCGAAGTTGATATCGTAGATGCCGCCATTATAAAAGAATTGCCCAATCTTCGCATGATTGGTGTTTGTCGCGGCAACCCTACCAATGTTGATATTGACGCTTGCACAAGTGCGGGCATACCCCTGGTTTACACACCCGGCAGGAATGCCGAAGCCGTAGCCGATTTGACCCTGGGCCTTATGATCAACGCGGTTAGGATGATTACCCAATCTGCCGACTTCCTCAAAGAAGAGGGTGAAGCGGGGGATATGGGGCGCATGGGGGCAGCATATTTCCGCTATCAGGGTCTGGAACTCTGGAATCAAAAAGTCGGCCTCATAGGTGCCGGTGCAATCGGTAAAAAAGTTGCCCGCCGTTTAAGGGGCTTTGATGCACATGTTTTGGTCTATGACCCTTATTTAAGCTTTGAAGACGCAGCCCTCATGGGTGCCCAAAAGGTTGAGTTGGATGAATTATTGGCCCAAAGTGCCATAGTAAGCCTTCATGCGCCTGTTACGGAAGAAACCAAGGGTATGATAGGGGCAGAAGAATTTGAAAAAATGAAGCAGGGTGCCTATTTTGTCAACACCGCCCGTGCCGCCTTGGTTGACTATAAAGCCTTGCTCAAGGCTTTGGAAAGCGGTAAACTGGCCGCTGCCGCCCTGGATGTTTTTCCGGAAGAACCGCCCGCATCCGATGACCCCCTGGTCAATATGGAAAATGTTATAGCAACCCCCCACATAGCGGGCAATTCAAAGCAAGTCAGTATTCACCAGGGCATGATAATGGCAGAAAACATTGAAAAACTGCTCAGGGGCGAAATGGGGCCCGATGTTATAAACAGGCAAGAGTTAAAAAGCTTTTCTTTCAGCGGTGAAAAAGAGGTTGATGAAGATGCCCTTGAGCGCTTAATGGGCAATGTTGTGGGTGTCAGTGACCTGGATGCCGGCAAACAAGAAGAAAAGTCCGCCACACCTGCCAAGCAAAAAGAGTCGCAGCCGGTTGCGGTTGAAACGGCTACTGCGCAATCCGGCCCTTATGCCGTCTACATGCGCTTAATCGAAGTTTTCTTAAACAAACTTTCTTCGGATAAACAAGTGCGTGACAAAACCAAAAGTAAAGATATCAGCTTCCAAATCACTTTTAGAGACAATGAGCAGTCTTGCTATATGTATTTTAATAAGGGTGACATCGATGCGGCCCTGGGTCTCTTCCCCGGCGGTGATGCCGAAGTCAACCTCCGTATGCCTATTGAGATTTTTGACGGCATGATGCGGGGGACGGTCAACGGTGCAAACGCCGCCATGACGGGTAAAATGAGCTTTACCGGTAATGTCCGCAAGGCCATGAGCATGCAATCAATCTTAAAGCTCATGATGAACTCCTACACCGCCGCAATTGACGAAGTGGGGGACATTGACATCAGCAAACTGGGGCAAACGCAAGCCGCCGCACCCCAAGGGCAAGCAGCCCAAGGTGTGGCTTCCGGGGCCTATTCCCAATACATGAACTTGATAGAAGAATTTCTTGCAATTTTGGTTGATGACACAGAAGTGCGTGAAAAGACCAAAAATAAAGACATCAGCTTCCAAATCACCTTCAAAGACAATGATGAACCCTGCTATATGTACTTTAACAAAGGGGATATTGACGCTGCCTTGGGCCTTTTCCCCGGCGGTGAAGCCGAAGTCAACCTGCGCATGCCTATTGAAATTTTTGACGGCATGATGCGGGGGACGGTCAACGGCGCAAATGCAGCCATGACGGGTAAAATGAGCTTTACCGGCAATGTTCGCAAGGCCATGAGCATGCAATCAATCTTAAAACTTATGATGGGTGCCTATGAAAGAGCCTTGGAAAAAGTCGGTGACATTGATGTAACCACACTGGGTCAAGCCGAAAGTGTAGAAGAAGTTTCAGCACCTCAAAGCCCCGCGGAAGTTCAAGCACAAGCGGCGGCAAGCCCGGCGGTTCCAGCGGCCAAGGGTGGTTTCTTGAGTAAAATATTCGGCAAAAAAGCTCCCTCAACCCCGCTTGAGGCTCAAAGCATTCAAACAGTTGAAAAAGTGGTCTATGTGGGTAAGGACGAAAAACCAAAAACCAACGATGTCCGTGACCAAATACTTCAAGTCACCACAGAACTTTATGAAAAAGGCCTTATTACCGGCATAGGCGGCAACATCAGCGCCAGGTGTGAAGACAACCCCAACCATGTTTGGATTACTCCAAGCTCTGTCTTTAAGGGTGATTTAAGGGCAGACATGATGGTTAGGATAGACCTTGACGGCAACACTGTGGGGGACACGGAACTTTCAGCCTCTTCGGAAAAAATGGTTCACTTGGCCATCTACAAACGCAGGCCTGAAATAATGTCGGTTGTTCACTCACACGCCCCAAAGGCAACAATCATGGCCTTGGCCGGCCTAAAATTCTTACCCATATCAACCGATGCCGCCTTTATAGGCGATATTCCCGTGGTGCCCTTTGTCATACCCGGTTCACCCGAACTCGGCGATATGGTTGGGGAAGCTATCGGTGAAGAGGGTGCGGCCGTCCTAATGCAAAACCATGGCCTGGTAGTGGCAGGGGCAAGCTGCCGCAGAGCAGCGGACAACACCGAGGTTGTGGAAGCCACGGCAGAAAAACTCTTGGAATGTGCGGCACTTGGTATAGAACCCGTGCTCTTGCCCGACGAAGCCATTGAAGAATTGGCGGAAATTGGAAAAATGCTTGTATAAAAGCTTTAAGAAGGGGAGTGTTCTTGTGTCAAAATCAATACTTATAACCGGGGCCTCTAAAGGTTTTGGTTACCTGTTAGCCGAAAAAATGTTAGATGCGGGCAACAAGGTCTTTTGCGCTGCTCGCTCATTGGACCAAATGCAAGCCTTGAAAGAAAAGGGAGGGCATATAATTTATCTTGATGCCAATGACCCTAAAAGTGTTGAAGAATGTGCCCGAACGGTTTTAGAAAAGGGCGGTGTGGATGTTCTGGTCAATAATGCCGGCTTTGGCCTTTATGGCCCGGTTGAAACCGTTCCACAAGCCGCAGCCCGTGAGCAGATGGAAGTTAATCTGTTCGCACCTGCCCGCCTTACACAATTGCTCTTGCCGAAAATGCGCCAACGGGGTTCCGGGCGGATTATAAACATTTCAAGTGTGGCCGGCCGGGTTTATTCACCCATGAGCGCCTGGTACTGTGCTTCAAAATTTTCTTTAGAAGGTTTAAGTGACTGCTTGAGGGTTGAACTCAAGCCCTTCAACATAAAGGTTGTCTTGATAGAACCCGGCCCCGCCAAAACCGACTGGTCTGCGGGTGCCAAGGCAAGTCTCTTAAAATACAGCGAAGCTACCGACTACCAAAATTTCGGAGAAAAAAGCTTGAAGTTATTGGCTTCTGCAACAGACGGTGCCATGTCTTCCGACCCTTCGCAAGTTGTGGCAACAATAATAAAAGCAATAAATGCCAAAAACCCCAAACCGCGTTATCTTTGCGGCAAAATGTCACGCCTGTCACTTGTCAGCAAAACCTTACTGGGCAATAGGCTTTTTGACAAGGCCATGCTTTCACAGTTAAAGTGATCTGTTTTAATTTTTCAAAATAGCTTGTTACAAAGGCCCACAAGGTGTAAACTGTAAGGGAATCAAAATAAGAGGTACAGGTGTATATAATGAAAGAAAAAGAAAGCAAGTCCAAAAGCGAAAAAGTTAAAGGTGCAATTTCTTATATAATCCTTGTTTTGTTTCTCAGCCTTATTGCCCTTGCGGTTATAGTCGGTGTGGGTTATAGGTTTAGCTTAAAATATGGGCAAGGTCAAGAAAGCAACCCCACCGAAACTGTCAGTGTAAGCCTACTTGAGTAATAATTTTTTAGGAAAAGGGCAAGTTTGAACATTTTTTAGGCCCAAAAGAACCAAAAGTTTCTAAAAAGGCAAGAAAAGCCCAAAAAAGAGGAAGTTTTTCAAAAAAAAACAAAAAACTACAAACTTAGTGTAAAATTATCATTGGCAAAAAATAAAGGGAAATGGCGCGAACCACTTCCCTTGCATACAAAGAATCAGTACAATGAATTTGCGAAAAAACACGAACTGAGGTGTATGCAAGATGAT
>JAAYSC010000074.1 GCA_012524025.1 Clostridiales bacterium | reverse complement strand
GATCTTGCCTGTTTTGGGCGAATACAGCCCTCATCTACCCCTTTCCATTGAAGACCATAAGTGGCTCTTTACCGCCAATATTTATGATGAAGAATGGATAAGCAAAAACCCCGACCTCACGGCTTATGAGCTGGGGCAGTTTGTTAAACTTGCCTGGGATACCCAAAAGAAACTTGACAGCGGTGAGCTTATGTCAATTGAAGAGTATGAGAAAAAGCCATATCTGGAAGAAATGGAAGAACGGCTAATTTTTGGCAGGGATTATCTGAATGGATTACTGAAAAAACATAATCTATAGGCTTTGGTATATCAATAAAAAACGCTCTGCAAGCCCAAAAGGCCGCAGAGCGTTTTTGTCGCTGATAATTAAACTTAAGTAAGGTTTGAAAGCAAAATCAAGGTTCTGGTGATCAAGGCAAAATAAGCGTCCGATAAGCCAAGCTGTTTAAGCACATCAAAGGGGTCTGTTTCGCTTTTTTCGTTTATAGGGAAGGCGTCATTACCGTCGTAATATGCAAATTGTGGGAAGTCTTCTCTGTCAAAAACAGAAACTTGTTCTTGCGAGCTTAATATGTAATCAATAAGCTCATTCCTATAGTTGCAAAAAGTGGAGTGTTCCAAGTCACGAATAAACCAGGTGGCATCCGCTACCGTGCAGGTAGAAGCGTCAATTAAATTATCTGCAGAAAGGTAATTTTGCCCGTCATGGGGGAGGGCTTGAAGATAATCTTTACCCAAGGTCTTCCCCAAGTCGGCGCAAGTGGCGCCGTAGCTTGCCGAAAGTGTGTCAACCGTGCCATCGCTTGATATATCCATGCTGTCAATAAGGGGAGCGACCTGCCTGTTATACTTGCACAAAACAGCAAAGTTTACATCCGGGTTATTATACAAATCCAAGGCTATCCTATTACTGTTTTTCAAAACATTATCATGATAGTTATCGATTCTTTCGATAAGTTTTGCATACCTTACCTTGTCCGGCAAGAGCTTGGCCTTGGCGGCTTCATAGTGTTCGTCTGTAACCGCTGCCCAAACACCGGGCATGCTGCCGAAAATTTCTGCCAGAACCTCATCGTAGACCTTGTCGGCATATTGGTCAATTAAGCCATTAAGATAGCGGAAGGGGAGCTCGAAAAGCCCGCTTTCATCAAGGATGCCCAAGGCGGCACCAAGTAGGCCTTCGATGCTGTCGCGCAACCTGAACTGGTCATCAATCAAACGCACCAAGGCTTTGGAGTCAAGTTTAACCTTGCCTGAAAAAGGTTCGGCAGCTATGGCGGCCCCGTTGGCGGCGGATACTTCCATCAAAACCGATTGCAAGGAAGAATAATCACCGTTTAGGGTGTAGAGATAAGTGTTTAAAACAATGCCCCCCATGCTAAAGCCTATCAAAGAAACCTTGTCATGACCTGTGTTGGCTTTAACATAATCAACATATTCCGCTAATTGTGCGGCTGAAATAAAGGGGTCTTGCCGCCAATCGTAATAGAAGGTGTATTCATCATTATGGGGCATATGTATTTGGGGAAAAGCCCAGTCAACACCTTGGCCGTAAGGCAGGTCACCGTTGTCTTCACAGGCCAGGCCGTCAAAGATTTGACCGACGGCATCAACAATCACATCTGCTGCTCCGTCCAAACCTTGGGTTAGGAACTTGCTTGCAAGGGGAAGGGCCGCTTCACCGATTGCTTTTGCAAAAATTTGCTCGGAAGGCGGAAATAGTTGTTCTTGGTCTTCCATCCCAAGGTTTCTGGTCAGAGGAATGGAATTCATGCCGTTTACAAAAATTATTGGGGCCTTACCACAGTTGCATGACACCGAAGCCGATGCATTAAGCGAGCCTAAAGGCACAAAGAGCAAAACAAGAATCAGGAAAATCGATAAGGTTGATTTTAATTTTGACATGATCACACTCTCCAAACTTAAAGTAAAAATGTTGACTTTATACTAACATTTTAAACAGATAATCACAAGTAAAAAAAGCCCCGTTACATTTAAGTAACGAGGCCTTGGCTGGGGTGGCAGGATTTGAACCTACGAATGACGGAGTCAAAGTCCGTTGCCTTACCGCTTGGCGACACCCCAATCTTTTATATTAAAGCAAGGCCGAGACCCTGCCTTTGTTTTATGGGGTGGGTAATGGGATTCGAACCCACGACATCCAGAACCACAATCTGGCGCTCTAACCACTGAACTATACCCACCATGTAAAGCTTAAACAGATACGCTTTAGCTGAAAATCTGGCGCGCTTGAAGGGACTCGAACCCCTGGCCCACTGCTTAGAAGGCAGTTGCTCTATCCACCTGAGCTACAAGCGCATGAACAAATTGGAGCGGGTGATGGGAATCGAACCCACATAGCCAGCTTGGAAGGCTGGAATTCTACCATTGAAATACACCCGCACTCGCAACGGGTGATATTTTATCATAAGCAACCGATAAAAGTCAATATCAAAAACAAAGAATTTGGGATATGCCGCCAAGTGCGGCAAATACTTCACTCGTATTGTTCAAGAACTTTTTGGGCCGCTTCTTTGACAAGGTCCGCAACAAAAGACGGCTTGGTAACCTTTACCCTTCCGCCGTATCGTAAAACCCAGCCCACGAACCCATCACTTGTGGCGGTGTGGATTCTTATTAAAAACCTATCTTTACCGTCTGATTTGAGAGGGATTGTGCTACCGAAATGGTCCAACATTTCGTCAAGCAAGTCCCCACAGCAAGAAAGCTCAACCGTTTCAAGATTTCCGGAATACATATGGAAGTGTTTTTTGGCATAGTCATTGGCGTCAAAACCTTCTTTGCCGTCATACTCGGATACTTGAGAAAAATCCCGAGCCTCTTCATCCAAAATCTCAACCTTGCTCATTCGGTCAAGCCTTGTATGCATAAGGTTATCATACTTTTCATTGTTGGAAATAAGGTAATATCTGTCATTGGCCCAAACCAAGGCATAGGGGCTTAAAACAAAGCTTTTGGTTTCACCGGCACTTGTCATTCGCTTGGTAAGTTTGCGCTTGAAATAATCAAACTTGATTTTCTTTCTTTTTGAAATTGCCCGATTGACGGCATCAACGGTGTAATAAAGCTCTTCGTTTTCACTCTTGTTTTCTATAACATTAGAGCAATGCTCTTTTATTGTTAGGGCTTGGTTTAAGCTCAATTGTGCAAAAAGCTTTTCCAAGAGCTCTGCTTCTTTTTTCAGACTGATGAAATTTGCTGCCCTCACAGCGTCCAGTAAAAGCCTGATTTCGGGGACCTCAAAGCTCCTACTGGCCAAGAAATATCCCTTTTTGGGTGATTTGGCACTGATTATATCAAGCCCGAAAGCTGTCAAACAACTGATATCGGCATAAATGGATTTCCTCTCGGCGCTGATGTTGTATTCTTCAAGTTTTTGGCAAATGTCCACAGCAGAAAGTATGTGATTTTCATCGGAATGATGCCACAAAATTTCAAGCACTGCCAAAAGCTTAATCTTTGACCCCGGCCTTTTTGACATGAGAAACACCACCTATTTCAAATTTGCCATATACCTTTCAAAGAACCATTTTTTTATTAATGCTTTGCAGGGTTGCCTCATCAAGTTTTACAACTTGCCTGTCATAGGTAAACAATCCGTTCACTTCATTTTCAACATCGCTTACTTGGGTATAAACACTGGCGCTTAAACCACTTTTTATTAGGGGAATTACTTGTTTTTCAAAAAGTTTTTTATAAGCAAGTGTAAGGGCCTGTTTAGTTTTGTATATTCGGTAGCCAAAAGCCTTTTTCTCATTCATGGTGTGCCCCTCAACCTTCATGCTGTAGCCGCCAAATTCACTGATTACAAAAGGCCTGCCATCTGGTGAAGGTTGCTTAATGGGCAAAACATAGCGGTGAATGCTTTGAAAATCAGGGCCCTTCTGGTCGTGCCAACCGCTGGCGTGGTCAACATGCCGGCTTTGGTCATATTCCTTCAGGGCTTGGCCGATTTCCTTGGCATCAAACTGCCCCCAGCCTTCATTGAAGGGGACCCAGCAAGCAATTGAAACACAGTTATAAAGGTTGTCAACCATCTCATAAAGCTCTTGCTTAAAAGCTTCCCGCATGGTCTTGTCCTGCCGCTTAAATCGTTTATAGGCATTGTCTTTAACATTCACACCCAGTATGGGCAGAACACCTGCCATGAAATGGCCGATGTAAGCGCCGCCGTTTGGCATGTCTTGCCAAACCAACATGCCAAGCCTGTCACAATGGTAATACCACCTTAAAGGTTCAACCTTAATATGTTTGCGCAACATATTAAATCCAAGCTCTTTACATTTCTCAATATCGTAAATTAAGGCAGCATCATCGGGCGCGGTTAAACCGCCTTCTTGCCAATAGCCTTGGTCCAACAAGCCATTGTGAAAATAGGGTTCGTTGTTTAAAAACAAGCGGGGAAAGCCTTCCTCATCTTTATCAATGCTGAACTTTCGCATGCCAAAATAGCTTTTCACCTTATCCAGCGGCTGCCCGCAAGCATCTAAAAGTTCGAGGGTTAAGTCGTAGAGGAAGGGGGATTCCGGGCTCCAAAACTTGGGGTGGGGGATGTCTAAATTCTCATCGGGGCCTATGATCTTTACTTGTTTGCCAAGGCCTTGCCCTTCAATAGTTGCAACAATTACAACAGGGGAGTCATCATTGACAAAAGTTTTTATGTTGACGCAGGACTCGTCAATGTTTGGCAAAACTTTTATTCGGCTGATGTGTGTGGGGCTGACAGGTTCCAACCAAACACTTTGCCAAATGCCCGAAGTCGGTGTATACCATATTCCACCCGGTTTTAAAACCTGCTTCCCACGCGGTTGCCCGGCACAATCACTGGGGTCGTAAACCCTAACAAGCAGCTCATTTTCCCCATCCCTTAAAAAATCGCTTATATCAATTGTAAAAGGGTTGTAACCGCCGCTGTGGCCACCCGCTAAAGAGCCGTTGATGTAAACCTTGCAAAGCCAATCAACCGCACCGAAATGCAAAAGAGCCCTCTTGCCGGCAAAACGCTCATCCAACTCAAAAAAACGCCTATACCAAAGCCTGTCTTTTGCCAACAAAGTTTTACCGACACCCGACAGTTCACTTTCAATGGCAAAGGGGACCAAAATCTTGCCCTCAAACCGGGTTGGTAATTCTTGCTGATTGCCGGTGATTGTATAATCATACAGGCCGTTTAGATTCATCCAGTCTTCACGCTCAAGTTGTGGACGAGGGTATTCGGGGAAGGGGCAAGGGTCTGTCGAAGCTTCAAAGCGATTATTATCCATAGCAAAAACCTTTCTTTCAAAATCATACATATATATACATATTACACGGCCTTACTTGTAAATGTCAACCTAAAATAAAGAAAAAGTGATAAAAATCACAACACTTTGACCAAGAAATGCGAAATTAACAAAAAAGGGGACAATAAAAGAATATTTCAGGCTTAAAATTGTGGCTTGCAAGCTTTTATGGACTCTGTTATAATTACGCAGGCTAAAGTTGCCTTAAAAATTCTATAGGCGGGTATGGTGGAATTGGCAGACACGTTGGATTTAGGATCCAATGGCCGTGAGGCTATGCAGGTTCAAGTCCTGTTACCCGCACCAAAAGCGCTTCCTATTCTTTGGATAGGGAGCCTTTTAAGTTTTTGATGAAAGCAAAAAGTATAGGCGAAATTGGGTGCGTTTGGCATTGTTAAAAATATAATCTCCTGATATAATTAATTATCAAATTTAAAACTCTGATGAATCCTTTATTTGTGGGTGAGGGCATTGAAAGAAATTAATCTTAATCTTGAACGCCAAATAGCCAAAGAAGATGAGAAAAAATATCTCTTCCTTCCCTTTGACATTCCGGAAAACACCGAATATTTCACAATAGATGTCAGCTTTGAAGGCGAAGGCGCCGGTTCCAATGTAACCGATGAAGAGAAAAATGTTATAGACTTTGCCCTTATGGATGAAAACGGTGACGATGTCGGTGCCAGTGGCTCAAACACACGTTCAATCACAGTTGGGCTTGCTTATTCATCGCCCGGCTATCGCAGGTGTAAGCCGCGAGGAACTTGGCAGATTATTATTGGTTGCTATCAAGTTAAGGCCACAGGATCCAAGGTATCTTATAATGTGAATTTTAAGCTCAAGCATTTTCGCTATTTGCTGGGAGACTTACATACACACACCAGGGGCAGCGACGGTGTCTTAACTCCGGAAGAGCTTGCCGCAAAGGCTGTTAAAAAAGGCTTGGACTTTGTTTTTATAACCGACCACAACAATTCAACACAGGACACGCCCATCCCCAAGGTGAAGGATTTGACTGTGGTAGAAGGCTTGGAACTGACAAATTATAAAGGCCATATCAATTTATTGGGGCATGAAAAACCTTATGACGGTACATATGCAGTTAATAATATAGATGAATTAAACCAAAAGTTAGACCAGGCCAAAAGCAGGGGAGCCATGCGGGTTTTAAACCATCCATTTTGCTTTATGTGCCCAATCTTGTGGGACTTTGACCAAATAGACTACGACGCTATTGAAATTTGGAACGGGCCTGCTGTCAGGAAAGATATGTTAGCCCTTGACTGGTGGCAAAAAGAGCTTGAAAAGGGCAAGCAAATTCCGGTAACGGGCGGGTCGGACTACCACCGTGATTATTATGTAACCGACCTTTTAGCTTCACCAACTACCAGGGTTTGGGCCGATAGTAACGACAAAGAAACCCTCTTGGAAGCCATTAAAAAGGGTAAGATGGTAATCACAAAAGGCCCCGACACAACAATGCTTGACATCAGATGCGGCCAATACACAGTCGGTGACAAAATAGCTTTGGATGAAGACAAAGCACTGACCATTAGTGCCAAAGGGATGAAAAAAGGTCATGTTTTGCAGGTCTTCACCCAAGAAGGCCTGGTTTTTGAATATGAAAATAAAAAAACGGGCGACTATGAATATTCAATGACTGTTAGAAATAAGGGTTTTGTCAGAGCGCAAATTGTTTATGAAAAAGGCTTTTTTGCCAAACTTTTGCACAAGCTTGTTTTAAGCACATTGTCTAAAGAAGAGGCTAAAAAAGATATACCGCCCTTGGTCTATGCCCTTACAAACCCCATATACTTTTACTAAACATTAACTTGAGGTGAAAATTTGGAAAACACACAAACACAAATACTTAAAGCCCCCTCGGTTGCGGGGAGGCTCTACACTTCGCCAAAAGAAAGGTTATCCTTTTATATAGCCTCATTTTTTCGTGATATGTCTTATGCCGTTTTGGGCTACTTGTCTTACTTTTATATTGATATTTTGGGCTTAACCGGCGTAGCTTTATCGTTGATTATGGTTATAGGCCGCCTGTGGGATGGGGTAAATGACCCTATTTTGGGCGTTTACTTTGACAAACGGGCCTCGCATGAAGGCAAGGCCATTCCCTTTTTTAAGAAGACGGGGATCCCGGGTGCCGTTTTACTTTTAGTAATGTTTTCGGCTCCCACCTTTTCGCAAGATCCAAAAATCAACATAGCTTTCAGGACACTTTTGGCTCTGGTTTCTTATATTCTTTTTGAAACTTTGCACACTTTAAACGGAACCGCCTTCATGACCCTTTACAATTCCATATCACCCAATGCACAAGAACGCAGCAAAATTATTTCGGTTGCTCGCATGTTTTCCACCATGGGGTCGGCGGTTGTGGGCGGTGTGGTGCCGATACTTTTAAGCTTTTTTGAAAATGATAATATTAAGGCCAAAACTTATATTTACTTCGGCGTAGCGGCATTTGTTGCACTCGGCTTTGTCTTTTACAACTATCTTATCGTGGGCAATGTAAAAGAGCGGGTTTTCTCAACAACGGGCAGCAATCAAAACATTACAGACATGTTCAAGGGTTTTTTCAAAAACAAATTGCTCTTGCTTTTAATGTTGGGCAACACCATTGGCGGGCTTATCAACGCAGGCAACACGGGGCTTTGGTTTTATACCTATAACCTGGGCAACCCCGCCCTACAAACCTACATTGGCCTGGCGGGTTTTCCAACTTTGCTTTTAGGTACCTATCTGGTGCCGAAACTTACCGAAAGGTTTGAAAAAAGGCAGATAGTTTTCGGCTGTGCCATATTCCAAATCACAATAAACATTTTATATATGATTTTAGGCTATTCAAATATTATGGTGGTTATTGCCGTAAGCTTGCTCAATACATTACCGGGTACAATTCGAAGTATTCTTTACTGGTCAATGGTGGCCGATACCGTGGATTATCTTGAATGGAAAACAGGGGAGCGCAATGACGGCATGATCTATGCCATTGAAGGCTTCCTGGCAAAGGTTGTGGGCTCAATTGGGGCTGTTTCAACCGCCGTAATCATTAAAGTTATTCATTTCGTGCCAAACGCACCGACACAAAGCCCCGCAACACTTAAGGGTTTGTTTTATCTGCCCTTGATAATTGCAAGCGTGAGTACGGTCTTGGCGGTTATACCTTATTTCTTCTATAATTATCCTCGAAAGAAGCAAGCAGAGGTAACGCAAATCCTCTTGACCAGAAAAGAAACAAATCAAGAAGTCGCGCAAGCGGCCGATGCTGAAAATTAAAAGAAATAAAACAATGGAGGAATTCTAATATGTTCAATCAAGTCGAAAAACCGCAAGCGGGCGAGAATGTTGCAACCATGGTGACAAGTTTGGGTGCTATCAAGATAAGGCTTTTTGCGGACTTGGTCCCCAAAACAGTTGAAAACTTTGCAACTCATGCAAAAAACGGTTATTATGAAGGCATAATCTTCCACCGAGTTATAAATGACTTTATGATTCAAGGCGGCGACCCTACAGGAACCGGCCGCGGCGGTGAAAGTGTTTGGGGTCAATGTTTTGAAGACGAATTTGTGCCGGAACTTCGAAATTTGCGCGGCTCGCTTTCAATGGCTAACGCAGGCCCCAACACCAACGGCAGCCAGTTCTTTATTGTGCAGGCGCAGGAAGGTACACCCTGGCTGGATTTTCGCCATAGTGTATTCGGCCAAGTTTATGAGGGGATGGAAGTTGTGGATGCAATTGCTGCCGTCCCGGTGAATGCTATGGACAAGCCTCTTGAGGATGTTAAAATCCTTTCACTTGAGATAGAAAAAGTTGAATAGTTGAATAAAAGGAGGAGTAAAATTATGTCAAAGAAAAACATTTGTCTTAAAACTGTCGGTTTAGCCCTATCGCTTATGTTGGTCTTCCTACTTTCCTTTTCGGTTTTTGCAACGGGTGCAATTCTGATAAAAGCTGACCGCAAAGAAGCCAAAGCAGGTGAAAGTGTAAGCATATCCATTAGCCTGTCACCCGATTCCGGTGTCGCGGCACTGGACTTAAAAATCAAATACGATAATACAAAACTTAAGTTGGAAAATTTTGATGAAAAAGTAAGCGCATTGGGCGGTCTTGGCTCGGTAAATGAAGCAGGCACTGTGGAAGGTGAAGATCGTTCACTTATTAATGCTTCTATTGTGCATGCGGAAGGAATCAATAGCGCAGACCCGATACTTGACCTAAACTTTACTGTTTTAGATGATGCTTCGGGCTTGGCTGAAGTTGAGCTTGCAGTAGAAGAAGACCAAATTTATAATGCTAATCACGAAAAACTTGACTTTAAGACTGAAAACGGCGGAGTTGAAATAAAAACCGGCTCTAATGCTACGATTAACGGTAATCTTGCGAATATTTTTACTGCCATTACCGCAGGAGCATCAATTTTAATTCTTATAGTCGGCGCCATCTATATCTATAGGAAAAAGAAATCGATTAAATAAGCAGGTGTTCTTATGAACTATGTATTTAATAAAAAAATAAGGAATAAGTTTCTGCAAAGATTTTTAGTGCTTGCCTTAACTGCATTACTTATTCTGCCTCTGTCTGTCTTTGTTTTAAAGCCAAGGGCTGTTTCGCCCATGGAATACACTGTCTCCAAAGTTTCGGGTAAGGCGGGGGACACGGTCGAAGTAAGCGTTAACATAAGCCCTAATTCGGAAGTCGGAGCCATGAGTTTTGATTTAAGCTATGATAAATCAAAACTCAAATATGAAAAAAACGAATACAACACGACCACCGGTGCTATGATTACGGTCAACCCTGATTATAAAGCCGGATTTCGTCTTGTCCTTATCCATGCCGGCGGTCTCTCTTTCGGCGGCCCACTTTTAACCGTGGAATTTAAAATATTGCCGGGTTGGTCGGGAAAGACCGATTTAAAACTTAGTGTAGAAGAAAATTATCACTACAAAAGCTACGATGAAGTGCCCTTCACCGTCAAAAACGGATCGGTGAGCGTCAGCGGGGGAACAGGGGACACTACAACTACTCAAAGGCCGACAACCACCAAACCTACGACTACCAAGCCTACGACCACCAAGCCCACAACAACTAAACCAACCACAACTAAACCGGCAGCGACAAAACCTACAAGCCCCGAAACCGTGACAACAAAGGGTGAAAAAGCAAGCCAAAAAGATAGCCAAGCCTTTGAATGGGTTACTGTGCCGGATTCAATTTTAGACAAAATTTTTCCGGACAAGGCCAAGCCAAAACCCACGGACTCACCGGAAACACACACACAAGCAGATAAAAATATAAAAACCACTATAGATAAAGACGAAGAAGGGAAGGGAAAACCCCTTCTAAACGAAGAAGAAAAACAAGAACTCATTGAATACCTTGAAAAAGAAAGCATTCCGGTCTCAATTGCCGATGACGGCAGTATTTATATTCAAGAAGAAGGGGAAGGCACCGAACCCGAAAGCACTACCGAACCCTCGGGTGACTCTTCCTTGGTTGGTGATGAAAGCGATGCTGATTCTAACGAGCCCGGTCGGTCCACCCAAGGCTATAAGTTAGCAGCGGTCTTTGCCGCTATATCTGTTTTAGCTTCGCTTATCGCAGTTTCGATTCTGTTGAAAAAAAGAAAATCAGCCTAAAAAGTAGACAAAACTCTTGTTTTCAATTATTATATTCGTGAGTGATGGGCTTCAAGGTGAAAAAGTGACCTTTGTTATATATATTACCGGGGGGAAGATTGCATGAGAAAGTTGTTAGCTATAGTATTAGCTCTGGCCCTTACCCTTACTGCTGCTTTTCTTGTTCTTAAAGTCAGTGACAACCCCACAAAGCAAATTGTGGGTAAGTGGACTAACGCAAACACTAACTTTACCCTTCAGTTTGAAAAGGGCGGGGTCGCAAAATTCCCGGTGGAAGCCTTTGATATTGAGTTTGGTTACGAAGGCGATGTGGAAGGCAGCTACACGATAGACAAGGCCGACAAAAAAATCACCTTTAGTTTTTCCTTCTTGGGTCTGGATTATGACTTAACATATTTTTTCAACATAAAAAACGATGCGCTTACATTGAGAAAACAAAGCGACTCCGAACCCAATGTCTACCTAAAATCTAAATAAATTATTTACTCATAAACTAAAGCTCCCTCAAGTCAAAAAACTTGAGGGAGCTTTTTCTTTTTGATTTTATCTGATTTTACTGGTACATCCTTATCATCTTCTTGATGATTTTGAGTGTGTTCTTTTGGGCCCAAGCTATGGCCTTGTCTTTCTCATTCATTGCATAATCATCTTTGTCAAGCAGGCCTTCAAGGTATTCTTCAATGTCTTCAACCGATTTGTTTTCGCGAATGTCATCGATGTATTGGAAGTTGTTAGCATCGTTTTTAACCATGTACATCAGGTGGTAGCCGTATGAAGTTTCAACAATTCCTGAATCACCGGGCTTTTTTGTGGAGTCGAAACACCAATTTTCAAAAGGGGCAACCATGGACCCGATGGCAACATCTTCATAAAGACCGCCGTTTTCGGCAGAACCGGGGTCGCCCGAGTCGGACTTGGCAAGTTCGGCAAAACTATCTTCGCTCTTATCGCCTTCCTGCCATTCTTTGTAAAGCTTTTCAGCCTTGCTCTTGGCATTGGCCTTTTCTTCGTCTGTCGGTTCTTCACTTTCGGAATTTTCATCTAAGAAGGATACCAAAACATGCCTGACATCTACCTTGATGGGGGGCGCCTTTAGGGCGGTTACCAAAAGAACATGGCAATCACCGTCTTCATCTTGGAAAACCTTTTTGTCACCCACAAGTCTGTCTTTGGCAAAAGCCCAATCAGCGGCATCTTCGT
Source organism: Clostridiales bacterium (assembly GCA_012524025.1). Lineage (GTDB taxonomy): Bacteria > Bacillota > Clostridia > Oscillospirales > Acutalibacteraceae > UBA1447. The sequence continues at coordinate 23,100 of JAAYSC010000074.1, read as the reverse complement.
TGGCTTTTTGCGAAACAGCTGCTTTTGTTTTATGAAACTGCATGGTATCTTCATCGGCGTCATAAATTTCGCCTTCCATAAGCTCTTTGTTCTCTTTGGCGGCCTCGACGAAGGAAGCGTTATCCGAAACAGTTGCCAACATTGCGTCGGCCTTTTCTTTTGCTTTCTTTGCTTCGGCTTTTTGGCGGTCTGCAAATTGTTCTTCTGTTTCGTCTTCTTTGGCATCCAACATCGGGGTTCTTATACTAAAGATACGCAAGCTCATTACATCGTATTCGTCCCTGGCTTCTTTGTAAAGGGCTTCAATTTTATCATCGGTCAAAGCATCTTTAAATTCTTCTAACTTGTCTTCGTTGAACCTTGCAACGATAGATTCTTTTTCCAATTGTTTGCGTAAGAATTTTTCATTAACACCCTTGCCGTAAGAAGCCCTGAGATAGGCGTTAAGGGAAAAGCTCTGCTTGGCAGCCGATTCACGCAACTCTTCCATTTGTTCGTTTAATTCTTCCCGCTCTTCTTCGGTCAGCGAATATTTTGCCTTGTCGAGCGATATTGCTTCCTTGTACAAGGCTTCATATTGTTGTGCGCGGTCTAAAGCAGACCGGCTCAGGTAATCGGCCCAGGTTTTTATATCGCTGTCTTCATCAGCTTGGGGGTAGGCTTGCTCATCGGGTGAAATGCCGGTTTCAAAGCCCATAATGTTTTGCCCATATTGTTGCTCAAACTGGCGGGCCTGGCCTACGGTGTAGTTGTAAGTGAGAATGTAGTAGTAATTGTAGTCACGCGCGCTAACCTTGCTGTTACCAACCGTCATTACTGTGACAGCTTTTTCAACGGTACCGGTCATGCTCAAAACATTCCACACAGCAAAAAAGGCAATAGCAAGCACCAAGGCTATAGAAAGCGTTTTTTGAACAAGCTTTTGAGCCTTTGCGGTTTTGCCGGCATTCTTTGCCCTGGCCTTGGCGGCTTTGGCAAGCCTTTCCTTTCTTTCCTCGCGGTAAATTTCAGACTTACTTCTGTTGTCATTTTTAGCCATAAAAATTTTCATCCTTTTCAAGTGTTTTTTGCAGTTAATCTGCTCTTAACAACGCATATTATACTATACTAAAACTGTTTTTATTACAAGAGCTTGTTTTAGGATAACCATAAAGATTTATAAAATAGTCGGTCGGGGGCGGATTTGACCTTTTGGAAAGCCTCAAGGTAGGGTGAATTTTGCGGCAAAATCCGATGAGTCCAACTCAAATACCCGCCCTTTGAGGTATTGGAAGGCAGGGTCGGCTTGGGAAAAATTAAAAATCAGCTTGTAAGAAAGCAAGGCGAGGGGGCTCGTTTTGTCGGTCTTTTCTTTGGGCCTATAGCCGTATTTTATGTCACCGATGATGGGGTTGCCCAAGTTGGCCAAGTGCACCCTAATTTGATGACTGCGCCCGGTTATAAGTTCAACTTCAAGCAAGCTTTGACCCGGGACTTGGGCTAAAACCTTATATTTGGTCTTGGCTTTTTTAAAATCTTTGTTTTGCGCTTTCGCACTCTTCTTAATTTCAACCTTGTTTTCTTGCCGATCTTTAATCATGGCATCTTCCAGGGTATCACTTTCTTTGGCTAAAGAGCCTTGAACGGCACAAAGATAAAAGCGCCTGATTTCACCCGAACGCATTTTATGATTTAAAAAACGCAGGCAAGCGGCATTTTTTGCGGCGATTATCAGACCCTGTGTGTTTCTGTCCAAACGGTTTACCAAAGCGGGGGTAAAAGACATTTCTTTTTCGGGGTCATAATGCCCGCTTTCATATAAATACTTTAAAATCCTGCTTGAAAGAGTGTCCCTGTATTCATTTTTATCGGGATGGCTCAAAAGCCCGGCAGGCTTGTTGGCTATAAGAAGGTTTTCATCCTCATACACAAGGTCAAGTTCCGCCGATGCCTTTAGAAAATCAAGGCGGTTTTTAGCCGAAAGCAAAAATTCGTCCTTAATATAAAGTTCCAGCAAGTCACCTTCAGCTAAAACTTGAGAAAAATCAGCTCTTTTGCCATTAACTTTGATATGGCGCGTTCTGATAAAACGGTAAGCAAGGGAAGGCGGAAGAGCAGGGAAACTCTTGGTCAGAAACTTATCCAACCTTTGCCCCGCGTCATTCTTTTTAATTTTAAATGCTTTCAAACTATCACCCAATCTCAATCTGTCACAATCAATTATAACACATCAATCTACTTTTAAAAATGACATAAATAGTGTATAATCAATGGGATAAAATTACTAATCGGGGGGCTAAATATGTTAAAGCAAGAGCAAATTATTGAAATTTTAAAAGAATCGGGCGTTTTGATGGAAGGGCACTTCCAACTTACTTCCGGCAGACATAGTGATAAATACCTGCAATGCTCAAAAGTTTTTAAAAACACAAAATACAGTGAAGCTCTTTGTTCAAGCTTGGCCGAGCTTTTCAAAGATGACGGGGTTGAGCTTGTTATCGGCCCGGCCCTTGGGGCTGTGCAGATGGCTTACGAAGTCAGCCGCCATACAAAAACAGAAAACTTCTTCACCGAAAGGGACGAAGACGGCAAAATGACCTTGCGCCGCGGCTTTGTCATTGAGCCCGGGCAAAGGGTTTTGGTTGTTGAAGATGTTGTTACCACAGGCGGGTCTGTTAAGGAAGTTATTGAGCTTATAGAAAACCTGGGCGGCCTTGTTGTCGGTGTCGGGTCTATTGTTGACAGAACAGGCGGCAATATTGATTTTGAGGTGCCTTACAAGGCAGTTTACACAGCAGATGTCAGCTCTTGGGAGCCGCAAGATTGCCCCATTTGCAAGGAAGGCAAGCTTGAGCTTGTAAAACCCGGCAGTCGCAAAATTTAGTTACAGCAGCTTTTTGGAGTCAATATGGGTAAATTTATTCTTCATTCACCCTTCAAGCCCACCGGTGACCAGCCGGGGGCTATTGATGCCCTTGTAGCGGGGCTCAAGAAGGGTGATATGGAACAAACACTTTTGGGTGTAACGGGGTCGGGCAAAACTTTTACCATGGCTAATGTTTTGGCGCGTGTAAATCGCCCGGCCTTGGTCTTGGCCCATAACAAAACCCTGGCCGCTCAATTGTGCAGCGAGTTTAGGGAGTTTTTCCCCGAAAACGCCGTGGAATATTTTGTTTCATACTACGATTATTACCAACCCGAAGCCTACATCCCCAACACCGACACCTATATCGAAAAAGACTCATCCATAAATGATGAGATTGATAAATTGCGTCACTCGGCCACATCAGCCCTGTCCGAGCGGCGCGATGTTATTATTGTGGCAAGTGTGTCATGCATTTACAGCCTGGGTAACCCCATAGACTACCGTAATATGGTTATATCGCTCCGCCCCGGTATGCAAAGGCCGCGCGATGAAATAACGGCAAAACTGGTCGAAATACAATATGAACGCAATGATATAAACTTCACCCGCAATAAATTCAGGGTACGAGGGGATGTTATTGAAGTTTTCCCGGCATATTCAAATGAATATGCTTACAGAATTGAGCTTTTCGGTGACGAGATTGAAAGGATTAGCGAAATTAATGCCCTGACGGGCCAGGTTATTAACAATTTGTCTCACTTGGCTATTTACCCGGCCTCACACTATGTTATTCCGCCCGATAAATTAGAAAAAGCCCTTGAAGACTTAAAGAAAGAAATGGCGGAAAGAGTCAAGTTCTTTACCGAAGAAGGCAAGCTATTGGAAGCGCAGCGCATTAAGACAAGAACAGAATATGACATTGAGATGCTGCGCGAAACCGGCTTTTGCAAGGGGATTGAAAATTACTCGCGTGTTATGGCGGGTCGGCCGCCGGGTTCCGCACCCTTTACCTTGTTAAACTATTTTCCCGAAGATTTCATACTCTTTGTTGACGAATCCCATGTCAGCTTGCCCCAGGTGAGGGGAATGTACGCGGGGGACAAGTCGCGTAAGGACAGCCTTGTGGACTTTGGCTTCAGGCTTCCCTCGGCTTATGACAACAGACCCCTTACCTTTGAAGAGTTTTATGAGCGCACGGGTCAAAAAATATTTGTAAGTGCGACACCCGGCCCCTTTGAAAAAGAAAAAAGTGCAGCCCTTATCGAGCAGGTTATCCGCCCCACCGGCCTCTTGGACCCGGAAATTACGGTCAAACCGACAGAAGGCCAAATTGAAGACCTCATATCCGAAATAAATATCAGAAGTGAAAGGTCGGAAAGGGTTCTCTTAACAACCCTGACCAAAAAAATGGCGGAAGATTTAACCGATTACCTTGAAGATGCCGGTATAAGGGTGCGCTACATGCACCACGATATTGATACAATTGAGCGCATGGAAATAATACGGGATTTGCGCCTGGGCGAGTTTGATGTATTGGTCGGTATAAACTTATTAAGGGAAGGCCTTGACCTACCCGAAGTATCACTGGTTATAATTTTAGATGCCGATAAGGAAGGCTTTTTGCGTTCCGAAACAGCGCTTGTCCAAACAATCGGCCGCGCGGCCCGCAATGTCAACGGCCAAGTTATCATGTATGCGGACAGTGTAACCCCTTCCATGGAACGGGCCATAAAAGAAACCGTGCGCCGCCGTGAAAAGCAGGAAGCCTATAACAAGGCAAAAGGCATAGTACCCAAAACGATTAAAAAAGATGTGCATGACATTATAGAAATATCCGGCAAGTCGGATACGGAAAAATCCATTAAAAAAATGTCTGCGCGTGATCGTGAGCAACTGCTCAAAAAACTGACCAAAGAAATGAAAGCGGCAGCTCAAATTTTAGAATTTGAACATGCAGCCTACCTACGCGATAGGATTGAAGCTATCCGCAAGGGCAAGTAAATTTTGATTAGAAGAAAAACCGGAGGAAAAATTGCCACAAAAATATTTAACGGTAAAAGGTGCCCGTGAGCACAATCTTAAAAATGTCGATGTGAAAATACCGCGTGATAAGCTTATAGTTTTTACGGGCTTGTCGGGTTCGGGCAAAACATCCCTGGCCTTTGATACAATCTATGCTGAAGGCCAGCGGCGCTATGTTGAGTCCCTGTCGGCCTATGCCCGCCAATTTTTAGGGCAAATGGAAAAGCCCAGGGTTGATTACATAGAAGGGCTTTCACCGGCCATTTCAATCGACCAAAAAACAACATCTAAAAACCCACGCTCAACAGTCGGCACAGTGACCGAAATTTATGACTACTTAAGGCTTTTATATGCTCGGGTCGGGGTGCCCCATTGTACGGTTTGTTCCAGGGTTATAAGCAGGCAGACGGTTGACGATATTGTTGACAGAATAATGCAACTCAAAGAGGGCACCAGGTTCCAAGTTTTGGCCCCGATTGTTAGGGGGCGTAAGGGCGAGTTCGTCAAGGAGTTTGAAGCAGCCAAGCGCAGCGGTTTTGTGCGCGTAAGGGTAGACGGCCATATGTATGAGCTTGGTGAGCCCATTAAGCTTAACAAAAACCAAAAACACAACATAGAAATTGTTGTTGACAGGCTCATAATGCGTGATGAATTAAGGGGGCGCTTGGCGGATTCGGTTGAAACCGCCACTTCTTTGGCCGGCGGTCTTTTGCTTATTGATGTGATTGACGGCGAAGAGATGCTCTTTTCACAAAACTATGCCTGCCCGGAACACGGTGTCAGTGTTGAAGAACTCACGCCGCGCATGTTCTCTTTCAACAGCCCTTTCGGCGCTTGCCCAACTTGTTCGGGCTTGGCTGTTTTTATGAAGCCCGACCCGGATTTAATTATCCCCAACAAGAATCTTTCTTTACGCCAGGGGGCAATAGTGGCCAGCGGTTGGTCCGCTGCGGATGACAGCACCATCGCCGGAATGTATTACGAAGGCCTGGCCGAACACTATGGTTTTTCTTTGGATACACCGGTTAAAGATTTGCCAAAGAAAGCCTTGGACGCCGTCTTGTACGGAACCAAAGGCAAGAAGATAAAAGTAAAACGCCGCAAGGAATACGGCAGCGGGTCCTATGAAGTTGAGTTTGAGGGGATAGTAAACAATCTTGAACGCCGCTATACCGAGACCGGCAGCGAATCGGCACGAGCGGATGTGGAACAATACATGGCCACAAACACTTGCCCGGACTGTAAGGGAGCGCGCCTGAAAAAGGAATCCTTGAGCGTTACGGTAGGGGATATAGGGATTCATGAATTTGTAAGCAAGCCCATAAATAAGGGAATTGAATTTTTAAACAAACTTGAGCTCAGTGAGCGTGACAGTGCCATTGCCTCTTCAATTGTTAAAGAAATAAGTGACAGAATGAATTTTTTGGCCAGTGTCGGCCTGGATTACCTGACCTTGGCGCGTTCTTCGGGCAGCCTGTCCGGGGGTGAAAGCCAGCGCATTCGCTTGGCAACACAAATCGGGTCTTCCCTTATGGGCGTTCTTTATATTTTGGACGAGCCCAGCATAGGGCTTCACCAGCGTGATAATGCAAAACTTTTGGAAACGCTTAAAGACTTGAGGGATTTGGGCAATACACTTATTGTTGTGGAACACGATGAAGAAACCATGTACGCGGCCGACCATATTTTAGATATCGGCCCCGGTGCCGGCATACATGGTGGGCGGGTGGTTTGCCAGGGCGATATAAATAAAATAATAGACTGTGAAGATTCTTTGACAGGCAAATATTTGAGCGGCAAACTTTCCATACCACTGCCCGAAAAGCGGCGCAAAGGCAAGGGCAAGAATTTAAAAATTATAGGTGCGCGCGCAAACAATTTAAAAAACATAAATGTAAATATACCACTTGGTTGCTTTGTGCTTATAACCGGGGTTTCCGGCTCCGGCAAATCATCCTTGATAAATGAAATACTCTATAAAAAACTTGCGGTTGAACTCAACGGAGCAAGGAAAAATCCGGGTGCCCACAAGGCCATCGAGGGCATGGAAGAACTTGACAAGGTCATTAATATTGACCAATCACCCATCGGCAGAACCCCGCGCTCCAACCCCGCAACCTATACGGGGGTTTTTACCGATATCAGGGAACTCTATGCAGCAACGGCCGAAGCACGGGCCAGGGGCTACCGGGCCAACCGTTTTTCCTTTAATGTCAAAGGCGGGCGTTGTGAAGCTTGCCAGGGTGACGGTATTGTAAAAATTGAAATGCATTTTTTGGCCGACATATATGTTCCTTGCGAAGTTTGCAAGGGTGCCCGTTACAATCGTGAAACCTTGGAAGTAAAGTATAAGGGTAAAAACATATATGATGTTTTAGAAATGACTGTTGAAGAAGGCTTAAACTTTTTTGAGGCTATTCCGAAAATCAAGCGGAAACTCCAAACACTCTTTGATGTCGGCTTGGGTTATATCAAAATCGGTCAGCCGGCCCCGACCTTGTCGGGAGGGGAGGCCCAGCGGGTTAAACTATCTACCGAGCTTTCAAAACGGCCAACGGGCAAAACCATTTACATTTTGGACGAACCCACCACAGGGCTACATACGGCGGATGTTCACCGCCTAATTGATGTTTTGCAAAAGCTTGTGGATACGGGCAACACAATAGTTGTTATCGAACACAACTTGGATGTTATTAAGACCGCCGACCATATTATTGACCTGGGCCCGCACGGAGGGGACGCCGGGGGGGAAATTGTAGCCCAAGGAACGCCGGAAAAAATTGCCAAAGTAAAAGAATCTTTTACAGGGCAATATTTAAAGAAATATTTTGAAAAGTGAGAGGTGTCGGTAATGAAAAGAAAATTTAAAGCCTTATTGAGTCTTATCTTAAGTGTTTGTCTCTTAATACCCATGGTGGGGGCAATGGCCCAAGCACCCAAACCCTTAACCTTTTGGGTAGCTTCCGATATCCACTATAAACCCTACACCGATTTACCCCCGGTCAATGAAAAGCAGTCTCTACCGGGTGATCCCTTATACTCCCACACCAATGACAAGAGCATGCTGACCTATGAAGCGGACGCCATCATAGATGAGTTTCTCAAACGCTTTGAAGCTTCCGACACGGAAATCCTTTTAATTCCGGGGGATTTGAGTGAAGAAGGGCACTGGACCGAACACTTGGGGTTGGCGAAGATTTTGAACGAGTTCAAGCAAAGAACGGGCAAAAGAATTTTTGTTATCCCCGGCAATCATGACATTCGCACATCGGCATCTTCCGGCCGTTTGGACTTGGAAGACTTCTTGGAAATCTATAAAGATTTGGGCTACAACGAAGCCCTCGCTCAACATGACACCTCCGGCTCTTATACGGCCGACCTTGACGGTCAATACCGCCTTTTGGCCATAGATGCTTGTAAATACAGGAGCGATTCAAGCCAAATGACACCGGAACTTTTAGCTTGGATTGAAGAACAAGTTTTTGCCGCAAAAGCGGAGGGTAAAAAAATTATCGGTATGGTTCACCATAATGTTCTGCCCCATTTTGGCATACAAGATATTATGGGCAGTGCAATGAATATTGAAAACGCCAGGGAAAATGCAACCCTTTTCGCAGATTGGGGAATCAAATATTTTATTACAGGCCACGAGCATGCCAATGATATTTCCATGGCGGTTTCGGCCGAGGGTAACCGTATTTATGACATTGAAACAGGCTGCCTCTTGACCTACCCCAACGCCTATAGGAAATTAGAGTTTTCCGATGAGGCTGTGATTGTCCAAACAGATTATATTGACAAAATAGACCTCTCGCTTCTGCCCGAAGGTTATAACAATGCCCAGCTTAAACTGATGGAAGAAGATTTCCCCGCCTACAGCTACGGCTATTATAAGTCCGGGCTGATGAGCGTTGCCTATGATGTGCCAAACTTCACAAAACGCTTGGCAAGCGCCCTTAATATTGAAAAAGACTCTCCCTTCTATGGCAGTGTTGAAGGCATAATGGATGCCTTGGCCGACGGCTTAAACATGCCCCTATATGACCCCGGTACCGCTGCAATTGACAGTGTTGAAGAAATAGTTGCCGCCGGCGGTGACTCCATCCCCCAAAGCGACTACCGTAATATACTGGAACTTGCCGGTGCCATCTATGCCGTTCATTACGCCGGGGATGAAAACCTTGCACATGATTCACTTGAAATTGAAATTTTCAAAAAAGGTTTGGCGGCCTTGCTTATTAATGTGTTTACAAACCTTGGCCCGGCAGCAACTTTAGGCTTTTTTAAGCACCTTGGTTTAGACTTACCCGATTTACCGAACCAAGCCTATGATTTGGCCTATACAAGCAGTGCAAAAGTGTTTTTTGCCAAAACCATAACCGCCCGCCTTATGGAAGAACTGATTAAACCCTTGTTAAATTCCTTCATTGCGGACAGCTACGCCCCGGCAGATTTAAATGTAACCCTTGAACCCTATGGTGAAAAGTGGGATTTGCCAGGCAGAACAGTACCCATCAATGATTTTGATTACGCCATGAATATAATTTTCAAATCCTTTGAAATTCTTGTGAATATGAGCAAGCTTGTAATTGCGGCCTAATAGCCGAAAAGGAAAAGAAGACAGGGCCTCGGTCAAAGGCTCTGTCTTTTTATCTTATAAACTTTTAATTTTATTCAACCTGAACTTCAACGGAAGTTACTTGCTTTTCAGCCTTACCCACAGTCACTTGAAGCTCACCCTTATCAAGCTTTGCGCTTACATTGGAAACATCGGCATCGGGTAGGTAGATGCTGCGCCTCATGGAGCAATAGCGTCTTTCTCTATGAACATAGTTTTTGTCCTCGTCTTCATTATTGCTTTTTTCTTCACGCTCAACTCCGATTATAAGCCTACCTTCATTAAGTGAAATCTTCAGTTCATCTTTCTCAACACCGGGCAACTCGGCCTCAATGTAATAACCCTTATCGTCTTCTTGAACATCAAGCTTGAAGGTGTCATTGGCCAATGTTCGCCTCACACCCCAACCATCACTGAAAAAATCATCCAGAACATTGTAAAGGTCACCGAAGCCGGTGTGCACCAATTCGCCTCGTCTACGGTTAAAAGGTACTAATCCTGCCATTTTTAACAACTCCTTTTCATTTCATGTTATTAGCACTCTTGACCAGGGAGTGCTAACCTCTGTTTATAATATACATCAAAAATCTCTTTAGGTCAAACTTACTCGGCATTGTTTACAAATAATTAAAAAACATGCCAAAAACAATTAAAATACTTGACAAGTAGATATCAAAAAGATATCATTATGATACAAGGTTGAAAGGAGAACTAATATGAATGAAAAAATTGTAAAAACCCGTAGGGGAATGCCCGCACTGATTATTTTTACCGCCTTATATGTCTTGTCTGTCTTATTGATCATTTTGGGTATCTATATTAATGAAAACTATAATTTCTTTCCCTTAAGGCAGATTAGTAACGCTATAATCCTCGGTGGGTTTATTTATTCAATAGTTGGCGTAATACCTTTTATGGGCCTTAAAGTTATTAAACCTCAAGAGGCTCTGGTCCTAACTCTTTTTGGTAATTATATCGGCACTATCAAAGAAGCAGGTTTTTATTTTGTTAATCCTTTTTCGGTAGCCGTCAACCCGGCAGCCAAAACACGCTTGGGTCAAAGCGGGGATGTCGAAAGTTCAAAAACTTATAAAACCATTACTAATTCAAGCTCTCAAACAACTCAAGTTGAACGCGTGAGTAAAAAAATATCGCTAAAGGTAATGACCTTAAACAATCAAAAGCAAAAGGTTAACGATGTTTTGGGCAATCCGGTTGAAATAGGCATTGCGGTTATGTGGCGAGTAAACGATACGGCCAAAGCTGTTTTTAATGTTGATAATTTTAAAGAATACCTTTCCCTTCAATGCGACAGTGCTTTAAGAAATATTGTGCGTTTGTATCCCTATGATGTTTCACCGGGGATTGACACTACCGGTGACGGCGAGCCTGATGAGGGGAGCTTGCGTGCTTCAAGCGTTACCGTAGCCCAACGCATCCGTGATGAGATTCAAGAGCGTGTTGAAGAGGCCGGGCTTGATATTATTGAAGCAAGAATAACATACTTGGCTTACGCACCTGAAATTGCCGCCGTGATGTTACAACGCCAGCAGGCAAGCGCAATTATAGACGCGCGCAAGATGATAGTTGACGGTGCCGTCGGTATGGTTGAAATGGCACTTAAAAAGCTCAATGAGAACGATATAGTCACCCTTGATGAAGAAAGAAAGGCGGCTATGGTTTCCAACCTGCTTGTGGTGCTGTGTGGTAACAGGGATGCCCAGCCAATTGTAAACAGTGGGAGCTTGTACTAATGGCTAACCCCAAAAAACAAATACCCTTAAGGTTGTCAAAAGAGCTTTATAATCAAATTGCGGCTTGGGCCCAAGATGATTTTAGGTCTGTCAATGGGCAGATAGAGTATTTGCTTACAGAGTGCTTGAAACAAAGAAAGAAAAGCGGTAAACATGTCCCGGATAATTTAAATTAAGAAAGCAAAACAAAACCACCGAATCAAATCGGTGGTTTTAAACTTTTTAAGGGCTTCTTGTTAAAGGGTGCCCTCAATGGCAAGAGAAAAGTGGACCATCTTAGATGATTTTCCCTATATAGGCGGATATCCTGTTAAAAAGCCGGTGCCGGATTCAAGACAAGTTGCTATCTAAACTATAACGGTTAAAACTTTTTCCCACAAAAAACTATTGCGGATAAATGTCTTCTTTAGCATTGTTAATTATGGTTACCCATTCTTTCGATTCCCTAGTAGATGGAAAGCCCATGGTTTCATAGGACACAATATTAGTAAGCTTAGCATCTAGATACTTGAATTGCATATTCATAAGAGAACGTGTAATTTCAGTAATTTGACGAAGAAAAAAGACCTTTTCTTTACCTTTATTTGAAATATAGACTATTTTTTCCGGCCTAAGTTGTAAAACACCGCGCGAAAAAACTTTTTTTGCTATTGTTTCAAAATACACATAATTTTCGATTGCGTCTCGAACTCTATCTATGCCGATTTTTGCTTCCGCCCTACTAAAATCAATATCTAAAACCTTATTATAATAACTTAGCGCACTTTCAAAATCTAACTTGTTTTCAAAATCTTTAGCCCTAAGGAGTAAATTATCAACACTGACGCCGCTTACATTAATGGTCGCATTATTTACATTTAAATTGCCTTGCATACTTACATTATAATTATTAACTGCTTGTTCAACTATATAAGCATCGTTACAAAAAGAGCATATGGCAGCACTTTTATTTGGATCAACCTCTAAGGTTGCACCACAACTAGTACACTTTGCATGGACTAACCTAATACTATGGGGTCTTGCAAAACTTAAATTGTTGTTAATCGTATCTTTAATTTCTGTGCCTACTGGTTTCCCACAACTTAAGCAGAATTGAGCATCTTGAGGTAATTCTTTTCCACAACTAAGACAAAACATAGAGCGAATCCTTTCAATTGTCTACTCTTAATGAAATTTAAAGTTCATCATGAGATTCTTTTTTTTTGTTCATATACTCTTCTCGGAGTTGAGACAAAGTTTTACCCGTTTCTTGATGGACTGAAAGAGCATATGTCTCAACGCTGGACCAACCATAAACATCCTTAAGCCATGCTTGTAAAGACATTTCCTTACCTTCAACATTCACATAACCATTTGCTAATAATTCTGCCCTACCGTCCCTACCCTTAGGAAGAATGATATCTCCTTCCTTTACGACACCCCACTCTAGCATATTATCAATTCTAGGCAGGACTCTGTTCGTTCTTTTCTTTGTTTTATCTGTGTAGTGAGTAACAGGGGAATCCATAAGATCAACATAAAATTCACTATGGTTTGGCGTGGGTAGTATTTTATCAATTTTAAAGAAAATTTCATCACCGAGCTTGTAAGGATTTAACTTATAACAGCTAATATCAACATTATTACTATTTAGCCAGGTCACTGCAGACAAAGTTTGGTCATCAAATTCTGACGATACCAAAATAATCCTCTGCATTTTATTAAAACTATTGCTTGCATTATTTTCTTCAAGGAATTCAGTTAGCTTCCTAATACCAAGTTCATGTGATGTTAGTTCGCCCAGCTCAAACTCATCCTTATATTTTTCTATGTAAGGTGCATAAACTTTTTCAACTAGGCTCTCTATATCTTTTATTGTAGCATAGCTGGCCGCATACCTAATGGCTTGGAATTCAAAAGCTTCACTACGGTTTACAATGTCACTTTTATCTCTTTTGATCTCAATAAGTACAATATTGCCATTACTGTCTATGGCAGTTAAGTCGCTTCTACCACCTTTTTTGTTTCTAACTTGCTTCCCGACGATTAGCATTGACTCCTCTTCGTCGCATATCATTTCAATACTGTTTCTTAAGATTTCCTCAATGTCGCTTTCTAACATATTTAGCTCTGCAAAAGTGACAAACTCAATTCTTGAAGCCTTTTTATTTTTTATACTATACACTACACTGCTAACCTCCATTTCATTAATCGTAGATTGACTATCCTCTTATTTGATATTTAATGTACGACTATATTATATATTGTTTTAAGAAAATAATCATAAAAATGGATTGTTAAACATTAACGAAAAAAACACTCTTAAATTAGCACATTACACAAGTTAAGTGCTTAATAGAAAAAACTGCCGCACCAATCGATGCGACAGCCTTAAAAATTTCTTAAATCAACCTACATGCTTATAACCGTGTAACCGTCATTGAGGTAATCTTTGACACCGGCATGCCCATTCATATCCTTGAGCAATTCCATGCCGATTTCTTCAATCTCTTCCAAAACGCCCAAGGTCTTGGAGCAAGCCAAGCAAGCACCCACGATCAGGCCGGCTTCCTTGGCCTTCCTATAGAGGGGATTATTCTCTTTTTCAAATACCGGGACAAGTGTGCAAGAAGCACCTTCAAAAATAACCTTAACTTCTGCACCGTCGGCCTTAAGGTCCAGTGCATTGAGCAAAATATGTTGGAAGCACATTTTTTCGCCTGTCATACCGTAAAATAACACTTTTTTCATAATAAAGCTCCTTTGTCAATTTGTTTATACTTGCCAATTAGAATTATAAACTTTATCAAAGCCTTTTGCAAGTAGAGGCTAAGCCTTCAAAATCCAAAACTCACTGAGTTTAACACCGGCGGTGGGTTCACTGAGGATAAGCTCCAAGCATCCGTTTTCAAAAACATCTGCCGGTAAGTCATAGGTAACGCTTTCAAAGCCGGGGCAGAGCATTTCCCTGTCAAAGTCCGGGTCTTTTTCGCCGCCGAATTGCGGGCCTTCATAAATAGTTACACCGTTAGCCTCAACTGTATGATGCTTTAAAAGGGGGAATCTCTTGGATGAGAAGGTTACCTTTAACTTATAATCTTGGCCGGGTGTAAATCCTGCCAACTTGCACCTGAAGGTGTAATGGTCATAAAGCTTGAGCATGCCCATGGGCATATTGCCCTTATTGACCTTGGTGCGGTCACCTTGGAAGTCAATGTAATATTCACCCACCTGAGGCAGACCCAAAACATCCAAACCGTGCTTGGCAACGGAAAAATAATATTCATCCTTGGCCACCTTGTAACGGTTGAGCACACGGTCAAGGAAGGCTGCTTGCTCTTGGGAGCCTAATGCTTGGGCTTCTTTTATCTTGTTTAATAACCAAGGCCTGTCGCTTATGGGTTGGTCAATTGTGTCCAGAACGGCGCCACGGTCGGGGGAGTCGGCCCCGTAATTTTCAACATCTAATTGCAGGCCGATTTGGTGGAAGAGCAGGTCACCGTGGGCAAAAATATCGGCACGCAGCTTCTTATAATCTTCATCAAAGTCAGTTTCCAAGATGAGCTTGGCAGCATCCACTTGGCCTTTTTTGAGCTTGGCATAAGCAGCATCTAAAAGAGCCAACTCAAATATTCTTCTGCGCCTGACCAGGGCGTCACACTTGGCCTTGAAAAGGCAGGAAACGAAGCGCCAGTTTTCCATCATTTCCGGCTTGTCTTCCAGTAAATCCAGCCAGATATTCAGTGTGCTTTCAACATGGGGGTTTTCGGCGGGGTCACCGTACCAGTTTAACTCTAAACCGAATATGCCGTTGGCTACCTTTTGGGCATCAAGGCCGGGCATGAAAACCCTGGCATAGTCTTGCAAGGTGTCGGTGAGTGAAACATCCGGGAAAAAGTCCATATCGCTCCAGACCATCTTGTTAATATCATCATTAATGCCTTCGGAATAGCTGACACTGCCGATAACATGGTGCCTGGTAAGGCGGTGGAGCAACCTGTATTCAATCGGCCTGGGGTTGATACTTTCCCGCCCTAAGGTGGAGGCGTAAGCGTGGTGCCAGTCATTATGATTAAAGTGGACGGGGTGTTCACACCTTACATTGTGGGTGATATCGGGGTAAAACCTGATAGGGTACTGCATAGGCAGTTTTCTTCTAAGGTCGTCTAAGTCAAATGCGCGATTGGGGCCGGTGATTACACCGTCAATTTCCGGCGGCAAGTTACTGATATATTCAATAAAAGTTTCGCCCCAACCTGGGATAGCCCGTGGTTTTTGGGCAGAAGGCCACATCTCGGCCTCGGGATGAACAGCCTTTAAAACCTTGGATATTTCCACACAACGCTCTAAAAATTCATCGGCATCATATTCACCGGGGTCACCGCCGGGTGGGAAGACGGCATCCAAGCGGGGAACCCTTTCAAAAAGCTTTTTCCGCCTTTCAAGGGCCGCCTCCATGCTTTCATCGTCATCATTGGGGTACCAGATAGAAACATCCATGTCCAACTCATCTGCCAAGCGGGAAACTTCAACAAGCAGTTCGTCAATATCATGCTTCATCAGCCAATTGCGCTTTTGTTCCGGGCCGATAGTCGGCATTTGTTCACAGGTATTGGCCCCGAAAAACATCATATCGCGGTAATAACGATAATACTCATCAAAGGACCAAGCATCATAGGTGTTGGGCGTGGTCCGATAGCCCAACTGATGGCCGCGGATTTTCATCGAAGGGATATATTCATCGCTTATGTCCTTAATCAGTGTAATCTTTTTGTTTTCATAAACGGTTTTTCTGAGAAAATAAGAAAAACCGAAAATCAGCCCACGCAGGCCAAGGGCGGATACGGTCAATTGCTTTCCTTCAAGCTTTAATAAATAGGAATCTTTGTTGGGTAAAACATCTTCATCGCAAAGGGCAAAAATCAGGGCGGGGGAGTCGGATTTTTCTTCAATCTGTGGGCGAACACCGGTTCTTATAAAAATTTCTTCTGCAAAAAGATCGGCAGCTTTTTTGCAAACTTCACCCTCGGCTTGCAGCGTCAATGCGGTAAAGTCATAAGTCATTTTTTAACTCCTTTCATTATTAAAAAACGGCATGAGTATCACCCAATGCCGTCAATGTCCGTAACTATTTTGCCTTGTTTGGCGTTTACTTTATCGGCATGCCTTTCCAAGCCCTTTACTCCAAAGTAAAACCAGGTAGCTGTAAGAACCGCAGCCAAAGCATCTGCCAGGGGGGCGGCATACCAGAGGCCCTTAATGCCCCAAATACGCGGTAAAATTATGATGGCCGGAATCAAGAAAATCAATTGACGGGTCAGGGTCAAAAACATGGCTGCGGTGGGTCTGGCAATGGCTTGAAAAAAGTTTGAACCTATAATTTGAAAGCCTATTATGGGCATGCAGAGCATCCAGGCCAGCAGGGCCGGCTTGGTGAATTCAACCAATTCCGGTGTTCGGTTGAACATTGAAATCAAGAGATTGGGGAAAAAGCGAACAAGCAAAAAGCCGCTGCTTGTGATTGCCGTGGCTGCTGCCATGCCGATTAGGGCGGCCTTCTTGACCCTTTCAAAATTTCGGGCCCCAAAGTTAAAGCTGACAATGGGTTGCAAGCCCTGGTTTAAGCCGATTATGGGCATAATCATAAGTGTCTGCAAGCTGTTAATTATTCCCATCCCGGATATGGCTATGTCACCACCATAGCGCAGAAGGCTCTTGTTAAGGATAGAGTTTAGCAAGCTGCCAACCAGTTGCAGGGCAAAGGGCGGCATGCCCAAGGTTACAATATTTTTCAAAATAGAAAAATCGAGTTTAAGGTTTTTAAGCCTTAAGCTCCTGTTGCTTTTTTTGCCGGTGAAATAAGTAATAACCCAGATGAAAGAGAAAAATTGTGAAATTATGGTTGCAATTGCAGCACCGGCCATCCCCATCTTTAAGCCATAGATAAATATGGGGTCAAGAACTATATTGGTGCCGGCACCCAAAAACATGGTCATCATGGCTAAACGGGGGTTGCCGTCGGCCCGCATAAAGTTATTTAACCCCAAACTGGTGGTAGCAAAGACGGAACCGACCAAAATCCAATTCATGTATTCGGACGCAAAGGGTAAAATTACATCGCTCGCACCTAAAAAACATAAGATTCGCTCTAAAAACATTTTGCCCAAAACCATAAAAGTAGCACTTGAGAGCACCAACATTAAGAAGGCATTGCCTAAAACTTTTTCGGCACCTTCGGTATCTTTTTGCCCAAGCTTAATAGAAAAAGCCGTAGCACCGCCCGAACCAAACAAAACGCCTATAGCCAAAGAAATAAGCATCAAGGGGAAAACTACCGTTATCCCGCCCAAACCGTTTTGGCCCAAATCGGGGCTGTTGCCTATATATATTCTGTCCACAATGTTGTAAAGGGCGTTAACCAACATTCCAACAATTGCAGGCACTGAAAATTTTAAAATTAGCCTTGAAATTTTTTCTGTTCCCAGGGGGTTGTCTTGTTTTGTAGCTTGCATAGAAGTCTCCAATATATTTTATTTAACAATATGGATATTATAGGATTAAAAGAAGAAGAGGTCAAACAAAAAACCGCCAAGGCTTTTGCCCTGACGGTTATGGTCGCGGGGACAGGATTTGAACCTGTGACCTCCGGGTTATGAGCCCGACGAGCTACCATACTGCTCTACCCCGCAATGTTTGGCGCCTCTTTAAGCGCCTGATTATTATATAACACAAAATTTAATAAAGCAAGCGTTTTCCGGAAAAAAATCAAAAGATTCAGAACTTCCCTTATTACTTGCGGTGGGGCTCGCTTTGTTATATAATTTTGATGTTTTATTCTATAGATTTCAAGAATGATTGTAAGCTAAGGTCAAGAAATACATAAGGTTGGTTTCGCGTTAATGCAAAAGAAAAACTTTAAATTTGCTTTAGAAAAAACTGCCCCCATATCCTTCGGTTTTATTTTTTTGGGCATAGCCTTTGGTGTTTTGATGAATGAAGCCGGCTACAATTTTGTTTGGAGCTTTTTGGCCGGTGTCTTTATCTATGCGGGTTCCATGCAGTTTGTTATGGTTTCGCTTTTAGCTTCGGGTGCTTCATTGTTAACAGTTGCCTTAATGACCCTGCTGATAAATTCCAGGCACATATTTTACGGTTTGGGTTTAGTTGAACACTTTAAAAGCATGGGAAAAAAATATCCCTATATGGTTTTTTCTCTAACCGATGAAACTTTTTCTATTCTCACTGCTACCGAGTACCCGGAAGAAATTGACAAAAAGAAGGCCTCCTTTCTGATAGCCATCTTTTGCCACATATATTGGGTTGTGGGTTGCACCTTAGGGGGGCTTTTGGGTCCCTTGATACCTTTTGATGCAAGGGGTATAGAGTTTTCAATGACAGCCCTTTTCCTTGTCCTGCTCATCAATGGGCTCAAGGAAAAACAAGCCCGTATTCCGGCCTTAATAGGGGCGCTTTCGGCCTTGTTGTTTTTGTTGCTTTTGGGGCCTGAAAAATTCCTGCTTCCCTCACTGACCTTGGCCGTTTTCTTGTTGGAGGTTTTTAAGAAAAACATTGAGAAAACAGGGGAGGGCAAGGTCTGATGAATCACATCCATACCGTCGCTGTTTTAAGTATAATTGCCCTTATAACCTTGGCAACCAGGGCTTTACCCTTTCTCGTTTTTGGCTCCAGGGGTGAAATATCGCAAAAGATTTTATATATAGGCCGCGTTCTGCCGCTTGCCGTTATTGCGGTTTTAGTTGTTTATTGCCTGAGGTCGCTTAACTTGTTTACCTATCCATTTGGCCTGCCGGAGCTTATAAGCATGGGCCTTATTGTGATTTTGCATCTTTGGAAAAACAGTACAATCTTAAGTGTTCTTGGGGGAACGGCTTGCTACATGATTTTGATAAGGACGCTTTTTAAAATTTAGTTTTTTGTTGTGATGAAAATGCTTTGATTGAGGAGAGGATCAGATGAAAATTAAAATAGCTATGGCGGGCCTTGCCCATGCGCACGGTTTGAGCTTTTTGGAAGATGCTTTAAAGTTTGGTGGCGTTGAGCTTGTCGGTTTTTATGATGAAGACCGAGAAAAGGCTCTTGAAGCCTCAAAACAATTCGCTGCCCCCCTGTATGAAAGCTTAGATTCCCTCTTGGAAGAATCGGGGGCCAACACCTTTTTGACTGCTGCAATTAATAACGAAAGAGCAGCAATTATAGCAAAAGCAATAGACAAAGGCTTAAATATTATTGCAGACAAACCCCTTGCCACCACGCTTGAAGATTTAGAAAAAATCGAAAGAGCCCTTGAAAGAAATAAGAGTGTTAAGCTTTATCTTATGTTGACCGAAAGATACAACCCTGTTTTGGTAACGGCAAGAAAATTGATTCAAGCCGGGGAAATCGGACGCCTGGCCAACATTATAAATATGAGACCGCACAGGCTAAAGCCCGAAAATAGGCCCGGCTGGATGTTTGACAGCGAAAAATATGGAGGTATTTTAAATGATATTGGGGTGCATGATATTGATATTGCTTGCTGGGTAGCCCAAAGTGAGGTCAAATCAGTTCTGGCTGCCAATGCTTCAAACTTGAGGTTTAAGGATTATACTGACTTTGACGATGTCGGGTCCGCCATGCTTTTGCTTGAAGAAGGCACCACTGTTTTCATACTTGAATCTTGGTTCACACCCGACCAATACCCCCATCACGGTGAAATGAAGTTCATCTTTCACGGTACAAATGGCCAAATAATTGCCGACCCGCAAAACAAGAGGGTAACCATGTATTCCGACACAAAAGCCCTTCACGATGTTGAAATTATTGAGCCCCATGAAAACTATGTAAGTGACCCCTTAAAATACTTTTCGCAAAAAGGCTATAAGCCTGTAATTGATACCAAAGAAAGCATTCAAGCACAAAAGAACGCATTAATTTGCCAAGCCTTGGCAAAAAACGAATAATTAAAACAGTTAATTAACAGTGCTAATTAAAATAAGAGTTTTTAATAGAGGAAAGTGAGTGTATTTATGGCAGAAAATGCCTTCGAACAATTTGGAATATCAGATGAAGTTTTACAAGCCATTGGGGACAAGGGCTTTACTCAACCAACGGAAATTCAGATCCTTGCGATTCCGCCCTTGCTTGACTGGCGTGACCTAATAGCAAAAGCACCGACGGGCACCGGCAAAACCTATGCCTTTGGCATACCCATAATTGAACAAGTTGACCCAAGCGACAAAAATATTCAAGCCTTGATATTGGCACCGACACGCGAATTGGCGCTTCAAATAAATGCAGATATCATAGACTTGTGTAAGTATTTACCTAAAATAAAAACAGTCTGTCTTTACGGCGGCCAACAAATAGGCCGTCAATTTCAAGCCCTGAAGAAAAAACCTCAAATTGTAGTAGCGACCCCCGGTCGCTTGCTTGATCACTTGAGCAGAAGGTCTTTAAGCCTTAAAAATGTTAATACCGTTGTTTTGGACGAAGCAGACAGAATGTTGGATATGGGCTTTTTTAAGGATGTAACACGAATCCTGGACCGCACCTACAACCGTGTTAATTTAGCACTTTTGTCAGCCACACTTTCAACAGATGTAATGACCGTAGGTTGGAAATATCAACGCGATGCGGTTGAAATATTGGTGGCGCCCGAAGTTGAAAGCAAGCCCGACATTTCGCAGTACAGCATTGAATTGACAGAATTGCAAAAGCCCAGGGCTATTATGAAAATAATGAAAGATGAAAATTTTGAACGGGCAATAGTTTTTTGTAACACCAAAAACAAGGTTGACAGGGTTACAAAAATGTTAAAGTACAGAGGGGAATCTGCCGATTGTATTCACGGTGACATAAGGCAAAGCCAACGCGAAAAAGTTTTGGCTGCATTTCGCAGGGGGCGTATAAGAGTTTTGGTAGCGACCGATGTTGCGGCGCGCGGCCTGGATATAGACGATGTTGATGTTGTCTTTAATTGCGATGTGCCGGACGAAAATGAGCACTATGTTCACAGGATAGGCCGAACGGGCAGGGCTCAACGCAGCGGTGTTGCCTATTCTTTTGTTACAACAATTATGGATTCTATCCGCTTGCAAGAAATTGCGACCAGGGCCAAATATGAGATCGAAAAAATTACTATCGATTTAAAAGACAAATAAAAGCAAAAACAAAATCAGCCCCCGGGCCTTATACGGCCGGGGGCTGATTTGAGCTTTAGTTTATAAAATGGTTTCGGCTCTTAAGTGTTCAAATAAAATTTTTGAGCCCATTACAATCAAAATCAAACCGCCTAAAAGTTCAGCCTTTGAGTTTAGCTTGTTACCGAATAAGTAACCAAGGCCGACACCCAAAGCAGAAATTATGAAAGTTACAAGCCCTATAAGGCTTGCGGCAAGAAAAATGTTTACATCTAAAAAAGCGAAGGTTACACCAACCGCAAGCGCGTCAATGCTGGTTGCCACAGCCATGAGTAACATGACTTTGAAGTCAAAAGGTTTTTCTTCCAAGGCGCATTCGCCTTTACGAGAATCATGGATCATTTTTAAACCCAAAGCTAAAAGGAGGCCAAAAGCAATCCAATGGTCAATTGCGATAATATGTTCTTTGAAACCAAAAGCTAAAAGATAGCCCAGCAGGGGCATCAGTGCTTGAAATCCGCCGAAGAAAGTCCCTGCCAGGACCATGTTCTTAAAAGAATTTTGTTTTTGAGCCATACCTTTACAAACAGATACTGCCAAAGCGTCCATTGAAAGTGCCACAGCGAGAAAGAGAAGTTCGGAAAAGTGCATTAAAAAACTCCCTCAATCAGTTCTTAAGTGATTCCTTTATACCCGCCGCCAATCCCGACAGTGACTGAATTTCACTGGGGATAATAATTTTAGTTGCCTGCCCGTTAGCGGCCTTCTCAAAAGCTTCATAACTTTTAATTTTGAGATAGGCGTCACTTGGTTTGGCTTGGTTAATCAGTTCTATGGCGCTGGCATTGGCCTTTTGCACCTTCAAAATGGCTTCGGCATCACCTTCGGCCTCTTTAATCTTGCGCTCTTTAGCGGCTTCGGCCTGTAAAATCGCAGATTCTTTTTCACCTTCGGCAGCCAAAATTTTACTTAACTTTTCACCTTCGGCAACCAAAACCTTACTGGCCTTTTCACCTTCCGCGCGCAAAATAGCTTCACGCCTTTGGCGTTCGGCCTTCATTTGCTTTTCCATAGCATCTTGAATCTCAGCCGGAGGCATTATGTTTTTCAATTCAACACGGTTTACTTTTATACCCCAAGGGTCTGTGGCTTTATCCAAGATAACCCTGATTTTAGAGTTTATGGTATCGCGAGATGTTAAGGTGTGGTCAAGTTCAAGCTCGCCAATGATGTTACGCAGGGTCGTTGCGCTCAAGCTCTCAATTGCCGTTAGGGGCCTTTCAACACCATAAGTGTAGAGCTTGGGGTCGGTTATTTGGTAAAAAACAACCGAGTCAATCTGCATTGTTACATTGTCACGGGTTATAACGGGTTGCGGGGGGAAGTCGGCAACCTGTTCTTTGAGGGAAACAATGCGTGAAATCTTCTCAATAAAAGGTATTTTAACATGAAGGCCGGTTTGCCAGGTTGTGTGGTAGGTGCCAAGCCTTTCAATGACATAGGCCTTGGATTGCGGAACAATCCTGATGTTGGTTATTACCAAGGCGATTAGTGCTAAGGCTAATACAAAAATTGCTGCAAGTATCGGTCCCATAATAATTCCTCCGCTTTAAAATAATCGTACTGTAAACTTAAATGAAAGTTGAAGACCCGAAACCTTTGGTGGTACAATGTTCTACGTCAAAACAAATACCTCCCAAAAAAGGAGTCGAGTCTTCATGCAGAAATTATACCATTTCAGTT
>JAAYSC010000073.1 GCA_012524025.1 Clostridiales bacterium | reverse complement strand
TCAACATAAACATTGTTTTTACTGCCACCGCTATTATAGTCGGTTTTTTGCATAAGAAAGAAAATATAAGCGGTAAGACTTGCAAAAAATAAAGCCAAGATTAAAATTAAGGCGAAAAAAACTTTTATAGCTTTGCCAAAAGGGCTTTTGGGCTTTAGGGGAGCGCTGTCTTCATCATAAGTGTCAACCACGGGCACTTCTTCGGTGTCCGACTTGTGGGAAAAATAAATATCTGACATTTACACATTCTCCTAAACTCTACACATATACACTTTATTTTAACCTATATACTATTTTAAAACAACACTTGAAGTTAGGTTTTAAAAAACTGTAAAAAGTTTGACATGGGCAAGTCTTTGCCGTAAAATTACAATGCGAGCAAGTTGGGCAGCCGCGGGAGCGAAAGCTCACGAGGAAAGTCCGAGCACCGCAGAGCAGGATAACGGTTAACGGCCGCCGAGGGTGACCTTAGGGACAGTGCAACAGAGAGATACCGCCTGATTTTCAGGTAAGGGTGGAAAGGTGAGGTAAGAGCTCACCGGCGTGTGGGAGACCACACGGCCATGCAAACCCTATCCGGTGCAACACCGACCGGGGGAGTCGGCTTTAAGCCGACGGCGCTTGCTGGGCGATACCCCGAAGGGTGGCTAAAGCCCCATGGCAACATGTGGCGTAGATAGATGGTTGCCTTAAATGACAAAACTCGGCTTACAGACTTGCTCGCAACTTTTTTAAAGGAGTTTATATTGAGGGGCCAAAAACAGGTGGAACTTTTCGGCACGGTCGAAAGTATTACATACAGAAATGAAACAAACGGTTACACCGTCCTTGACTTGAGCAGTCAAGGGGAACTGGTCACCGTTGTCGGTAACTTCCCCGCATTAGCCTGTGGGGAAGAATTGCGCTTATTGGGTTTTTGGACCAAACACAGTTCTTACGGCAGGCAATTCAAGGCAGAGGAACTCATACAGCGCAGCCTACCTTCAACCACAGCCGACCTGTTGAAGTATTTGTCTTCCGGTGTAATAAAGGGCGTCGGCCCGGCAACGGCAACTAAAATTGTCGAATCTTTTGGTGAAGAAACCTTCAATGTTTTGGAAAATGACCCCATGCGCCTGTCTACCGTTAAAGGCATATCTCTCAACAAGGCTAAAAATATTATTGACAGTTTTAATAAACAGTTTGCCTTGCGTGAAGTTATGATGGCTCTGGAACGATACGGTATGTCGCCGACCGAAGTCATGAAAACATATGCGGCCTTTGGGGCCGATTCTGTTGAAATGGTTAAAGATAACCCTTACATATTGTGTGAGGAGCTTGTAGGTCTGGATTTTGTCAGGGTTGATTCGCTGGCAGAACTTATCGCGGGCACAAGTGATGCCGGCCAAAGAAATGCTTCCGGTATCAAATACATAGTTAAGCACAACTTGTCAAACGGGCACACCTGCCTGCCGCGTGAAAAGCTGGTTGGGCCCGCCCAAGCTCTTTTGGGCATTAATGAAGAAGAAACACAAGCAGCCCTCGATTTTCTAATTGAAAACAAGGCCTTGGTTGAGCGCCATCTATCCGGAAGGGCTTTTGTTTTCTTGCCCGATATCTACTTGGCGGAACGCTCCATTGCGGACCATTTTAAAATTATGCTCCGATTTCCGCCGGCCGGGCGGGAAACGCTTGATGCCGAAATAAAAAGAATTGAAATAAAACAAGGTTTTGATTTTGCCCAAAAGCAGCGCTTGGCTATTAAAACAGCGGTGGAAAAAGGTATTTTAATCTTAACGGGCGGGCCGGGCACCGGTAAAACAACCACAATTAACGGCATAGTAAAAATGTTTGAAATTTGTGGTTACGATGTGGCCTTGACGGCACCGACGGGGCGGGCAGCCAAGAGAATGAGTGAGCTTACGGGGCGAGAGGCCAAAACAATACATAGGCTTTTAGAGGTTGAATGGGATAAGGACGATAACCAGATTTTTGCCCGCAATTCAGCCAATCCTTTGCGGGAAAATGCGGTTATTGTGGACGAACTTTCAATGGTGGATGTTACAATATTCGCAAACTTAATGAGCGCTTTACCCTTGGGCTGCAGGCTTGTGATGGTGGGGGATTATGACCAACTGCCACCGGTAGGGGCCGGCAATGTTTTGCAAGACCTAATTGCAAGTGAGCACCTGCCCGTGGTTCAATTAAATGAAATTTTCAGGCAAGCCATGGAAAGTTTGATTGTTCAAAATGCTCACAAGATAGTTCAGGGTAAGGCTCCGCAGCTTGATATTAAAGATAAGGACTTCTTTTTTATAGAAAGATCAAATATTTATGATGCAGCTGCCGAAGTTTGCAATTTATGCGCAAAGCGCTTACCGGCGGCCTACGGATATTCACCCACTTCAGACATTCAAATTTTAACGCCCTCAAGAAAAGGCGAAACCGGCACAGCCAACCTAAACAGTCTTCTGCAAAACGCTCTCAATCCGGCCGCAAAAGGCAAAGCGGAAATCATAGTCGCAGGTAAAACTTTACGCCGGGGCGACAAGGTTATGCAGGTTAAGAATAATTATGATATATCTTGGACCAGAGGCAGAGAAGAAGGGCTTGGAGTTTTTAACGGTGATGTCGGTATATTGGAAAGTATAGACAGGAAATCTCAAAGTTTAGAAGTTATCTTCGATGATAGGTTGGCAGTTTATAGTTTTGAAGAGGCGGCAGACTTGGAAATGGCTTATGCCATGACCGTTCACAAAAGCCAGGGTAACGAGTTTGAAGCAGTGATTATGCCTGTTATCGGTTTAGTGCCGCAATTGGCTTACCGCAACCTTCTTTATACCGCAGTCACTCGTGCAAAACAGATTTTGATTTTAGTCGGCAGCAGCGGTCAAATAATGCAAATGGTTGCCAATGATAAAAAGGCAAGAAGATATTCGGCCCTCAGCCATTTTATGAATTGGGATTGAAGGGATGACCGAAAAAACAAGCAAGAAATACCGCTTTTCTAAAAAAGCCCTATATGCTGTTTTGCCCAGAAGGTGTGCCTTGTGTGAACAGGTTACAGCACCCGATATAGGGGTCTGCAAGGCTTGTCAAAAAGATTTGCCTTTCATAAGCGGCTCTATCTGTCACAAGTGCGGGCGAGAAAAAGAAGAATGCTTGTGCGGTGGTTTTATTTGCTTTTATGAAGGTATATACTCGCCCTTTTATTATGAAGGGGCCCTTGCCAAAAGCATTGGTGGCTTCAAGTTTAGGGGTAAAGTTCAAAATGCCCACTATTATGCCCAAGAGATGGCTGCCTTTTTAGATAAGTTTTTATGTGTAGAAAGTTTAGATCTGGTCACATGCGTTCCCTTGAGCAAAAAAAGCCGAAATAAGCGTGGCTACAATCAAAGCAGCTTGCTTGCGCGCCAAGTGGCTGCCTACTTGGGTAAAGCATGTAACGACAAGGCTTTGATTAAAATTTATGAAACACCTGCCCAACATAGCCTCCCTTCCTTGGAAAGAAGAGGCAATTTGATAGGGGCATTTGAAGCTGATAAAAAAAGCGATCTGTCGGGTAAAACAGTCTTATTGTGTGATGACATTGCAACTACAGGCGCCACCTTAAATGAATGTGCGAAAACCTTGCTTTTGGGCGGAGCCAAAAAAGTTGTATGCGCTACGGTTGCGGTAACTAAAAAAGATATAAAGTGAGGTGAGGCGGTGCTCGGCGTAAATATAGGAATAGATTTGGGGACAACAAGCGTAGTGGTTTATGTTGAGGGCAAGGGCCTCATCTTATCCGAACCCACGGCGGTCGCTTACAATACAGAAAGCGGTAAATTGATAGCCATAGGCAAAAAAGCCAAGAAAATGCAGGGCAAAAATCCTTCATCCATAAGAGTTGTTTTGCCAATGAGCGAGGGCGTTATATCGGATTTCAGTGCAACGCGGCATATTGTTTCTTATTTTGTTAAAAGAATATGCGGTAACATGGTTTTTAAGCCCAATTTGTTGGTCTGCTTGCCGGCAACCGTAACCGGGTTGGAAAAGCGCACCTTGCTGGACTTGGCAATAACTTCCGGTGCCGGCCGCGCCTGCCTGATAGAAGAACCCTTGGCCGCAGCCTTGGGTGCCGGCGTTGAAATTGACAAACCAAAGGGAACAATGGTTGTCGACATCGGGGGCGGAACCACCGACATTGCGGTTATAACCCTGGGCAGTGTTGCAATCTCAAAAACGGTAAGGGTGGCGGGCAATGCTTGGGACGAAAGCATTATCAGATATTTGCGCAACGAAAAGGCTCTGATTGTCGGTAGCACAACCGCCGAGATGGTAAAAAACACCATAGGTTGCGCCTATCTGCACTGTAAACAAGATAAAATGATTATTAAGGGAAAAGACTATGTCAGCGGTTTGCCCAAAAGTGCCAAGATAGCAGCCGATGAAACCTATCTGGCCATGCGTGAAAACCTGGAACATATTTGTTCGGGTATAATATCGGTGCTTGAGAGCACACCTCCGGAGTTGGCCGGCGACTTAATGGAAAGCGGTATAATTTTGACGGGCGGCGGGGCTCTTTTGAGGGGCATAGATAGTCTGATCGCAGACAAAACCGGGGTTAAAACTCACATAGCAGAAGACCCTTTGACCTGTGTAGTCAGGGGAATGGGTAGGGCCTTGAGTGACTATAAATATCTTGAACGGTGCGGTTTTTATTATAAGACTGCGGAAGAAGTTAAGGGATATAAAGAATAATCAGAGGTGAAGAAAATGACAAAAGTTATTGCACACAGGGGAGCCAGCAAGGCGGCACCTCAAAATACCATGCCTGCATTTTTAAAAGCGATTGAAATGGGAGCGGACGGCTTTGAAAATGATGTTCATCTTACAAAAGACGGTCATGTAGTTATTTGCCATAATTACGATATTGATGAAACATCCGACGGTAGCGGGTTTATTGCCGATTACACCTTGGAAGAGTTAAAACAGTTTGATTTCGGTTCATATTTTAGCCCTGAATTTGCTGCTACAAAAATTCCGACATTGGAAGAATTTTTAGCAGTGTGTAAGGGGTTGGATGTAATTAACATTGAAATAAAAAGCCCGCCCACAAAAGGGAGCGGGATTGAAAAAAAGGTTATTGACGCGGTTAAGTCTTTCGACTTGGCAGAGGAAACTATAATCTCATCTTTTGATAAGGAAGTCCTGCTAAATTGCAAGAAAATTGACCCCAATGTAAAAACAGGTTTTCTTTATTCTACAGACAGCCCCTACCAAGCTGTTTATGAAGATCCGATAGCCTTTGCAAAAGGTATAGGGGCCGACGCTTTGCACCCCTTGGCAATGTTTGTGGACGAAGATTATATTGAAGAATGTCACGCAGCGGGTTTACTGGTCAACCCCTGGACCGTAGACAAAGATTATGCAATTGAACGCCTGCGCGATTGGAATTGTGACGGTGTTATAACAAACCTGCCGGACTTGGCAAGGAAAATTATAGGCTGAATAAGAACATAAAAAATGCCGCTTGAAGCGGCATTCAGTCTGCAGACAAACGAGGTATTGGAAACGTTAAATTCCAATACCTCGCAAATATTTTCAATAAACTTGAGATTTTATGAGTTTTGGCTCGAAAATCATTAAGATATGCGAAAAGAGTCCATTCT
>JAAYSC010000072.1 GCA_012524025.1 Clostridiales bacterium | reverse complement strand
GGAAGAAGTCAGACAAACTTTTGTCGTTTCTCATCCGGCTAAAAATATTGACAATGCAGAGGCTTTAAGAAAAGAAATAATTTACCTTGAAAAATCAACCTTGTATGGATATTCTTGGAACAAGTTTTTTTCTTTAAGACTGATTAGAGAAAATAATTTAAGGTTCGAACAAGTCAAACTGATAGAAGATTTTAAGTTTAGTGTTGACTTTTTTTACCATGCCCAAGCCATGAACATTTTGGATATAACGCCTTATCATTACAAAAAAAGAGGACGAGGCAGCCTAACAGAGGTTTTTGTTCCGGAATATTTTGAAGTTCACCGCGAGCGTGTGTTTTTACTTAAGAAGCAGCATGAAGACTGGGATATTCTGTCGTACCGAGTAAAAAGTATACTTGGCAATATTTATTCACGCTATATTTTTTCAGCGATTCAGAGGAATTTTGATGAACGCTCAAAACTGACTAAAAGCCAAAGAAAACAATGGTTGGAAGACCTATATAAAGATGAATTGTTTAATGAATTGATTCCCCATGCTCAAGCAGATAGTGCGATCTTTAAAGTGCTAACTTCACTTTTGAAAAAGAAACGGACTTTTCTTGTTTTATTAGCGGGTCGAGTGATTTACACAGTAAAAAACAAAATGCCTTTAGTGTTTACCAACATACAACAAAGCAGATGAAAGGGTAGTCGATTGGAAGAAAGCACAAAAATACTTATAGTAGGCATGTCCTCTGAAAAGGGCGGTATTGAAGAATATCTTATTCAATTTGTTCGAAATGTGGATAAAAATAAATATAAGATAGACTTTTTAACCTTTACCCCTCTTTGTGCCTATGAGGAAGAGCTGCTTTTGCACGGATGCAGAGTTTTTCATGCAAGGCGTAGGGGTGAAGATCCGTTGGGGAGCTACTCGGACCGGTTAAAATTTTTTAAAACCAATGCAGATGTGTATGACTTTGTATGGCTGCACCTTACTTCTGCCAGTGATATAAGCACCATAAGGTTGGCTAAAAAACATACTAAAGCAAAAATAGCCTGCCACTCTCACGGAAGTGATTTTGAAAGCAGGGGCGGTTTAACAAGGAAGGTTCATAGCTTTTTACATAAAAAAAACCAAAAAAAACTTGTTGAAAATACGGATATTTACCTTGCTTGCTCAAAAAAGGCGGGTCAATGGCTTTATGGGGATATCGGTGATAGATTAACTTTGGTACCCAACGGAATTAAAGTTTCAGACTTTGCCTTTAATTTGGAAAAACGCATTGCGACAAGAAGTCGTTTGAGGCTTGAAGAAGGGCAAGTTGCTTTAGGGCATGTGGGTAGATTGGCTGAAGTGAAAAATCACAAATTTTTGCTTGGTGTTTTTGCGGCCTTTAGAAGTAAGCAGCCGAACAGCACCTTGTTATTGGTTGGAGAAGGCCCTTTAGAAGAAGAACTTAAGGATGAGTGTAAGTTTTTGGGCTTAGAGTCTGAGGTACGCTTTCTTGGCTATAGGGAAGATGTAGCGGACTTAATTCAAGCCTTTGATGTTTTTGTCTTACCTTCTTTTTCAGAAGGATTTCCTATTACGCTTGTGGAAGCGCAGGCTTGTGGCTTGCCTTGTGTGGTCGCTGATAATATTACCCAAGAGGTCGATATAACCGGGCTTGTGAGCTTTGTTTCTCTTGAAAACTCGGCCGAGCGTTGGGCAGAGCTGATTGAAGAAAGGCTCGCCGGTGACCGAGCGTCAAGCGAATATATAACAAAGCTTCAGAATGCCGGCTATACAGATGAAGCAGCGACACGGATCATATTAAAAATCTTTGGGGGAGAAATATGAAAGAAAAAACTACCATTTTAGACAATCTGTTTTCCGGAATGGTCTTCAAAGTTTTTTATTTGTTTTTGGGGTTTCTTTCATTTAACGGGTATGCTTACCACCAACCCTGGATGAAGTATATTACTTGGGGCATTGCTGTGTTTGGGACAGTAAACTGCATTTATAGGCTGATATACTTTAAAAAATATTGGCAGACTCCTCATTTGTGGTTGGCTGTTCTTTTCCTGGTAAGCGGTACACTGACTATGTTAATCAACCGCAGATACGGGATGTTGGAAAGCCTGCAAGGAATGGTTTGGTTGACCCTGCAGATCATATTGCTTTATGTAACAGAAACCGACAAGAGCTCGGTCAAGATGCAAAGAGAAATAAGAATCCTGGCCTCCCTTTTTGTTTTACTCGCAACTGCTTCAAGTATGGCCGGGCTGATTATGCTATGGCAAAGGTTTGGTAGATTAGTGGTTTTAAGCCCGGATGAGGTTGTCATGCGCGGCTTTGTTTTAGGGAGACTCTGGGGTGTTTTCACAGACCCGAACTATGGCTCGGTCACAGTTTGCATCAGCGGTTTGATAAACTTATATTTCATAGAAAAAACCAAGAAAAAAACAATTAAGGCTTTAAATGCTTTCTTCTTGATTGTATCTTTCTTACATCTTGTTTTCTCGGATTCGAGGACGGGGTATGTAGCCCTGTCTTTATCGTTTGCCATATATAGTTATCTCTCCTTTGTGAGGTCAAAAGTCGGCAAAGAGGGAGAAAAGAAGGCATCTGTGACGAAACTGCATGTAGTTTCGCTCTTGCTTGCCGTAGTGGTTGCTTTTGGCAGTGTAGGGACAGCGTTCTTAACTAAAAAAACATATAACTATGCAGTTAGCCTACAGAGCTCAAGTAGCACCGTCACGCCCGGAAAGCCCCGGAAAAACCTGGAAATAAAGCGGGCTTCCGAAGAAGAAAGCACCGACATTAGCAATAGGCGTTTGAGTATATGGAACAGCGGCAAAGAATTATTTCTTGAAGCTCCCATAACGGGGGTGGGCTTTAGAAACATTGTCGCGGCGGCAGAAGACAAAGTGCCAAACACCTATATTGTGAACAACGATTTTACAAAGTTTGCCGCCTTTCATAATATGTGGGTTGATATTTTAGTTTCACAAGGTTTGGTTGGTCTCTTTATTTTTCTTGCCTTGACCATGGCCTGCTTTTTTTCTGTGTTTAAGGCATACAAAAAAATGCTTAACACTAAAAACGAAAATTTGCTTGAGTTTGGATTGTTGGTGTCTATCGTTTTTGTCTGCTTGGTATCATCACTTTTTTTATCCGATACGGTGTATGTAAACACTCAAAACTCAGTTATGTTTTGGATAGTGCTGGGCTTCCTTATGAATATGAGCTTTCAAGAAAAACTTAAGGCTTCGGAAAAGAAGGAGTGTAAGGCTTGACAACGGTAGGCCTTGCTTGGTGGGAGGAAAGATGGTAGAAAAGACCAACACATTGTCTTCGGTAGCGAAAAATATTTTTTCCGGCACGGTATTTAAGGTAAGTTATCTGGTTTTGGCCTTGCTTTCCTTCAATGCCTATGTTTTTTATTTACCGGCTATGAAGCTCTTTGCTTGGGGAGTGGCAATTTTTGGAAGTGCAAACCTTATCTACAGACTTATAAACTATAAGGATTACATAAAAACGCCCGGTCTGATTTTTACTACCTTATTTCTTGCCAGTGGTCTTTTGACATTTATGATAAATATAGGCTATAACACTTATGAAAGTGCCCAAGGCTTGACTTGGACAACACTGCAGTTACTAATGCTCTATGTGATAAGCAATGAACAAAGTGTCAAAGAAATTGAAAAAGAGATTAAAATCTTAGCGGTAGTCTTTATAGCCTACACAAGTATAATTTGTATGTTCGGCCTTTACACGGTCGTAACCAATTATAACGAGAAAATTCAGATTGCCGGCAAAACGATTGTGCGTGGGTTTTCGGGCGGGAGGCTTTGGGGTATGTATACCGACCCAAATTACGGAGCGGTATCGACGGTAATAAGCTTTATATTGAGCCTACACCTTTATCAAACGGTAAAAAAAATCTTTTTGAAAATCATCTTAATCTCCTCACTTGGACTGTCATTCATATATGTGGTTTTTTCAGCATCAAGAACCGGCTATATTTGTATGATGGTTGCAATTGTCGTTTATGCTATCCTCGTAAGCTTAAAAACAGATGATAGCAAAAAGAAAAGACTAAAGCGTATTTTATCTGCAATCCTTGTCGCTATCTTTGTGTCAACGGTTTTACTTGTTGGGATACTAATAACCAAGGGTGCCTATTTTAAAATAGCAGATTTCAAGGTAACACATGACAATAGCCTGGGGCAGGAATATGAACAACAAGAGGGTAAGAACAGCTTGCGAGACATGTTCCCGGAAGGCAAAGATCTGTCCAATGGGAGGATTAAGATTTGGAAAAGCGCAATAAGCTTTTTTAAATCCTCACCTGTTTTTGGTATAGACTTCAGAAATATTCAGGCTGCGGCTCCGGACAAGGCCCCTGAATTGTTCGGCCCCCAGGGCAAGCAGATTAGGTTCGATGCCTTTCACAATATATTAATTGATATACTGGTTTCACAGGGCTTGGTGGGCTTAATAATTTTCTTAGCTTTTACTGTTTTCGTTATAATCGTTTTTGTGCGTTTTTATAGCAACTTGAATTTTGAAGATACTCAAAGTAAAAGGCTTTTTGCATTAATAGTTTCGGTTTTATCCGGCTGCTTGGTATCGGCAATGTTTTTGTCTGATGTCTTGTATGTCAACACTCAAAACACCGTCATGTTTTGGATTATGCTGGGTTATGGAATGAAAATGTTTTCCGATGACCGCAAAAAGGGTGGTTTGTTTGAAAAAGAGCGACTCAAATAACTCTATTGCACATAATGCTTTTAGCAGAATTATAATGTACATTCTAAACTTGCTGGTTCCGGTGGTTATCGGGCCTTATTTAGCAAGAGTTTTGGATGTAGAACTCTATGCGCAATACAACACTGCGCTTTCTATCGCCCAATGGTTTTTACCGATTGCTGTTTTCGGGATATATAATTACGGCATGCGGCAAGCAAGCAGGGAACGCGAAAACCAGATCGAAACGGGAAGGGTTTTTACAAAACTTTTCGTTTTTGGGCTTATAAGTACGACATCTGCCCTTGCTGTCTATTTCTTGTTCGTGTTTACATTTAAACGAAGCGAACTTGGGCTTTACTCTTTATTGAGCATAAATATTATCGCAAACTATTTTGCCATAGAGTGGCTCAATGAGGCCTTTGAAAACTATAAGTTTATCTTGTACAAAACCATGCTCGTTAGGTTGGCCTATGTTGTTTCGATATTTATTTTTGTGAGGAAACCCGAAGATATTCTTCCCTATACGGGGATTGCTTCGGGTGTCATTTTTTTCAACAACTTTTTAGGTTATATTTATGTTAGACGCAAAGTCAAGTTTGTTAAAGTGTCATTCAGAGAAATTATTTCACTGACTCAGCCGCTTTTTGTCGTTATGTTGCTGACAAACACGAACATGCTTTTTCTTATGTTGGACAGACTCTTCCTGTCTGTTTTTGCGTCAGAAAAAATCTTTGTGACGTATTACACTATGGCCATGTTAATT
Organism: Clostridiales bacterium; assembly: GCA_012524025.1. GTDB lineage: Bacteria > Bacillota > Clostridia > Oscillospirales > Acutalibacteraceae > UBA1447. The sequence goes on along the minus strand of JAAYSC010000072.1, from coordinate 38,475 downwards.
ACCATGGCCATTATGAATGTTGCAAGCTCGATATTCTATGTTGCCGTTCCCAGGCTTTCAAATTATCTTGCAAGCGGAAACCTGGAAGAATATAAAAAGTTATTGGCCTCATCTTCCCATGCTTTTTTTCTTGTTGCTATGCCGATTTTTGCCGGTGTGGCAACTTTGGGAAGAGAGATAATGTATGTTTACGGGGGCGAGAAATATTTAGGTGCGGGGTCTACTTTGGCAGTTTTTGGCATCATGTTTATGGTCTATGCGATAGACCTTTCCTTGGCAAATCAAGTGCTTTTTGTAAGAGGTATGGAAAATTTACTGCTTGTTATTTATTTAGCCGGCGGCGGTGTAAATTTGGCGATAAACATAGTGCTTTTAATATCAGGGAATTTAACACCAACATTACTGATAGCTACAACCCTGGTTGCGGATCTGGTGGTTGTTGGCCTCCAACACTATATTGCCAAGAGGAGTTTTGGCAAAGATCATTCAACATTAAATATAAAAATGTTAAAGTATGTAGTTTTTTCGCTTTGCTTTCCGCTGATAGGATATGCCTTCAGACATTTTTTTGATGCGAGAGTTAATGTTCTCACGGGTTTTAGCTTTGTTAAATATGTGACCTGTGTTGTTATATCTTGTGTCGTTTTTTATTTTCTTGCCTTGCTCATAAGCAGGGATGCTTACTTGTTAAAAACTCTAAAAAACATACACGGGCGCATAAAGGGTGTCGACAAGGAATGAGTCTATAGACTTTAAGGGGTTTTAACACAAGGTTACCGACAATTTTATAGGGGGAATTACCATAGGTTCAAAGCTGATCTTGATAGGGGGCGGCGGTCACTGTCGCTCTGTTTTGGATTGCTTGCTCGAGCAAGCAGTTTTTTCTGAAATAGCTATTGTGGATGACTTCTTACCCCTTGGCACTCAAGTTATGGGGGTTGCGGTAATCGGCCCTACCGATGCGCCCGAGTCTTACAGACGAATGGGTTTTACGCATGCCTTCCTTGCAATAGGCAGTGTGGGGAACCCCAAAATCAGGCAGGACTTTTTCGAAAGCTACTCAAAAGCAGGTTTTGAATTTACAAATGTAATTGATAAAACCGCTGTGGTCAGCCGCTTTGCCAGTTTGGGGAGTGGGGTTTTCGTTGGTAAAAGAGCAATAATAAATGCCGGCGTCAGCTTGGGCCATGCGGTGATTGTGAATACCTGCGCGGTAATCGAACATGACTGCCAAGTCGGTGACTTTGCTCATGTGGCGACTGCCGGTGTTTTGTGCGGCGGTGTAAAGGTGGGGCGGTGCAGCCATATTGGGGCCCAAAGCGTAGTTAGGCAGGGTTTAAGAGTTGGTTCTGACTGTGTGGTGGGTATGGGTAGCCTTGTTTCGAGCAATATCCCCGAAGGCGTTACGGCTTACGGTGCCCCGTGCAGGGTAAAACAAGCCAATGTTGTTGGATTATAATTTGATTTATGTTTTGGGAGATATTGTATGTTAGACAAAATATATAAGAAGCTTGCTGTTTTATTGATTTTGACCTTATCGATTTTTTTAGTTGCCTGTGAAAACGAGTCGGTTGAACCAAGTGAAACTTATTTACAACAAACAACACAGCTAACAACCTATCCAGCCCCGCCGCCCGAGTTTAAATACGAGTTCAAGGGTAATGCCGTGACCATAAGTGAATATGTGGGAGAAGGCGGAAAAGTCACAATACCCGACAAAATACTGGGGTCACCTGTTACTAAAATAAAAGACAGTGCCTTTGCCCTTAATCAACAGGTTACAGAAGTTATTATTCAAGAGAATATGAAACTTATAGGGGCCTTTGCTTTCGCAGGCTGCGATAATCTTAGGCGTGTAGAACTACCGGAAAGTTTAAAAACTATCGGAGAGGGTGCCTTTAGTGTTTGCGAATCACTTGAAATTGTTATTATGTCAAAAAATGTTGAAGAGATACAAATAGCAGCCTTCAGAGGCTGTAAAAATTTAGACGACATCACCTTGCCCTTCGGCCTTACGAAGATAGAGGAAAGTATATTTGAAAACTGCTTTGCCTTGAAGGTGATTTCAATTCCCGAGGGAGTTGAAATTATTAAGTTAAATGCTTTTTTAAATTGTAAATCTTTAGAAGAAGTGGGCTTGCCCGAAAGCCTAAAAAGCATATCTTGGGATGCTTTTGCCGGTTGTAAAAGCTTAAAATCTGTTACCTTGCCAAATGAAGAAGTTTTTATACAGGAAGGTGCCTTTGACAAAGGAATAAATCTTAAATTTGCTGAGTAGATCCTATTTAACAAGGTTTAAACGAACGGGAAAACATGCCGTTCGTTTTTCATTTCATCCCCGTAATATTTAAAGGATAAAAAGCGTTTAAAGTGACAGAGAGGAGTGAACAATGATTCCTTTTTAGAAAATAACGCTAGCCCATATATGATATAATAATATGAATACAAATTGATGGTTGAGGGATTGTTTATGACCGATATTTACACGGTGCTCGCCGGCATCCTCAAGGGGATGGAGCCGGCTCTGAAAGACTGTCGGATGGAACTTATTTATCCGCCCGGTGTTAAAAGAGATGAGCTGCCGGCCCTAAAGCAAGGCAGCAAGATAAGCATAGACTTTGCCGGCCAAGAAGTTGCCGGCCGCTTGGAGTTTTTTGACAACAAAATCGCCCTGCTTTATTCCGAACAAGGGCAAGAGGGCGGCGACGCCGCCTATACCCAATTGGCCCTGTCGCTCTTAGAGATGGAAAACTTTGATGACAAGGACATTAAATACATAGTCAACGAATTTTCCGAAAGCTTGCGTGAAAGCGTGGGCGGCAAAAGCAAGGCAAGTGTAAAAATGCCTACCCCCGTTTCAAAAAGCGCAGCCAGGAGCGGCATTTTAGCCTATGACCCAAACACACTTGCCAGCAGGCTGACCGGCGTCTACCCGGAGCTCAAGGAAGCTTATAGGGAAAATGTTGAACTTTTCGGTGATTTCTTGGCGGAAGACTTCTTTTTAAACCATGCCAATGCCTTTATTATTGAAACAATCAGGGTCAATGACAAACAAAGAATGCGGCGGCTCTTCAACCTGCTAAACGAAGTGTACGAAGACGGCACCAACGAAACACAGGGCGTTATTGCGGTTACGATATTAGGCGCTTTGGACAATGACCAAGAGCTTTTGGCAAACTGTGTCGACTACATGGGGCAAGATCTTATGGGGCCGGTTTTACAGGTTAATAAGTATTTGGCCTCTAAAAGCGGCAAGGGCAGTAAGATGAGGCTTGAAAACCCGCCCCTATACAAACCTAAAAAGAAGAGGGGTAAAAACCCCATAAGCGCCGCACTGGGGCTATAAAGGTCCGGCAGCAAAAACTCACACTCATGTACAGGGAGGCTCCTTTTGGAAACGAATAATAATAAAAACGATGAACTTGAAATATTGGGCACGGCCGTAAACGATGATTACGGTGCGGATCAAATTCAAGTGCTTGAAGGGCTTGAGGCGGTTCGCAAAAGGCCCGGCATGTATATAGGATCAACCGGTCCGCGCGGCTTACACCACTTGGTTTACGAAATTGTGGACAACTCCATTGACGAAGCCTTGGCCGGTTTTTGCACAAATGTTGATGTAGAAATTTCGGACGACGACATAATCAGCGTCAGAGACAACGGCAGGGGGATTCCCGTAGCTCTTCATGAGAAAATGGGCATACCTTCCGTGACCGTTGTCTTGACCGTTTTGCACGCCGGCGGTAAGTTCGGCGGCAGCGGCTACAAGGTGGCCGGCGGCCTGCATGGCGTGGGTATGTCGGTTGTCAATGCCTTGTCCGAATGGCTTGAAGTTGAAGTCTGCCGTGACGGTAAGATTCACTTTCAACGCTTTGAGCGCGGGGTTGCTGTCGGCGACCTTGAAGTAAGGGGCGAAACCGATGACAGCGGTACCCTTATCCGCTTCAAAGCAGACCCGGAAATTTTTACGGAAACAACCGACTATGAATACGAAACGCTGGAAAGTCATTTAAGGGAATCCGCCTTTTTGAATGCGGGCCTGACTATTTCCGTCAGCGATGTCAGGGACAAAGAGAACCCTCAAAACAGTGAGTTTTGCTATGCGGGCGGGCTTTCAAGCTTTGTTGAATATTTGAACAAAAGCAGGGGTCTTTCACCCTTGCATGACAGCCCCATGCATTTTTGCTCTGTCAGTGAGGACCGAAGCGCGGAAGTGGCCCTCCTCTATAATGACAGCTACAATGAAATAATTCTTTCCTATGCCAACAATGTTAAAACCATTGACGGCGGAACACACGAAACAGGCTTTAAAAATGCCCTGACCCGTGTTTTCAACGACTATGGGCGTAAGTATTCACTGCTCAAAGAAGCGGATAAAAACCTGTCCGGCGACGATGTGCGCGAGGGCTTGACCGCCATTGTCAGCGTTAAGCTCACCGACGCACAGTTTGAAGGGCAAACCAAGGGTAAGCTTGGCAACACCGATGTTGCCCAACTGGTCTCTTCCACACTTTATGATAACCTGATGGCTCATTTTGAAGAAAACCCATCGGTTGCCCGTGCGATTTTAGGCAAGGCCTTGGATGCTGCCCGCGCAAGGGATGCGGCCCGAAAGGCCAGGGACCTGGCCCGCAGAAAGTCAGCCCTTGAAAGCAATGCCTTGCCCGGCAAGTTGGCCGATTGTTCCGAAAAAGACCCTTCCATGACTGAAATATATATAGTCGAGGGTGACTCGGCAGGCGGTTCCGCCAAGGCCGGGCGGGATCGACGCTACCAAGCTATTTTGCCCTTGTGGGGCAAAATGCTCAATGTTGAAAAAGCCCGCTTGGACAGGGTAATCGGCAATGAAAAACTCATGCCGGTTGTTACGGCCCTGGGTACCGGGATAGACGAAGAATTTGACCTATCTAAATTAAGGTATGACAAGGTTGTAATTATGGCCGACGCCGATGTTGACGGCGCCCATATCAGAACCTTGCTTTTGACCTTCTTCTTTCGCTATATGCGGCCTCTTATTGAGGAAAACCATGTTTACATAGCGCAACCGCCGCTTTACAAGGTTTCAAAAGGCAAAAAGACTTGCTACGCTTTCTCCGACGAAGAGCGAGACAACTGCATAGAAGAATTGGGCGGCAAATGTGACATTCAACGCTACAAGGGTCTGGGCGAAATGGATGCCGAGCAATTGTGGGAAACGACTATGAACCCGGCCTACAGAACAATGTTGCGTGTAACGCTTGAAGACGCCATAAAGGCGGATGAAACCTTCTCTATCCTTATGGGTGACAAGGTTGAACCAAGGCGGGAATTTATAGAAAAGAATGCCAGATATGTTCAGAATTTGGATGTATAATCAAGGCAATATTAATTCATAGCAAAACAAAGGGGCATTATAAATGGGTTTTGACCAAACAAGTTTAGAAGATCAAAAAATCATAGAAGTTGATATTAACAAAGAGATGCGAAAGTCCTTCTTGGACTATTCCATGTCTGTTATTGTGTCGCGGGCCCTGCCCGATGTGCGTGACGGCCTCAAGCCCGTCCATAGGCGAATTCTTTACACCATGTATGAAAACAGCCTCACGCCGGACAAGGCCTACAGAAAATGCGCCGACACCGTCGGTGCCGTCTTGGGGCGCTATCACCCCCACGGTGACGGCTCCGTTTATGACGCCATGGTAAGGCTGGCGCAGGATTTTTCCGTGCGCTACATGCTGGTTGACGGCCACGGTAACTTCGGTTCCGTTGACGGTGACCCTGCAGCGGCTTACAGGTACACAGAGTCACGCATGAGCAGAATTTCGCTCGAAATGCTGACCGACATTGAAAAAGAAACGGTGGACTTTGCGCTAAACTATGACGACAGGCTAAAAGAACCGGTTGTTCTCCCTTCACGCTTTCCCAATCTCTTGGTCAACGGTTCCACGGGTATTGCGGTTGGTATGGCCACCAATATCCCACCCCACAACATGCGTGAAGTTATTGATGCCATGCACTGTTTGATTGACAACCCGGAAGCTCAGCTTGAAGACTTGATGGAACACATAAAAGGGCCCGACTTCCCCACAGCCGGGATTATTATGGGCCGGGCCGGTATACGCAGTGCCTATGCCACCGGCAGGGGTAAGGTTATTGTCCGTGCTAAGGCAGAAATTGTTGAAAACAAGAACGGCCGTTTTTCCATAGTTGTTACGCAGCTGCCTTATATGGTCAACAAGTCCAGGTTGATCGAAAGCATAGCCAACCTGGTTAAGGACAAAAGAGTCGAAGGTATATCCGATGTCAACGACTATTCATCCAGGGAAGGGATGAATATGGTCATTGACTTGCGCCGTGATGCCAACCCGCAAGTTGTCTTAAACCAACTTTTCACCTACACACAAATGCAAACAACCTTTGGTGTCATAATGATCGCCCTTGTCAATGGCGAGCCCAAGCTTTTAAACTTGAAGGAAGTTTTGCAACACTATATAGACTTTCAGTGTGAGGTCATAACCAGGCGGACTCAATTTGACTTGCGCAAGGCGCAAGAACGCGCCCACATACTTGAAGGTCTCTTGATAGCTCTTGATTTTATTGACGAAGTTATTAAAATACTGCGTGCATCAAAAAGCGTGCCCGAAGGCAAGGAAGCCTTGATGGAACGCTTTGGCCTTGATGATATCCAGGCCACGGCCATAGTTCAAATGCGCTTGGGGCAACTTACGGGGCTTGAAAGAATTAAAATAGAAGAAGAAATGGCAGCCCTTAAACTAAAAATTGCCGAGTATTTGGAAATTCTTGCAGACGAAAGCAGGGTCTTGGCCATTGTTAAGGAAGAATCCGAAGCTGTTGTCAAAAAATTCGGTGACGACAGGCGCACAGAGATAGTCAATGTCAGCGGTGAGGTTGACATTGAAGATCTAATCCCCGAAGAGCCCAGTGTCATAACCATGACCGATTTGGGCTATATCAAGCGCTTGCCGGTTGATACCTACCGCATTCAAAACAGGGGCGGTCGCGGGGTAAAAGGCCTTGCACAGCGAGAAGAAGATGTTGTGCAAACCATGTTCACCTGTTCAACCCATGATTATATTATGTTCTTTACCAGCAAGGGTAGGACCTACAGAATAAAGGCCTATGAAATACCGGAAGGTTCGCGAACCAGCAAGGGTATGAACATAGTCAACATCTTGCCCACCGAAGGTGAAGAAAAAATCACGGCCATGATCCAGGTGCCCGCAGATGAAGAAGGCAGCTACCTGTGCATGCTGACCCGTAACGGCATTATCAAGCGAACCCCGCTTGAAGCCTACAAAAACACAAGAAAAACAGGCATAATAGCCATAAATTTAGATGAGGACGACGAATTGGCCTGGGTGCGACTGACTTCCGGTGACGATGATGTGTTCGTAGCCACCCACGAAGGCATGTGTATCCGCTTCAATGAAAACGATGCCCGCCCCCTGGGCAGGACAGCCAGGGGAGTCAAGGCCATAAACTTGCGCAAAGATGACTATGTTGTCGGCATGGATGTTTTTGCCCCGGGCAAAACCGTGCTCACGGTCAGTGAAACGGGCTATGGCAGGCGCAGTGAAGCGGAAGATTTCCGCCTGCAATCAAGGGCCGGCAAGGGTGTTATGAATTACAGGGTAAAATCTTACGGCCAAGTGGCCTCAAGCATAATGGTAAATGACGATGATGATTTGATTTTGATTTCTTCCGACGGTATTATAATCCGCATCCCGGCAGCCGATATCAGCGTATTTGCCCGCCCCTCAAAAGGCGTAAGGCTTATGAGGGTGACCAAGGGTGAAAGGCTTGTTACCGTCAGTGTTGCGCAAGCCGAACAAGAATGTGAAAACGAAGACCCGGCTCAAGAAGAAAACGGCAGCCCCGAATCGGCCGAGCCGACAGAAAATGAAGAGCCGTCGGATGATAGCCAATAAGGCACTTACAAATATTTATTTTAGTGCTGTTGCCAAGAAAAAACTTTTCTGTTAATATGGTGTTCAGGATGTAAAGCTGTGAGGAGGCTTAAGGATGAATATTGCTATAATGGCACATGACTCAAAAAAAGAATTGATGACCCAATTTTGCATAGCCTACTGCGGCATATTAAGCAGGCACACCGTTTATGCCACGGGGACTACCGGCAAATTGGTCAGTGAAGCAACCGGGCTTGAAATTCAGTATTTCTTAAGCGGTGCCCAAGGCGGTGACGAGCAAATCGCCGCCCGAATCGGCTATAATGAAATTGATTTACTGCTCATGTTCCGTGACCCAAACGGGCCCGAGCCTCACGAGCCCAATGAGGCCAACTTGCTCAGGCTTTGTGATGTCTACAATGTTCCCGTTGCCACCAATATAGCCACGGCAGAAGCCCTCATACACAGCTTGGAACGCGGCGACTTGGACTGGCGCGATATCGTTAATCCCAAATAAAAGAGGTTTGATTTATGCTTACCAAAGCAGTCAGAGGCACGCAGGATGTCCTGCCCGAAAAAGTTCATGTCAACCAATTTATTGAAGCGGCGATGCTGGAAATAGCGCGCTGCTTCGGTTTTAAAGAGATACGCACCCCCGTTTTTGAACATACGGAACTTTTTACCCGTTCTGTCGGTGACACCACCGATGTTGTCCAAAAAGAAATGTACACATTTGAAGACAAGGGCGGCCGCTCCATTACCTTGAGGCCGGAAGGCACTGCGGGTGCGGTGAGGGCTTTTTTGGAACACAGCCTTTACAATGAAGCCTTGCCTCAAAAGGTTTCATATATCACATCTTGCTACCGTTATGAAAAACCCCAGGCGGGCCGCCTGCGGGAATTTCATCAATTCGGGGTGGAATGTTTCGGCCCCGTCGGCCCCACGGCCGATGCCGAAGTTATAGCCTTGGCTTCTGAAATTTTTGATTTTATTGGCTTAAAAGGCATAAGGTTGGAACTCAATTCCATAGGTTGCCCCTCTTGCAGGCCGGCCTACCATGAAAAATTGGCCGACTATTTTAAGTCCAAAAGAGACGACTTGTGTAAGACATGCCAAGGCAGGTTAGAACGAAATCCCATGAGGATATTAGACTGCAAAAGCCCGGTTTGTTCGGCTATAGCCCAGGCAGCCCCCCTTATGATGGACAGCCTTTGCTCAGAATGCCTTGAACACTTTGAAGGGCTCAAGCAAGGCTTGGATGACCTGGGTATAGCTTATATTATAAATGCCGGAATAGTTCGCGGTTTGGACTATTACAGCCGCACGGTTTTTGAGTTTATATCAGACGAAATAGGTGCCCAAGGCACGCTTTGCGGCGGTGGGCGTTATGACGGCTTGGTTGAAGAAATGGGCGGCCCCCAAATGCCGGCACTGGGTTTTGCCATGGGGATAGAAAGAATTTTGCTCTTGCTTGAAGCGCAAAAGGTTGCCTTGCCGCCCGCTACGGCTTGTGAGCTTTTTATTGTAACCCACGGTGAAAATGCCCATAACTTGGCAGCCGTGCTTGCCAATGAAATGCGAGCCGCCGGCCTTGTGGTTGACTTTGATCTTATGGGGCGTTCGGTCAAGGCCCAAATGAAACATGCCAACAGAATTTCAGCTCTTTACACGGTTGTTATCGGCGATGACGAATTGGAAAAAGGTCAAGCCGGCTTGCGAAACATGCAAAGCGGCCAAACACAGGTAATAGAGTTAGACAAGTTTGTGGACTCTTTTATGACCCTGCGAGCAAAAGATGCCACAGAATCTTTAAGCCAAGCTGTGGAAGCTTCGCTTTTTGACAATTAAAAGATTTAGAAGGCCCGGCTTTTTAATTTTAGGGAGCCGCCGGCCTTCTTTTAATAGCGGAAGGAAGGTTAACTATGGATTTGATGGCCGGTGCCAAAAGGACACATTATTGCGGTGATTTGCGCTCAAGCGATATAGGCAAAAAGGTAACCCTTGCCGGATGGGTGCAACGCAGCCGTGATTTAGGTTCCTTGATTTTTGTGGACTTGCGTGATCGCCAAGGGATAATTCAGCTGGCTTTTGATGAAAGCACCGCCAAGGGTGTTTTTGAAAAGGCGGCCAAGGTTCGCCATGAGTATGTGCTTATGGCCACGGGGCTTGTCCGTGAGCGCTCTTCAAAAAATAAAGAGATCCCCACGGGCGATATAGAAGTAGAGGTTGAAGAACTCAAAATTTTAGCCCAAAGCGAAACGCCGCCTTTTGAGATAAGTGAAGACAGCCAAACTTCAGAGCTGATTCGCCTCAAGCACCGCTACCTGGATTTACGCCGCCCGGATTTGCAAAAAAATATTATCATGCGCCATAAAATCAGCAAGATCACCCGTGATTATTTTGACGAAAACGGCTTTATCGAAATAGAAACCCCCATCCTTATCCGTTCAACGCCGGAAGGGGCGCGCGACTTCTTGGTACCCAGCCGTATTCATAAGGGCAGTTTTTACGCACTGCCCCAGTCCCCACAGCTATATAAGCAGCTTTCAATGGTGGCGGGTTTTGACAGATATATGCAAATTGCCCGTTGTTTTCGCGATGAAGACTTGCGAGCCGACCGTCAACCCGAGTTCACCCAGGTTGACCTGGAAATGTCATTTGTTGACATTGACGATGTTTTAAATTTGGTTGAGGGTTATATGCAAAGGGTCTTTAAAGATGCTATCGGCCTTGAGCTTGAATTGCCCTTTGAGCGCCTGACTCACGCACAAGTTATGCGGCGTTTCGGGTCCGACAAGCCCGACACCCGCTTTGCCATGGAACTTTATGACTTGAGCGACCTTGTCAAAGATTGCGGCTTCGGTGTTTTTGCCAACACGATTAAAAGCGGCGGAAGCGTGCAGGGCATTACCGCCAAGGGCGCCTTTGCCGACCTGACAAGAAAAGAGATTGACAAACTTACGGAATTTGTCAAAGGCATCGGGGCCAAGGGTTTGGCCTGGGTCAGAATAGACCCGCAAGGCAATCAAACCTCTTCTTTTTCCAAATTTATGACAGAAGAGGAAATGGAGGCTATTTTGGCTACTGCCGATGCCGGGGCCGGTGATGTCGTTTTAATCGTAGGCGATTTGAAAAAATCATTGGTTTATTCCACCTTGGGCTCCTTGCGGCCCCTGCTTGCCAAACAACTTGGTCTCTTGGATGAAACTGAATATAAATTCATTTGGGTTACAGAATTCCCCTTCTTTGAATGGGACGATGACGAAGAACAATTTGTAGCCATGCACCACCCCTTTACCGCCCCCATGGATGAATGTTTGGACTACCTTGAAACAGACAAGGCAAATGTAAGGGCCAAGGCCTATGACCTGGTTTTAAACGGCATTGAGCTTAGCAGCGGTTCCATCAGAATAACCGACTCGGAGCTGCAAAAACGCATGTTTGACCTTCTGGGGTTCAGTGATGAAGAGGCTCAATCAAAGTTTGGCTACCTGCTTGAGGCCTTCAAATACGGCGCTCCGCCCCACGGCGGCATGGGTATAGGTTTGGACAGGCTGATAATGCAAATGTTGGGTTGCGAGAGCCTGCGTGATGTTGTGGCTTATCCGAAAATTCAAAATGCTTCGGAACCAATGACCCAATGCCCGGCCGCTATAGATGAGGAACAACTTGAAGAACTCGGTCTAAAGTTTAATCCCGGCCAAACCAAAAATTAATAATAATACAAAAAGGGTGCCCATAATGCAAATTCAAACCATAAGGAGTGCCCTTTTTTGATCTTGGTCTACTTGATATGACTGTGAAAATCGTATATAATGCAGAGTATGTTAGAATGGTCTGCTGTGCATTGTGCTCAATAAGGGGCCGCACTGCCTACCACTCATCGTTTGGGAGTGAAGTTTTTGGCCAGATATCTGCTTAAAAAAATTTTAGTATCACTTGTGACTTTATGGCTTGTCGCGAGCGCCACATTTTTGCTTATGCATATGGTGCCCGGTGGGCCTTTTTTGGCAGAAAAATCCCCGTCCGAGGCAACCTTAAAGGCGCTCAATGAAAAATACGGTTTAGACCAACCCTTGAGCATCCAATACAAAAACTATTTCGCCAAGCTGCTCAAAGGTGATATGGGGCCTTCCATAAAACAACGCGGCCGCGAGGTAGACGACATTATTAAAACAGGCTTCAAAGTTTCGGCGCGAGTGGGCGGCCTTTCGATTTTGTTGGCTGTTATTTTGGGCGTTCCCCTGGGTTCATTTGCGGCACTAAACAGAGGCAAATGGCCGGACAGCCTAATACTCTTGATTTCTACCACGGGTATTGCTGTGCCAAGCTTTGTTGTGTCAACTGTTTTGATGATGATATTCAGTGTAAAGTTAGACCTTTTGCCGACTTACGGCCTGACAACCTGGAAGCACTATATTATGCCCGTAATGAGCTTGGCCTTCTACCCCACTGCCTACATTTCCCGCCTGACGCGTTCAAGCATGCTTGAAGTTTTGGGCCAAGACTATATCAGAACAGCCAAGGCCAAGGGCTTGCCCATGTACAAGGTCTTGTTTAAGCACGCCTTGCGCAATGCAATCTTGCCGGTTGTAACCTATCTGGGGCCCCTTTTGGCCTACACCCTAACGGGCAGCTTTGTTGTTGAGCGTATTTTTACCGTGCCGGGCCTGGGCAACTTTTTCATAAGTTCGATTTTAAACAGGGACTATACCATGATAATGGGCACAACCATATTCTTGGCAACCTTGATTATAATAATGAATCTGGTGGTTGATATAGTCTATAAGCTTGTTGACCCAAGGATTTCTTATAACTGATGGGGGTGGATTGAAATGGACATGAATCGAAAACCCAATAAATTGAGCCTTCAGCTTGATGTGTCCGACTTCATCCCCGCAAGGGAAGATGAAAAGCAGAGCTTGGTCATAATGCGTGACAGCGTCGGCTTTTGGCGCAACGGGTTTAGCAGGCTGGCAAAAAACAAAATTGCCATGGTCAGCTTGTTTGTTATAATGCTTACCCTAATCTTTTCATTTATAATGCCGATCTTTTATCCTTACTCTTATGAACAACAAATCAGGGGCAGTGAAAATTTGGCCCCCATGCAATACTCGCAAGCGGAATTGAATCGCAAGGAAGAGGGCGAAAAAATATTCCCCCATATTTTGGGGACAGATGCTTTAGGGCGCGACACCACCGTCAGGCTTATGATGGGTAGCCGTATTTCTCTGTCTGTCGGCATAATAGCCAGTTTTTTGGTCTTGCTCATTGGCTCAACCTACGGGGCTGTTTCGGGCTTTGTAGGCGGTAAGCTTGACATAGTTATGATGCAATTTGTAGACATTATCTATGCCATACCCGACATATTAATAATAATAATACTGATGGTTACCTTAAAATATCCCTTGCAAAAGCTTGCTGCCACAGTGCCCTTTTTTGCCTGGATTAATGTTATAGGTGTCGGGCTTATCTGCATCTTTATTGTTTTCTCCCTACTCTACTGGGTTGGTATGGCCCGTATAGTCCGCAGCCAGATTTTATCCTTAAAAGAGCAAGAATTTGTCACGGCCGCACGGGCCCTGGGTGCCAAGAACAGCCGAATAATCGGCAAGCACCTCTTGACCAATGCCATAGGTACTCTGATTGTAACCACCACTTTGCAAATCCCTTCCGCTATTTTTACAGAAAGCTTTTTAAGTTTTATAGGTATAGGTGTTTCGGCCCCCATGCCCAGCTTGGGTTCCATGGCCTCTTCCGCCATCGGCGGTTTGACCTCTTACCCCTACAGATTGTTCGCACCGGCTGTGATGATCAGCATAATAATACTTTCCTTCAATCTTTTCGGTGACGGCTTGCGTGACGCCTTTGATCCGAAACTGAAGAATTGAGGTGACCTATGAGTGAATACTTGCTTTCAATTAAAAATCTGCGGCTTTCGTTTTTTACCAATGTCGGTGAGGTCAAGGCCTTAAACGATGTGTCTATAAACCTCAAAAAAGGCCAAGTGTTGGGTATAGTCGGTGAGTCGGGCAGCGGCAAAAGTGTCACTGCTTATTCGGTCATGGGTTTGACCGCCCACCCCGGTAAAATTGTGGCGGGTAGCATTGAGTTTGACGGCAAGCTCATAAATGAAATGCCGGAAAAGGCTATGCGAGACCTTCGCGGTAACGATATCGGCATGATTTTTCAAGACCCCATGACCAGCCTCAACCCCGTCTACACAATCGGCAATCAAATTTGTGAGTCTATTTTGCTACATACCGGCAAAAACAGAAAACAAGCCCGTCAAAGGGCTGTTGAATTACTTGAGTTGGTTGGTATAAACGAGCCTCAAAAACGCATGAAACAATACCCCCATGAGCTTTCGGGCGGTATGCGCCAAAGGGTTATGATAGCCATAGCCTTGGCTTGTGAACCCAAACTTTTGATTGCGGACGAACCAACCACAGCCCTGGATGTTACCATACAAGCGCAAATATTGGAGCTTATGATGGAATTGAAAGAAAAAATCGACATGTCCATCATAATGATTACCCATGACCTGGGCATAGTAGCCAACATGTGTTCAAAAATTGCGGTCATGTATGCCGGCAAGGTTGTGGAATACGGCAATGTTGATGACATTTTTTATGAACCGCGCCATGAGTATACCAAGGGGCTCCTAAAAAGCATTCCAAATCTTTACAGCCAAGACCATGAAAAATTGCTTGCCATAGAAGGCACCCCGGTTGACATGCTCCACCCCCCAAAGGGTTGCCCATTTGCACCCAGGTGTGAGGCGGCAATGAAAATTTGCTTGGACCAAATGCCGGACCATTACCCGGTGGGGCAAGAGCATTACAGCGCTTGTTGGCTGATTCAAAAAGAAGAGTTTGACCGAGGCGGTATAGTATAATGGCTGATAGATTAGTTGAAACAAGAGACTTAAAAATGTATTTCAGGGCAGGCGGTTCCCCTTTTAAACCCAAGTTTGTCAAAGCGGTTGACGGGATTAGCCTGCACATAGACAGGGGTGAAACCCTGGGCTTGGTTGGGGAAAGCGGCTGCGGTAAAACCACCATAGGCCGAACCATCTTAAGGCTCTATGACCCCACATCGGGCAAAATATATTATGACGGTAAAGATATAACCAAGGCCAAAATGTTCCCCTACAGGCGCAAGATGCAGATAGTTTTCCAAGACCCCTATGCCAGCCTGGACCCCCGCATGACCGTGGGCGATATTGTGGGTGAAGCCATTGACATTCACAAGCTGGCTGCCGGTAAAAAAGAAAGAAACGACAAAATTATATCCTTGCTCGAACGAGTGGGGCTCAACAGCGAACACTCAAACAGGTATCCCCACGAATTTTCGGGCGGTCAACGCCAACGCGTGGGTATAGCCAGGGCTCTGGCGGTTGACCCTGAATTTATAGTTTGCGACGAACCCATCTCTGCCTTGGATGTTTCTATCCAGGCCCAGGTTATAAACATGTTTGAAGAACTGCAAGAAAGCATGGGCCTTACCTACCTCTTCATTGCCCACGACTTGAGTGTTGTAAAACACATAAGTGACAGGATAGGTGTTATGTACCTGGGTAAAATTGTGGAACTGGCAGAAAGCAATGAGCTTATTTTTCACAGTGCCCACCCCTACACAAAGTCTTTAATTTCTGCCATACCGGTTGCAGACCCAAGGTTGAGCCGTCAGCGTAAACGGATTATTTTAGAAGGCGATGTTCCAAGCCCGGTTGACCCGCCCAGCGGCTGCAGGTTTAAAACCCGTTGCCGCTATGCCACACAAAGGTGTGAGTCCCAAGACCCCAAACTTCAAGAAATCGGTCCCGGCCATTTTGTGGCCTGCCATAACTTGGATATGGTTGAATAAAACGGTTTTTGGCATTTATGTCGCAAGGTCTCTCGGCCGTGAGTGCCTGCGGCAATAATGTAAGAATAAAAACATACTAAAAAATGGGAGGAAAGAAAATGAAGAAAAGGTTAGCGATTATTCTGGCGTTACTCATGGTTGTTGCTATTGCTCTTTCCGCATGCGGTAAAGACGATAAAGACGACAAGACGCCCCTGTCAGCAGAAACACTTAATGTTTGTGTCGGCCCGGACCCGGACACAATTGACCCGGCCCTCAACTCATCCGTTGACGGTGCTACCATGATTATTCATGCTTTTGAAGGCCTAATGACCCTTGATAAAGACGGGGTTCCGATTTACGGGCAAGCGGAATCTCACTCTGTTTCCGAAGATGGCAAAGTCTATACATTTACCCTGCGTGACGGCCTGAAGTGGAGCGACGGCGAAGCCCTTACAGCTTCCGACTTTGTTTATTCTTGGAATCGTGCAATAGCCGATGAAACAGCCGCAGACTATGAGTACATGTTTGAAGTTGTCGACGGTTATGACAGCGAAGACAAGGTCCTCAATGTAAAAGCCCTTGATGACAAAACTCTGGAAGTAAACCTTATTTCAGCCGTGCCCTATTTCCTTGAACTTTGTGCCTTCCCCACCTTCTCACCCGTGCGCGAAGACTTGATTGAGGCAAACGGTGACAAATGGGCAACCCAAGTTGAAACTTACATAGGCAACGGTGCCTATAAAATGACCGAATGGGTGCAAGGCTCTCATATCCTTTACACCAAAAACGAAAACTATTGGGATTATGACAGCCTGGGCATGAAAAACCTCAAGTTCGTTCTTATGGATGACGATTCGGCCATTCTCAATGCCTTCACTCAAGATGAAATCCTCTTTGCCGATTCCATGCCCAACGATGAAATTGACGCTTGGAGAGATAAGAACGAATTTAACCTTCAAGACCAACTGGGCACCTACTACATTTCCTTCAATGTTGAAAAAGAACATCTTGACAACCCCAAAGTTCGTCAAGCTTTGACACTGGCCATTGACCGTGACTTTATCGTAACTGAAATCGGCAAGGCAGGCCAAGAAGCTGCAGCGGCTTATGTTGCTACGGGCTTGACCGATGCCGACTCAACCAAGGAATTCCGTGAAGTTGGCGGCAATTACTTTGATCCTTCAAAAGAGGCCTATGAAGCTAACTTGCAAAAGGCTAAAGAACTTCTGGTCGAAGCCGGTTACCCGGATGGCGAAGGTCTCCCGACCTTTGAATACCTTTACAATACCGACACGGGCCATCAACAAATCGGTGAAGCCTTGCAAGACATGTGGAAGAAGATCGGTGTAAATATCGAACTTGTTTCACAAGAGTGGGGAACCTTCCTAAATACCCGCAAAAACGGTGAATATGAGATTGCCCGCAACGGCTGGCTGGGTGACTATAATGATCCCATCTCCTTCCTTGACATGTGGATTACAGGCGGCGGTAACAACGACGCCCAATGGTCAAATGCAGAATATGACGAACTCATTACCAAGATTAAAGCTTCGGAAGATACGGAAGAGCGCTACAAGATGATGCACGAGGCCGAAGATCTTATCTTTGAAGAGTGGATGCTCAGCCCAATTTACTACTATGTTGACATTTTCCTTATAAGCGATAATTTAGATGGCGTTTGGTCATCACCGCTGGGCTACAAATACTTCATGTATGCTTCCGTAAAATAAGAAAAAACAAGGCATAAAAGCCTAAAAAGGCGGCTCTCGCTCAAGCGGGGGCCGTTTTTTTAACCTTTGGCCTAAAATAGATTATAAATCTTGTATAAAATGGCTTTTCTTGCTATAATTTCATAAACACAAATGTGTTTTACAGTTAAAATTTACAAAAGGAAGGGCCTTGTTTATGAAAACTATTTTAAGTAAAAGAGACTACGAAAATCAGTTGGCTCAAAGCCGTGACCGGCGCATGAAATGGTGGCGTGAGGCCAGGTTTGGTATGTTTATCCACTATGGCCTCTATTCGCAGTATGAGCACCACGAGTGGGCCATGGTCTATGAAAACATACCTGTGGAAGAATATGAAAAATTAGCAAATGACTTCAACCCTAAACCGGGTGCCCCGCGGGAGTGGGCGGCCCTTGCCAAGAAAGCCGGCATGAAATACATGGTCATGACCACCCGCCACCATGAAGGCTTCAGCCTCTGGGATTCCAAGGCCAACCCCTATAATTCCGTAAACTACGGCCCCAAACGGGATATTGTGCGTGAGTTTGTGGATGCCTGCCGTGAATTTGACCTTAAAATCGGTTTCTATACTTCACTTATGGATTGGCACCATCCGGACTCCTGGCGCTGCGCCTTTGACACCCAAGCCAGGGCTCGTTTTCTTGAGTACATAGAGGCCTTGAACACAGAGCTTTTAACAAATTACGGCAAAATTGATATCTTGTGGTACGATGTTTCCCAACCGATGACCTCTTGGGAGGGTTGGGATTCACTTGAGCGCAACCAGCGCATGCGTGCCCTGCAACCCGATATTATTATTAACGACCGCAGCCGTTTGGATGAAGACTTTGGCACGCCGGAAGAGTCTGTCAGAGCCGAAGACAGGGACTGGGAGGCCTGCATGACCTTCAACGGTTTGAGCTGGGGTTATCTGGATGAAGACCAGGTTGGGCCCTATAGCTACAATGCCCAAAGGATTATCAGAATGCTGCAAACCTGTGCCTCACAAGGCGGTAATCTCTTGCTCAATGTGGGCCCAAAACCCGATGGGTCGGTACCCAAAGAAGCTTTTGAACCTTTAGAAACAGTAGGTGAATGGCTTGAAGAAAACGCTGCGGCAGTTTACGGAAGTCTTCTAAAGGCGCAAGGCGAAGACCGCTCTTGGTTCGGTGGTAATGGCCTGACATCGGCCTCATCGGACGGCAAATCCGTTTTTCTTTGGACTTGGGTTTGGCCAAAATCCGGCCAAATGTGCCTGGGCGGCTATATGACCGCGCCCAAGGCGGTTTATCTTTTAAAAGATAAGACACCTATTGAGTTTGAACACAAGGGCCATCGTATTATTTTGAAAAACATGCCAAAAGAGTCGCCCGACAAAATTGCGGGCATTACCGTGATTGCCATGGATTTTGACGAGCGGCCCAAGCAAATGTTTGCCTCTTACTATCCGCAACTTCACGGCGGCTACGATATAGCGGGCGACAATAAAATTTAAATTATTAAAAGGGTGATAAAAATTAAGGTTATAGCTTTTGACGGCAGCCCCAGGGAGCCTTCAAATACCCGCGTGGCCTTGGAGCTTGTAACACAAGAACTTGAAAAGCAAGGGATAGCGACCGAAATTGTTAAAGTTGGCGGCAAGGCCGTCAGGGGCTGTGAGGCTTGTGGGGCCTGTGGCCGAAATAAGGATGAGCGCTGCATAATTGACGATGAAGTAAACGGCTGGATTGCCCAAATTAAAGATGCCGACGGCATAATTTTGGGCAGCCCCGTCCACTATGCGGGCATAGCGGCCGACATGAAGGCTTTTTTGGACAGGGCTTTTTATGTGCAAGGGGCAAACGACAGGCTCTTTCGCCACAAGGTGGGGGCGGCCTTGGTTTGTGTTCGCCGTTCCGGCGGTGTCAGTACCTTTGACCAATTAAACCACTACTTAACTTGCTCCGAAATGCTGATGCCCACATCAAATTATTGGAATGTGATCCACGGTAGGGCCCCCGGCGAAGTTTTGCAAGACTCGGAAGGGGTTCAGACCTTAAAAATCTTGGGTCAAAACATGGCCTGGCTTTTAAAGCTCAAAGAAAATGCCAAGGGCAAGCTTGAGCCACCGGCCAAAGAAGAAAAGCTTTTCATGAATTTTATCAGGTAAAAACTTAAAAACATTTGAGGGAAGGGTGGTAATATGAAATTAACCGGCGGTGAAATTGTAGTCAAATACCTTGTTAAAGAAGGGGTGCCCTATATTTTAGGGATACCCGGCCATGGTGTTATGGGGCTCTTTGACGCTATCAGGCGCGAAGAAGCCGCAGGCAAGATTAAGTACATCCAAGTCAAGCACGAGCAAGCCGCAACAGCCATGGCAGACGGCTATTACAGAATGACGGGCAAACCCTTGGCCTCTTTTGCCTCTATCGGCCCGGGCACACTCAATGCCTGCATAGGCCTTGGCACGGCCTATGTGGATTCCACGGCTTTTATTCAATTTTGCGGTGATACCCATGTCCACATGAAAGGCGTGGGTGTTTTGCAAGAAATTGAAAAGTATGCCGACAGCAACATAGTCCGTGCCCTGGAACCCTTGTCAAAACGCTCCTGGCGGGCAGAAAGCGCATCACAGCTGCCAAAGATTATGAAGCGGGCCTTTTACGGTATGGAAAGCGGCCGTATCGGCCCTTACTCCGTCAGTTTGCCCATGGATGTTCAGTGTGATTTTGCCCGGGTAGCCCCCCAATATTTTGAAGACAGACCAAAACAAACCATTGCCTGTGCCGACGGTGAAGATATCAAAAAAGCCCTTGATATGTTAAAGGCTGCAAAGAGGCCTGTGATTTTGGCCGGCGGCGGTGCCCTCCGGGCAAGGGCGGGCGAGCTTATTGAAAAGCTGGCCGAACTTTCGGCTGCAGCCGTGATCACAACCATGGCCGGCAAGGGGGTTGTGGCGGAAGATCATCCAAACTACGGTTTTCACACGGGTTCAAAAGGTACACCCGTGGGGGTTGAACTTTGCCGCAAGGCCGATTTGGTCTTGGCCTTGGGCACCAGGTTTGCGGACGAAACCACCTGCTCTTACCGCAAGGGCATAAGCTTCAATTTCCCCGACACCAAGCTTATTCATGTTGATAGCGACAGCGGCGAAATAGGCAAGAACTATACGGCAGACTTGGGGATTAATGCGGACTTAAGCAAGACCCTGCAAGCCCTTATTGAAAATTTCGGCCCTGCTGTCTCGAGCAAAGATGCCTATCTTGACGAAATAAAAGAATTAAAAGCAAAGTGGGCTGAAAAATTAGCAAAGATAAGGTCAGCCAAAACAGAAAATATCACCATATCTCAACTTATCGGGGAACTAAACCGACACCTGCCGGAAGATACAGTAATAGCCACATCGTCGGGCAATACCCAGGCTCAGTTTTTCCAAGAGTATATATATAAAAAGCCCTATTGCAACCTAACAACCGGCGGCTTTTCCACCATGGGTTGGTCCTTCCCGGCGGCTATGGGTGCCAAACTGGCTTGCCCCGAAAGCCCCGTGGTCTGCTTGGTCGGTGACGGCGACTTTATGATGGTCATGCAAGAAATGGCTACCATGGTTCAGTATGATATACCCGTGGTTATAGTTTTGGCAAATAACTCCGGTTGGCTGGCCATTAAGGACTTGCAGGAAGATGTCTATGGGTCCGCCGCAGCCTTCGGCAATGATTGGGAAAAAGACGGGCAAATCTATTCACCCGACTTTGTGAAGATCGCTCAGGCTTTCGGCCTACACACCCAAGACATTTCAAGGCCCGAAGAAGTGGAAGCCGCTCTTAAAAATGCTTTCGACTCGGGCAAGCCTGCCCTTATTCATGTGGAAGTGTGCAGGGAATACCCTTACAGCGGCGGCCAAGCCTTCGGCTGGTGGGATGTACCCGTGCCCGAATATGACCAAACAAGACGAAAACTCTACGAAGACGCCTTAAAAGAAGAAACACTGTAAGAGGGGTGTATTTATGGCTTTAGGATTAGGGGACATTAAAATAGTTATGGTCGGTTGCGGCCGCATTGCAACCTTGCATGTTTTAGGTTATGAAAATAACAGCGATGCCGAACTTTACGGCGTTTATGACAAGGACAAAAAGAAGGCCAAGGCCTTTGCCGAGGAGCACGGTATAAGAAAAGTTTATGACTCTTATGAAGAAGTTTTGGCCGACCAAGCGGTTGACGGGGTGGAACTTTTGGTCCCCCACTTTTTGCATTGCGAAATGACCCTTCAAGCTTGTGAAGCTAAAAAACATGTGTCGGTGCAAAAACCCATGGCCATGAATTTGGCCGAGTGTGACAAAATGATAAGTGCCGCCGCGAAAAACGGTGTAAAGCTCAAGGTTTATGAAAACTTTGTTTTTTACCCGCCTTATCGCCTGGCTAAAAAAATGTTTGATTCCGGTGAAATCGGCGACCCCGTATCAATCAGGTACAAGATGAACACCGGTTCGCTGGGTTCGCAAAACGCCCCCGCCGCCGGTGCCCGCGCCAAGATGGCGGGTGTTGATATGAAGGCCGCGGGGCTTGAGCAAACCGGCTGGAAGGTTGACCCCATGACTTGGGCCTGGCGGATGAACGACAGCCTGTCGGGCGGCGGTCCCTTGGTTTTTGATGACGGCTATCACAAGTTTTCCGTCATAATCGATATGTTTGGTGATGTGGAAAAGGTAAGCGCCTGGATTGACACAACCCAGGTTGTGCCGGGGCTTTACCAAGACTGCCCCGCCATGATTATGTGGAAGCATAAAAGCGGCAAGCAATACGGCGTGTGGGATATTGTAGATTCCAGGGATATGTATATCCAAAGCAAATACTACTGCTGTGACGAGCGCATGGAAATAACGGGCTCGCGGGGTATTCTTTGGGTTACCCGCTGCACCGCTACCATGATGCCGGAAGTAGCGCCTGTTCTCATGTATAAAGACGGCAAGCTCACCGAGTATTGGGACATGCCGTCGGACTGGGGCGATTCATTTATAGATTCAACCTTGGACTTTATTGATTCAATTAAAAATGATCGGGAGCCCATTCTCACCGGTGAAAGAGGGCGGGAAGTTTTGAAGTTTTCTTTGGCCACCATGGATTCCGCCAAGCAGGGCAAAGAAATTTACTTGGACGATTATGAAGACAAGAAACTGAAAAAAAGAAAAGGTTTCTTCGGTGCTTTTGGCAAGCATTGGTAAAAATAAAAGGGGTGGTATTTTTATGAGAATTGCGCTTATAAATGAATTTTCGGCTATGGATAAAAACAAATATATCGTGGAAGCCTTGCGCAAACAGGGCAGGGAGCCCATGAATATAGGCATGTCGCAAGAGTATAAGGATGTAAACTTAAGCTATATCAACACCGGCTTCATGGCCGCAGCCCTTTTAAACTTAGACTTGGC
This sequence comes from Clostridiales bacterium, assembly GCA_012524025.1. Classification (GTDB taxonomy): domain Bacteria; phylum Bacillota; class Clostridia; order Oscillospirales; family Acutalibacteraceae; genus UBA1447. Next base: position 15,582 of record JAAYSC010000072.1, on the reverse strand, counting down.
AGACTTGGTGGTTGGCGGTTGCGGAACGGGGCAGGGTTTTTTAATTTCCGTCATGCAATACCCCGGTGTTTTTTGCGGCCTGATAGAAGAGCCGCTTGATGCCCATCTGTTTTCTCAAATCAACGGCGGTAACTGCCTTTCTTTGGCTTTAAACAAGGGCTTTGGCTGGGCGGGTGAGCTAAACTTAAGCTATATTTTTGAAAAGTTTTTCTCACAAGCTCCGGGTGGGGGCTACCCGCCCGAGCGCAGCGAGCCACAGGCAAGAAGCCGTGAAATATTAAAAGATGTGAGTCGGGCAACCCATAAACCCTTTGAAGAGCTGATTTATTTTTTAGACAAGGAAATCATAGAGACTTCCCTGGCCCACCAACCTTTTTCTGACCGACTAAAGGCATCTGACAAGCCCTTGGCAAAAGAGATCTTGGCCTTTTAGATCAAAAACCATATATTAGGAGACATAAAATGACCTTTACAAAGTTTTTATCTGCCCTCTTGGCCCTAATCCAGTTTCTTGGAATAAGCTTGAATATTATGCCTTTTGAAAAAAAGGTAGATTACGGCGGTACACCCTACAGCGAGGAAAACATAACACAATGGCTGACCCTTATAGATGACGGGGAAAGTGAATATTCAATCATACATTCGGCCCAGGCAAGCCCCTCGGAAATGACGGCTGCCCGTGAATTGCAAAAATATCTGGAACAAATCAGCGGTCTAAAATTGCCCTTGGTCGATGACAATGCAGATGTAAAAACCAAGGAAATTATTGTCGGTAAGACCAGCCGTGAAGATTCCCTGCCTATTACAATTGACCGCAAGACCTTGGGGGACGAAGGCTTCAGGCTTTTGGTTTTGGGTGACAAGGTCATTATAGCCGGCGGTGAGCTCAGGGGAACTCTCTATGGAGTCTATACCTTCCTGGAAGAGCAGTTGGGTTGTAGGTTTTTCACGGACTCACTTGAAGTTATCCCCAAAAACTCAAAAGTTAAAATCAATGCCCGGCTTGATGACACACAGCTGCCTGCCTTTGAGGCTCGCCATTTAAACGGGGACGGCAGTGTTGCCTGGCAGGTAAAGCAAAAGGGTAATGTGCATTTTTCAAACCCGGAATACGGCGGAGGCTACAACAATATTTTATGGGATGTAACCTTGGATAAACTGGTGCCCGACTCCCTTTTTGCAAACCATCCGGAATACTTCGCCTACCGGGAAGAAACAGATAAGCGCACGGTAGCCCATGTCTGCCTTTCAAACCCGGGCTCTCTTGAAGTCGCCATAGAAAATGCCCGCCGCTATATTGAAAATGCTCCCGAATTTAAAAACATTTTACATGTGGGCCAAAAGGATAACAGCGATTACTGCCAATGTAACGGTTGTAAAGCCCAATATGAACTCTACGGCAGCCCCGCCGCGACCATGGTTAATTTTACCAACGCTCTTTCTGATGCCTTTAGCGAAGAATTTCCCCATGTTACCTATACTTTTTATGCCTACATAGAAAACGAAAAACCACCCGCGGGCTTACATTGTAAAAGTAATGTCACGCCGGTCTTCTGCCCCATCAACATGTGTTATGCTCACCCCATTTATGAGTGTGGGCATTTAGACGGTAGCGAGTACGAAACCTTTGAATTTCGCTTTGGCCGACATGAATCACTTTATGACCGCTATTTGCAAGGGTGGGGCCAAGTAGCCGACAAAATTTATGTTTATAACTACACAATAAACTTTTTAAACTACCTGCAGTTTGCGGCCAATCTCCAAACCTTTGCGCCCAATTTTAAATATTACACAAACCACAAGGTGGCGGGGATTTACTATAACTGCGGCGGCGGCCACGGTCTTGCTTCTTTTAACGCTTTGAGGAACTATATAAAGGCCAAAACCATGTGGGACCCGGACTGTGATGTGGAAAGGCATATGGAGGAATTTTTAGCAGCCTATTACGGTGAAGGTGCCCCTTATATTCGGCAATACATTGACTATATAACAGCCAAGGTTATTGCCGGCGGTCACAGCTTTATTATGGAATGGCATTACCAAACCGTGCTTTTGACCACCCCTGAAGTAAAAATGTTGGACAGCCTCTTTGATAAGGCCTTGGCTGCAAATTTAAATCAAGAACAAGGCAAAAATGTCGATATTGCCCGCCTTTCCTTCCAATACTACAAGGCCAATCTTTTCAGGGGTGAATTCTTTATTCTCAATCCTTTCAGGGCGAAAAACAATGAAAAACTGTATGACGATTTAAAGGCGCATGGAATAAATAAGATCTGCTCATTTTCCCCCATGCCGGCCAAGGAAGATATTAATTTCCTCCTGACCAATCCTGTTGATTGGCGGTAATTATTTGTGAAGGAAGGTATGATTTCTGTGTTAAAAAAATCACTGTCGCTAATTTTAGCCCTCCTGGCCTCACTTTTGTTTTGGATAAGCGGCCTAAAGGAAGACCCACCCAAGGCAGACTTTTATGAGCCGGTCTATACCGACTCTTACACCCTTTTAGACGGCCTGTCACGCTCACAAGGGGTTACCACAGACGGTGAATATTACTATTTTTCATCAAACTTTTTTCTCATTAAAACAAGGTTAGATGCAGTCACCCAAGTTGCTTCAAACTACCTTGCCATACCACCCCATCTGCTGGCCAAGGGCTGCAAGCACATAGGGGGCATCACCTATTACGACGGGAAAATCTATGCACCGGTAGAAGACAGCAAGGTTTTTGAAAACCTTTATATCTGCGTTTACGATGCAAAAACATTAAGGTTCTTATTTTCAAAGGCGGTTCCTCTTGAGTACCATGAAAACGGTATTCCCTGGTGCGCGGCAGACCCCGAAAAAGGGCTTATTTATTCGGCCGGCCGTGACCATATTACAAGCGTGAATGCTTATGATGCCAAGACCTTGGAGTTTGTTGAAAAAATTGACTTTGAAGCCCCGGTCCACAAGGTTCAAGGTGGGGAGATGTATGAGGGTATCCTCTACCTTTCCATCAGCCGGGACGACCATGCGGTTTTTGCGATTAATTTGGAAACGGGGGCCGTCAGAAAGGCCTTTGCCAGAAACTTGGAGTCTTCCGCCGAAGGCGAGGGGATGACAATCCTACCCGGTCCCAAGGGCACGCTCTTCCATGTTTTAGACATCAGCTCAAGCCAATTGGTAATAAACTTCAGGCATTACGACTTTGACCCTTCAAGCATAGACTGGTAAAAATATCATCAGGCCCTGCCCGCGGGCAGGGCTTTTTTGCGCTCCGTGCCCAAGGCAAAGAAGGCTGCCCTGTAAACAAAATATGAATATCCACCCCAAAGGCTTGACAAGAGGGCCCTATAGGATAGAATAGTTGACATGGTTAAATATTAACCGACTCAAATATCTATCAAGGAGTTTAAAATGCACAGCCCTTTTTGTAAATTCCATACAAATTTAAATAAAATAAGGCAGCTCAATATACCCGAAGCCTTGGGTATAATGCCGCCGCCCGAAATGGGTGTCTTGGGTGAAATTAAAAGCCTTAAGGCAGAAAAGCCCGATTCAAGCGTCAATGTTTCCCACATATCCCAAGCCCTGCATGTTTCCGCTTCGGCCGTGTCAAGAACACTCAAGCGCTTGGAAGAAAAAGGCTTGATTGACCGCGAGGTTGACAGGGATGACCGCCGCAATGTCTGTGTAGTCATAACCGCCTTGGGCCAAAAAGAGTTGGAAGAAAGCCAAAGGCGTATGGCTGAATTTTTGCAAGAAGTTTTTGCCGGCCTGGGTGAAGAAAAAACCGAGCTTTTCAGCCAAATAATGGAAGAGCTCTACCAATCTTTTTACCGCCAGGCGCAGCTTATAGACAAAAAGAAGAAGGATGAAGGACAAAATAAATGAAAGTAATTATAAAAAACCTCAAGCACTACAAAAAAATTGTGGCCCTGATTGTGGTTTTACTCATAGTCCAGGCTGTTTGTGACCTGTCCCTGCCAAGCTATACATCGGGCCTGATTGATGTTGGCATTATGAACAAGGGGATAGAATACGCCTTGCCTCAAAAAATATCAAAAGACGCCCACAAGGCCGCAAGCTTTCTTATGACCGAAGACGAGGCGGACCTGTGGCAAAAAAGCTATGAAGAAAAAGAGCCCGGCAGCCTACAGCTAAAGCCGGGGGTTAATGAAAAAGAGCTGGATGCGGTTTTTGCCCAACCCCTGGCTGTTTATCAAATGATTGCAAGTGCCGACGGCGGCGGTTTTGGTGAAAACGGCAGCCAAGGCGGGGGCCTTGATTTTGAAGCCTTGGATTTGACCGCTCTTATAGGGGAACTTGAATTGTCTCCACATGAATACGGGCAGCTGATAAAGGCCCTGAAACCGGCTCTTGACGGCCCAAAACTTTTTGAAGAGTATTCGCTTGAAAAAGAAGCCCTCTTCAAACTTTTGCTGCAAATAAATCCTTCAAAAGTAAAAGATTTTAATTTTCAAACACTTTTTGACAGCTCAAAGCTTGACAGGGCCCTGCTGCTAAAAAGTTTGGGTTTGGGAAAGCCCGAGCAAATCTCACAAGCCTTGCAAGCTTTGAGTGATGAAGACTTGCAAACGGCTGTCGGCCTTATAAGGCCGGCCTTGAAACAGGAAGAAATTGAAAAAAACCTGGGGCTTGATACCGAATTTACAGACCTTCTCTTATCATCCCTAAAGGCAGATACGGTTAAAAAATTAATAGTTTCCGCCGGTGGGGAAGGCTTTGAAATACAAGACTATTTGGGTCTTGGGGGCCAAGGGATGGGTTTTGACAGCCTTTCCAAGATGAACCCGGCACAGGCAGAGGCTTTCCTGGCCGCCTTCCTGCCTGCCATAGACCGAGCCGGCCTGGCCAAGGCCCTCGGCCTGCCACAAAGGCTTGTGGAAAGAGCGCTTAATGAAATACCCGTAAAAGTTTTGGCAGGCCTTTTGACCGACCCGCCCTCGGCAGATGTTTTTGAAAAGGCCCTTGATAAAAACAAAATAGATTATGCCGCCCTAATGCCCTTGCTGGCAAGCAAGGGTGATGCTGTGGATATGGGGGCCCTCTTTGCGGCCGATGACTTGAGCGCCCAAGAAAAACGCCAACTGGCGCAGGCCTTGGAACCGGCAATAAAATGGGAAGAGCTTGCCAAAAAAACGGGTATGACAACGGGTGCCTTGAAACTGGCTTACAGGCTCAACGGTTTGGGCGGGCTTGCCACGGCACCCGGCGCTGCCACCGGTGAAGATTTTTCACAATACATTGACTTTGAAAAAGTAGATTATGAAGCCCTGCTGCCCCTCATGAAAAACAGCCCTTCCGATTTTGACGCCCTTGCCTTGGCGCAAGGCGATGATTGGACGGAGGAAGAAAAAGCGATTTTGATAAAAGCTATAATCCCGGCTGTTGACAGCAGGGTTTTAGCGGCCGAAACCGGCATTTCAAAAGATTTGACAGAAGCCTTCTTGAAACAAACCCCGCCCGAGAGTCTGGCAGCCCTAATGACGGGCCAAGCCCCCGCCTTTGAACTTGAAAATATAATAGATACTTCAAAAATAAATTATGAAAAATTAAAAACAGCCCTTGGGGCGGGCATGAATTGGCAGGCGATTTCCAAGCAAATCGGCCTTGAAGAAGATGTTTTGAAAGAACTTTTCAGAGCCCTGCCGCCGGCAGCTCTGGGCAAGTTTCTAAACCCTTCCGCTCCCTCGGCCGACTTAAATGACTTGCTTGATTTTTCAAAAGTAGATATGAAGGCCTTATTTAAAATCCCAAGCCTGTCACCTGGCAAGCTTTTGAGGCTTGACAGCACAAACGATGCCCACTTGAGGGCGGCGTTTATGAATTTGATTGTGGCCATGGATGAAAAAGCCCTGGCTGCAAACCTTGGTGTAAGAAAGGAAGAACTTGCCGTTCTGACTTCTAAAATGACGGCCGCGGGCACGCAAAATTTAATAGATGATCTTATGACAAACGAGCTTTCAAGCAAGCTCCGGGAAATTATTGATTTTGATAAGGCAGATAAGGATGCCCTTATGGCAGGCCTGGGCCTTGATTTTTCAAGTTTTGAAAGTTTGCTTTCAAAGCTCCCCCCTTCTTTGGAAAAAAGTATAGGTACGGTTTTCGCGGGCTTGCGCTCGGAAATGGACGAAAAAACCAAAGACTTGGGCTCTTCTGTTTTGCGTTCTTTCGCAATCGCCTTTGTGTCCGCCGAGTATGAAAAATTAGGCCTTGACATAGGGGCCGTGCAAACCGCCTACCTGTGGAAGACCGGCTTAAAAATGCTGGGCATTACCCTGATTGCGGCCCTGTCGGCCGTTATTGTGAGCTTCTTTGCTTCAAGAACCGGGGCGGCGGTGGGCAGGGATTTGCGTGAAAAGGTTTTTGGCAGAGTTATCAGCTTTTCGAGCAGTGATATTGAAAAGTTTTCAACCGCCTCACTAATAACACGCTCCACCAATGACATACAGCAAATTCAAGGTGTTACAACCATGCTTTTGCGTATGATGTTGTCGGCACCCATCCTGGCTGTCGGCGGCACAATAATGGTGGCGCGCACCGGTGCCGACATGTGGTGGATAATTGCCGGGGCACTGGTTGTATTGCTGCTTATTGCCGGCGGCCTCATGGCCATGACCATGCCCAAGTTTAAGAAAATGCAAACTCTCATAGACAAGCTTAACCTGGTTTCGCGTGAAATGTTGACGGGTCTTTCGGTTATAAGGGCCTTCGGGCGTGAAAAGGAAGAAGAAGAACGCTTTGAAGATGCCAACCGGGCCTTGACAAAAACCATGACCTTCACCAACCGGGTTATGAGCACCAGCTTCCCCATGCTAATGTTGGGCATGAATCTCTTAGCCATTGTTATTGTCTGGGTGTCTTCAAAAAGGATTGATGCCGGCAGCCTGCAAGTCGGGGCGATGACGGCCTTTATCACTTACGCCATCATAATAATCATGGGATTTTTGATGCTTACCTTTATGTCGGTCATGTTGCCCAGGGCAGCTGTTGCCGCAAGGCGGATAGATGAAGTTATACAAACCCCGCCTTCCGTAAGGGACCCTGAAAAACCCATGCTTATAAAAACCAAAAGCGGCTTGGTTGAATTTGATAATGTCAGCTTTGCCTACCCCGGGGCCAAAGAAGAAGTTCTAAAGAACATAAGCTTCAAGGCAGTGCCCGGGCAAACAACGGCCATTGTGGGTAGCACCGGCAGCGGCAAGAGCACCATGGTTGACCTTTTGGCCCGCTTTTATGATGTAAGCTCGGGCAGCATTAAAATCGACGGCATTGATATAAGAGATTTAGAGCAAAAAGAAGTTAGGGGTATGATGGGTTATGTGCCCCAAAAGAGCATTTTGTTCTCGGGCAGCGTCAGCTCCAACCTACGCTTCGGTAGGGAAGAAGCTAACTTGGGAGAGTTAGAAGAAGCAACCGACATAGCCCAGGCTTCGGGTTTTATCAAAGAAACCAAGGGCGGCTATGAACATGAAATCGCACAGGGGGGCTCCAATGTGTCGGGCGGTCAAAAACAACGCCTGTCCATAGCCCGTGCGGTGGTCAAATCACCGCTTATCTATATTTTTGACGACAGCTTTTCCGCCCTTGATTTTAAAACAGACCTGGCCCTTCGCAAGGCCCTGGCACCCAAGACGAAAAAAAGCACCGTGCTCATTGTGGCACAGCGCATAAGCACCGTCTTACATGCGGACAATATTTTGGTCTTGGACCAAGGGCATTTGGTGGGGCAGGGCAAGCACAGCCAATTGATGGCGGAGTGTGAAGTTTACCGTCAAATTGCCAAGTCGCAGCTTTCCCAAGAAGAACTTGAGCTTGAAGAGGGGGAGGAAGAGTAGATATGAAAGAAGAAAAAAAGTTTGAAGCACCACGCAGGCGAGGCCCTTTCGGCGGCGGCAGACACATGGGTCCGGTGGAAAAACCCAAAGATTTCAAGGCGGCCATAGGCAGCATTGTGCGCTATATGGGTGCTTATAAATATGCTGTTTTGCTGGTCATGCTCCTGGCCCTAACCGCCACGGTCTTCAATGTTGTGGGGCCCAGAGTTATGGGCGGTGCCACGACCGTGCTTTCGGAAGGTCTGGGTAAAAAAATAGCGGGCACGGGTTCTATTGACTTTGCTCAAATAGGCAGTATTTTGATGAAAACAGCCTTGATTTACCTGGCCGGTGCCCTCTTTTCTTTTGTGCAAGGCTTTACCATGGCCACCATCACGCAAAAAACCGCCTATCGCTTGCGTCGGGATATATCCGAAAAAATCAATCGCATGCCCATGAAATATTTTGAAGAAAGAAGCTACGGCGAAGTTTTGTCACGCATCACAAACGATGTTGACACCCTGGGCATGGGGCTCAACCAAAGTGTAACCCAACTTATAACATCCACGGCCATGATTGTGGGCGTGACGGTTATGATGCTGCGCATCAGCCTCCTTATGACCCTTATTACCATGGCCCTCTTGCCCTTGAGCGTGGGTTTGATTAGCCTGATTGTCAAAAAATCCCAAAAGTATTTTAAGGACCAGCAAGAATACCTGGGCAGGGTAAACGGCCAGGTTGAAGAAAGTTATGCCGGCCAAAAGGTTATTAAGGCCTTCAATAAGGAAGAAGAGAGCATAAAAACCTTTGGCCAAACCAATAAGGTTCTCTACCAATCCGCCTGGAAGTCCCAGTTCATTTCCGGCCTCATGCACCCGGTCATGTCCTTTGTGGGCAACTTAGGCTATGTGGGCGTGGCAATTTCGGGTGTCTATTTGGCCATAGGCGGCAGCATAAAAATAGGTGATATCCAAGCCTTTATTCAATATGTCAGGAATTTTATGCAACCCATTCAGCAGATGGCCCAAGTTATGAATATGCTGCAATCCATGGCGGCCGCGGGTGAGCGAGTTTTTGAATTCCTGGGCGAAGATGAAGAAGCAGTGACTTCACAAAAAACCATAGAGCTTGATTCGCTCAAAGGTTGTGTGGAATTTAAGAATGTCCGTTTTGCCTACAAAAAAGATCAAACGGTCATACACGATTTTTCCGCCTTTGTTAAGCCCGGGCAAAAAATCGCCATAGTCGGCCCCACCGGGGGCGGCAAAACAACCCTGGTAAAACTTTTGATGCGCTTTTATGATGTGAATTCCGGTGCGATCTTGTTGGACGGCAAAGATATTCGCGATTATGACAGGCAAAGCCTGCGCACAGCCTTTGGCATGGTTTTACAAGACACCTGGCTTTTCAACGGCAGCATTATGGAAAACATACGCTACGGCAGGCCGCAAGCGACCGATGAAGAAGTTATAAAAGCGGCCAAAGCCGCCCATGCCCATCACTTCATCCAAGCCATGCCCGACGCTTATAACATGGTTATAAATGAAGAAGCGGGCAACCTGTCCGCCGGCCAAAAGCAGCTTTTGACCATAGCGCGCGCCATCTTGGCCGACAGCCCCATTTTAATTTTAGACGAAGCCACATCGTCGGTTGACACCGCCACGGAACAGCAAATTCAAAAAGCTATGGACTCGCTCATGCAAGGGCGGACCAGTTTCATTATTGCCCACAGGCTTTCAACCATAAAAAATGCCGATATGATTTTAGTGCTCAGAGAGGGCGACATAGCCGAACAAGGCAGCCATGATGAACTTATGGAAAAAGACGGTTTTTACGCCGACCTTTACAAGAGCCAGTTTGAAATGGCGGTATAGGCCAAAACTTGTAAGGGCAAAAAACTTGTGTTATCCTAAATTTAAATATTTTGTGAGGAGTGTGGCCCCATGCCCGATATGTTGGTAAGGCTTTGGAAATTGGACTTCACATCTGCCCGCCTTAAAGAAAAAGATTTAATGGAAAAAGAAAATGTCAAGTTTGTCCGCCCGCTTTCGCCAAACTTCAAAAAGGTGGAAGCTTATGTGGCAGAAGAATTCGGCTCGGGTTGGGCCAGCGAAATCACCGCAGCGCTCTATAATGACCCGGTTTCTTGCTTCATTGCCCTGGACCGGGAAGATGAAATTTTGGGTTTTGCCTGCTATAACGCCACCGGCAAGGGCTTTTTCGGCCCGACCGGGGTCAGTGAAAAGGCCAGGGGCAAGGGCATTGGCTCCGTCTTGCTCTGGCGCTGTCTGGAAGGGCTTTGGGATGCCGGCTATGCCTACGGCATAATCGGTGCCGCCGGCCCCGTGGAATATTATGCCAAAACGGTGGGGGCGACACTGATAGAAGATTCAACCCCGGGGATTTATTATAGAAGCTTTTGAAGGGCGGCAAGCCGCCGCTTATGGTGGCTGCGCCATGCTTGAGGCCGATAGGCCTTCGGCTGCAAAGTGCGCCTACGGCGCGCAAAGCAGTCGCGAAGCAGTAGCAAAGCGCACCTGCGGTGCGGACAATGATTAACAGCATCAAGGACATAAAAGGCCCCTACCGGCTGAATGTTTTAAAACGGCATATACGGCGGGGCGAAATCACATAACACAGCAAAAAGGGGTGGACCTGTGTGTCCGCCCCTTTTTGCTGTGTTATTCTAACCCTATTGTTAAGCGCGTCGCTTGCGACGCCATAAGCGTGGGCAGAGCCCACCTTAAACGCAGACGAAGTCTGCCATAAACGGCGGCCTCAGCCGCCCTTTTTAGCTTCATTCCCCCAAAACCCTCGTCTTCCCCTTTTGCGCCACAGGCACAAAGGCCATGTAAGACTTGCCGGGGTTTAATTTTAAGCCCGCACCGGCAGAATCAAACAGGCGCAGGGTATCGCTTGGGTTATTACCCTTTTCCCATCTGATGTTTTCATAAGCGCCGTGAGATAAAAAGACTCCCTCACCGCCGCTCAAGTCCATATCCACCCGCCCTTGCGAATCAATGACCTTGGTCGGACAATAGAGGACCAAAACATTGCTGACGGCCATTTGTTGACCGCCGTCTTGGGTTACGGGCTTATTGTTTAAATGGTTGTAATAAAGCTTGTCGTCAGCCTTGTATTTAAATTCATACTTATAGCTTTGCGAAAATTCAAAGTGGACCCCTCGGGCCTCACCGTCGCCGGGTGTGTAAGCTTGGCCGGCAAAGGCGAAGAGGTTGGCGTATTGGCTTTTTATGGGGCGTTGTAAGTTTTTGTCCGCCAGGGCGCGGCTTATGGATTGGCCGTCGGTGTAGCCCCGGTGCTCCATGGCAGTCTTGCGGGAATTGTCCCTATAAAAATACTTGCCGTCCAAACCGTTGATATGGTCGACTTTTCTTTCTTTTATGGCCTGCTTGGCCGGTTCGCTCCAACCCCAGTGGATGAAAATCGCGTCAAGCCCTTCCGCCATTTCAACAAAGTCATGGCGGGCACTGCGCACGGGGCCGATCTTTGGGATGGAGGACGAATCGGCATAAAGCCAGAGCATGCGTGAAATGCCGCCCTCAACAATGCATTCCATAATTATATCGGGCGAACAAAGCCCCCATTGCGGCCTGGCCTTGGGCGAATTTTCAACAACAACCATAAGGGGTCTTTGGGCCAAAGCTTCGGCGGGCAGGCCGGGCAAGCCGGTCAAGGGGTTTAGGTTGGTCGCTTGGGTGGTGGCTTGTGTGGCAGCTTGTGTTGAAGGCGGGAGGCTTTGGGTTTGTGAAGGTTCTTCCGGTATTTTATTATCACAAGCAACAAGGCCCCATGCCAGGGCAAGAAATAAAATAAAAGCTAAAGTTCTCTTTAACTTAAGCAAAATAAAAGCCCCCTTAAAAACAAAATCGGTTTGATAAATTATACTTTAAAGCTTGCTTAAAAACAAGCCGAAAGGGGAAGTAAAATTTTCATAAAAAAGGCCGAAATTAGGCTCTGAAAGCCCGAAAGCACTTGGCTGTATTGTACAGTATTTAATAGACTTGGCCCTTGGATTGTTTATATTTGTCATTGACTTAAAACGCCTTGCTGTCTTATAATAAAGCTAATTTAAGGGTATGTGAAATCAGCCCTTTCGGTTTATCTCATTTTTAATTGGAGGTTTTAACAAAATGGCAAGAGTTTACAATTTTTCGGCAGGTCCTTCCATGCTGCCGGAAAGCATTCTCAACCGAGCCGCGGCAGAAATGTTGGATTATGAAGGCAGCGGTCAGTCGGTTATGGAAATGTCGCACCGTTCCAAGGTTTATGAGGGGATAATTTTCGCTGCACGCGATCTTTTTCGCAAAATTTTAAATGTGCCCGAAGATTATGAAATCCTCTTCTTCCAAGGTGGGGCTTCGCTCCAATTCGCCGGTATTCCCATGAATCTTTTAAACGGCTCCGGCAAGGCAGACTACGCCCTGACAGGTCAGTTTGCCACCAAGGCTTACAATGAAGCCAAGAAGTACGGTGAAATCAAGGTAGTGGCCTCTTCCAAAGACAAAAACTTTACCTACATCCCAAAAATCGCCCAAGCCCAAGTTACCCCCAATGCCGACTATTTATACATCTGCATGAACAACACAATCTACGGCACCATCTGGCGTGACCTGCCTCAAACGGGTAATGTACCCCTGGTTGCGGATATTTCATCCTGCTTTTTATCCGAACCTATGGATGTTTCTCAATTCGGCCTAATTTACGGAGGGGCTCAAAAAAACATAGGCCCGGCCGGCCTTACGGTGGTTATCGTGCGCAAAGACTTAATGGGCAAGGCCCTGCCCTACACACCCACGGTTATGGACTACAAGGTCATGGCCGACAATGATTCCATGTACAACACCCCGCCCTGCTATGCTATCTACATGTGCAAGCTTATGTTGGAATGGATAGAAGGCATAGGCGGGCTTGAGGCTATCAAAGCACGCAACTTGAAAAAATCTTCTATTTTGTATGACTTCCTTGACAGCAGCCAAATGTTCGGCAACCCGGTAGTTAAAGAAGACCGCTCCATGATGAATGTTACCTTCGTTGCCCCCACCGAAGAGCTCAATGAAAAGTTCATCAAAGAAGCCACGGCAGCAGGCTTTGTCAACCTTAAAGGCCACCGCTCCGTCGGCGGCATGAGGGCTTCAATTTACAATGCCATGCCCATTGAAGGTGTTGAAAAATTGGTTGACTTCATGGCAACCTTTGAAAGAAGGAATTAGCACGCCCGGTTTAAGTGCGAAAGGATGCAAAAATGTATAAGATTTTAACTCTCAATAAAATTTCGCCCTTCGGTTTGGGGCGCTTCAACAAGGGCAAGTACACTTACGGTGATGACACCGAAAACCCCGATGCCATTATGGTAAGGTCCGCTTCCATGCACGACATGGACCTGCCCCAAAGCCTGCTGGCCATTGCCAGGGCGGGTGCGGGTGTCAACAACATTCCCCTTGAAAAATGCGCACAAGAGGGCATTGTGGTCTTCAACACCCCCGGTGCCAATGCCAATGCGGTTAAAGAACTTGTTCTGGCTGCCATGTTTTTGTCTTCACGCAATGTTCCCCAAGCTATTGAATGGTGTAAAACTCTCAAGGGCGAAGGCGAGCGGGTGGCAAAGTTGGTTGAAAAGGGCAAGTCCGCCTTTACCGGCCAAGAAGTTTTGGGCAAAACCTTGGGCATAGTCGGCCTGGGTGCCATAGGCATTTTGGTTGCCAACACTGCCCTTGCCCTGGGTATGAATGTTGTGGGTTATGACCCCTACCTTTCGGTCAGCAGTGCCTTGAGCATTGACCCGCGTGTTGAAGTGGTCAGCAATATTGATGAAATTTTCGCCGTGTCGGATTACATCAGCCTGCACACCCCCCTCAACGACTCAACCCGCGACCTTGTTAACAGGGTCACCATTTCGCAAATGAAAGACGGGGTTAAAATACTAAACTTCGCCCGCGGCGAACTGGTAAATTCCAAAGATATTTTAACCGCCCTTGAATCCGATAAGGTCGCAAGCTATGCAACCGACTTCCCCACAGACGAACAAATTGACTCGAAAGGCGTTATCGCCATCCCCCACCTGGGTGCTTCCACCCCCGAAAGTGAGGACAATTGCGCGGTTATGGCCGCCAACCAACTCATGGGCTACTTGGAACGCGGTGAAATCGTAAATTCCGTAAACTTTCCCCAAATGCAGTTGCCCCTGTCATTTGAAAAGCGCGTCTGCGTTATCCACAAGGCCAAAGACGGCCTGCAGTCCGCCATAACAACCGCCCTGGACGGCAATGCCATTACGGCCTTTTCCAGCGCGACCAAAAAAGGCTGGGCCTATACTGTGGCCGATGTGGACGGGGATGTGGACCCTTCAAAAATCGAAAGCATTGAAGGTGTGGTTAGGGTCAGGGTTTTATAGAAAACTTATTTTGCCGGTTGCATAGTTTGTGTGCAGCCGGCTTTTTAAATACTTATGCCATCTGCAGCCTGCGGTTTGTAATCTGTAGTCTGTTGTCTGCCGTCTGCCATCTGTCATGGGAGGTTTTAAAATGAAAAGGTTAATCAGCGTAATTTTAGTTTTGCTCTTGCTTTCGCCCCTTTCTTTTGCGGCCGCACCAAGCCGTGAGCAAGCAATGCAACTTAAGGTCTTCAGCTACAATGTTTCCGGCATACCTGTTTTGGGTGACTACCAGGGCACACAAAGGCAGCTGCGCGGAAAAGACAGAACCGCCAAAATCGGCGAGCTCATGAATGATCTTTCGGGCTGTGACATAATAGGTGTTCAGGAAGCTTTTACACACTATGACAGCTTAAGCGACGGGCTTTCGGATTTCCCTTATTTTACCAACTTTCCGGGCAGGGTACCCTATGGCGACGGGCTTGGAACATTTTCAAAGTTCCCCCTTTATAATGTCAAACACACAAAGTGGGATTTGTCCTATGGGGTCTTGTCGGGTTCGTCGGATAAATTAGCTCAAAAAGGTTTCTTATACAGCCTTGTTGAAATAGCCCCCCATGTTTATATTGATTTTTATGTTTTGCATGCCGATGCCGGTAAAGACCACAAATCCGTTGAGGCAAGGGCAGATAATTTTCGCCAATTGGCCGCTGCTATTAAAAACACACCCGGGGACAGGGCGGTTATAGCTCTGGGTGACTACAACTTTAAGATTTACCGCAATCTTGAAGACGACCTTTACACAAACCTAATAGAGCCCACAGGCTTAAAAGACGCCTGGGTTGAATTGCACAATGACGGCCGTTACCTTTTCGATGACGCTTCGGAATGGACCCCAAATGTTTCCGAAAGTTTGGACAGGGTGCTCTATAAGAGCGGCCAAGGGGTAAATATTGAAGCGGCAAGTTATGAATATTTAAACTTCACAAACGAAAAAGGCGAGACTTACACAGACCATATTGCCGTAAAGGCAGCCTTTAACATTGAATTCACCGGCGGTGATTCAAGGCCCGATGAACTTATAAGGGAAGGTGAAATTGATAAAGGCAAACGCATTTTAGATGAATTTGTAGCAGCGATTAAAGCCCTGGTTTTGATTTTTAAAAGCACACATGAGCTTTTTTATCTATTAGGCCAGGGGATAGACCTGATTTTTGAATAAATATCTTGACAAAGGGAAACCTTAGTGTAAAATTATCATTGGCAAAAAATAAAGGGAAATGGCGCGAACCACTTCCCTTGCATACAAAGAATCAGTACAATGAATTTGCGAAAAAACACGAACTGAGGTGTATGCAAGATGATTTT
>JAAYSC010000071.1 GCA_012524025.1 Clostridiales bacterium | reverse complement strand
GAGCCGACAAAAGTCATCACACAGTCCATAATAATAACAACACTCACCGTAGCGGACAAGACTGCCGCGGGGGCAAGGCCGAAAATACGGCCGATATTGTCACGCGATATGAAGGCAAAAACTGCAACCGTAAAGCCCCAAACAATGTAGCCTAAACTCATGAAGGCTTTTCTTTTGCCTAATTTGTCACTGAGCGTGCCCATCAAAAAGGTTGCAAGAACCGCCGTTGCCGCACTTAAGGCCACCATGCGTGATATGTCCTTGGTGCTGCCGCCGATATAATTGAAGAGGAAGGTGTTAAAATAGATGTTTTCCATACTCCAAGCTACTTGGCCTATAAAACCGAACAAAATCAGGTTGAATTTTATATTTCGGCTTAACTTAACCCCTGACATAGAGATGCTCCTTCACAATTAAAGTTTAGGAAGTCTTAAAATTCTTCTACCACACGGCCGGCCTTGGGCGTGTTTTCGGAAATAAAGCCCTCAATTTCCGCCGCAGTCGGCATGGCGGCCGAACAGGAATGGGCCGAAACCAACATGGAAGCCGAAGCTGTGGCAAATTCCAAGGCGTCTTCTATGCTCTTGCCGGCCATAAGCGAATAGATAAAGGCCGAAGCATAACCGTCGCCGCCGCCGAAGCCCTTGAGCATTTCAACCGGGAAGGGCTTGACCTTGAAGCTTCTGCCGTCATCAAGGTAGGCCATGGAACCTTCCTTGCCGTGCTTTATTATTACAATCTTATTGCCGTATGAGTGCCAAAGGTCTGCCGAGGCTTGGTCGTCGGGGCAGGTGCCCGTCACCGATTCCATCAAATCATATTCACTGCGCGACCCTAAAATAATATCGCTGTTGCGGGCAACCATGCTGTAATATATAGAAACTTCGTCTTCATTTTGCCAGGTATAGGCACGGTAGTCTATGTCAAAAATTACCTTGACCGCGTTTTTCTTGGCCAGCATCATGGTTTTGAGGGCCGCTTCCCTGGAAGGTGAGGCACAAAGGGCCGTGCCGGATATTAAAACAGCCTTGGCGCTCTTGACATAGTCTTCGTCAACATCGTCAACATGCACCTGCAAGTCCGCCACACCTTCACGGTACATGAGGATGGAACTTTCGGTCGGGCTTTTTATCTCCGTAAAAGTCAGGCCTAATTTTTCACCTTTCTCACAGCGATAAATGTGCGAAGTGTCAATGCCGTCGTTTTTAAAATAATCCGTGACATAATCACCGAATTGGTCGTTCGAAACGCGGGCAATGAAACCGCACTTGCCACCCAAGCGAGCCAAACCAACGGCAATGTTAGCCGGCGAACCGCCCACATATTTGTTGAAGTTTGCACTTTGTGAAAGCGGCATGTTCATATCGGTCGGGTTAAAATCAATGGCAATGCGGCCGATGGGGATAAGGTCCAGGGCTTTTGATTTGTCAAGTTCCATAAATTTCATGTCAATACCTTCCTATCTTTATTTTGAGTGTAAAGCAATTATGCTTTACCGTCGCTTCCGAAAATTTTGATATGTTTTTTAGCGTTTTCATAGGCGGCTTTTACCATTACTGCCTGCAAGTCATAGTAACCTTTCACTTTTTCGTCCTTATAGGCCTGGCCGACTGCCCTTTCAACCGAGTCAAAAGTAGCAGTGGCTATATTGATTTTTTTGATACCCAGACTTATGCATTTTTTAAAATCTTCCGCCGAAAGGCCGGTTCCACCATGTAAAACCAAAGGAATTTCAAGTTTGTTTTGTATTTTTTCTAATATATCAAAACTTAAGTGCGGTTCTTTACTATAATTGCCATGGGCATTTCCTATGGCCACGGCCAGGGCATCCACACCGGTTTGCCGGTAAAAGGCCTGGGCTTCTTCCGGCGAGGTGTAGCGAACGGCAAGATCTTGGCTGCCGTCTTCACTGCCGCCCACCGCCCCTATTTCCGCTTCCACATCCGCCCCGTATTCTTCCGCCAAGCTTGCAATTTCAAGCGTGCCTTTGACATTTTCTTCAAAATTCAAGGCAGAACCGTCAAACATAACGGAAGAAAATCCAAAATCAAGGGCTTTGGCTATGTTTTCATAGGTTAGGCCGTGATCAAAATGAACCGCAACCGGTACATCGGCGTTTTCTGCGGCCGAGACCATGAGAGGGCCTATAAGTTCCAAGGGCGAGTTTTTCAGGCGAACCTCTGCAATCTGGAGTATTACAGGGCTTTTTTCTTCTTCCGCCGCTTGCAAAACACCCAAAACCATTTCCATATCAGCTACGCTGAAGCTTCCAAGGGCCCAGTCGCCCCGACGGGCTTCGTCCAACAGTTCGCTCATATTCACAAGTGGCATAAGCGCCCCCCCAAACACCCATATTTTCAAAAAAATTATATCATCATATATATACCATTGCAAGAAAGTCCTTATAAGCCGTTGAGTAATTGAGGAGCAGTATGAAAAGGAAGTTTAAAGACAAATCGAGAGCAATTCGTTTTCGCGTTTTCTTTGCCCTGGTCCACACCTTAATATTTTTGATAGGTATTATTTTCTTACATTTGGACTTTTCATCCAACACGAGGGAGGCCGAGCAAAACGCAAAGGCCGTGGCTGTAGCTGCGTCAACCGCCTTGGATCTTGACAAATTAGACCTTTTGCAAGCCGATGAATCGGACCTTGCCGGCCAAGCCTATGCATCCGTTAAATCAAGTTTGGAAAGATTCATCGGTGAAAATTCGGACACACGCTTTGCCTATATTTACACAAACAAGGGCGATAGCCTGCTGATTCTTGTTGATTCCGAAAGTATCGATTCGCCCGATTTTGCTCCGCCGGGCAAAGTCTATGAAGAAGCGGATCCCGTTTTTTTTAAAGCTTTTAACCAGCCTTGCAACAAGGCCCTGGTAACCCCTCTTGTAAATGACCGTTGGGGCACATGGAAAAGTGTACTCGTACCCCTTTGCCACACCGAGACGGGCAAGGTTTTTGCCGTACTCGGCGTCGATTACCCCCTTGGCAATTGGTTTAAGCCCATAATCGCTAAAACACTCAAGACCTTTGCCCTTTTCATGCTTTCTATCTTGGCAGTGGTTATGTTGAGTATGCTTTATAAAAACAATCTTTTGCTCAAGGAAAAACAGTTCCAACTACTCTTGTCCAACGAGCAGGCAAAGCTTGAGGAAAAATCTGCCCTTTCGGCTAAAGAAAAAACACAAATGTACAGCGATTTTCAACAAATTTTGTTGGATATTTCTACCGACTTTATGCCTGCGGATTCCGCTGTTACAGACGGTATTGTTCAAAAGGCCTTGGCCCGCATAGGCAAGCTTATAGGGGCAGACAGGATTTATCTGTGTCAATATGATTTTGACACAGACCAATTAGACTGCAAGGCCCGGTGGTTGGCAGACGGTGTCGCTCCGGCACCGGTCGATTTGTCCAAAATGCCTTTGGACAATTTAGGCGACCTTGTCGGCTTGCACAAGAAAGGCAAAACGGCCTTTTACCAAGAAAATGCGGGTGACAAAAACGGGCCCGCTATTGAAAACTTTGCTAAAATGCGGGGAGCAAAATGTGTTTTCACCATCCCGCTTTATGTTGATAACAGTTGTTTTGGTTTCATCGGTATCGACGGCCTCCGGGCCGACAAAAAGTGTGATGAATACCATATCCGTCTCCTGGCCCAATTCAGCAACCTCCTTTCTGCCGCCTTGGACAGATCCCGTCTGCTCAACGCCTTGACTACCAGCGAAGAAAACTATCGTAACATTTTTGAATTTGCACCCGTGGGCATAGTGAATTTTGATAAAAACGGTATAATAATCAGCTGCAACGATGCCTTATCACAAATATTGGGGGCACCCCGCGAGCGTATACTGGGGCTGGACACCCTCAGCCTGTCAAGCCCCGTGGCCGTCGAATACATAAAAAGAATCCTAAAGGGTGAGACCATCGAATTTCGCGGCATGTATGAAACTTTTATCGGCGGCAAAGAAGTCGCTCTTCTGGGTAAGTTTGCCCCCATATTGGACAAGGAGGGCAAGGTCATATCGGGTTTGGGCTTTATCGAAGACATTACCGAGCGCAAAAAATTAGGTGACGAATTGAGGCTTAAGTCCCTTGTTTTAGACCAACTTGAAGAACACATAACCATCACGGACTTGAATGGCAAAATAACCTATGTCAACCGAATACAGACCGAAGACCGTAACTTTGGCAAGGGTTCTATTTTGGGCAAAAGCACTGAAGTTTTCGGTGAAGACCCGACAAAAGGCGCAACACAGAAAGAAATTTTTGAACTTACACTAAAAAACGGCAGTTGGCAAGGTGAAGTAATAAACTACAAAGCCAATGGTGAAGAAATTATAATGGACTGCAAAACCCAGCTTGTAACCGATGACCAAGGCCGGCCCGTAGCCCTTGGCGGAATAGCACAAAACATAACCGCAAGAAAGCTCATGGAACGCGACCTCTACCGTGAAAAAGAGCAGTTTAGAACAACGCTTTTATCCGTCGGTGACGGAGTTATCGCAACCGATGCCCAAGGCAAGGTAACAATAGTCAACAAGGCAGCCCAAAAACTGCTGGGGCAGGCAGCCGTGTCGGTCTTGAGCCGCCATATTGACGAAGTTTTTTGCCTTTTAAGTGAAAAAGACGGCAAGCCCATTAAAAGTTCGGCTTCCCTCATACTTGACGGTGAAGGCACACATACCTCACCTTCACACGCAATTTTGCCTTCGGCGGACGGCACAGGTATCTTCATTGAAGAAACAGCTTCACCCATAAAGGATGAAAACGGGGAAACAACGGGTGTTGTGCTTGTTTTTCGTGACTTTACCGAAAAGCATTTGCGCCTGAAAGAAATTGAATATTTAAGCTACCATGATTATCTGACAGGTTTGCACAACAGGCGCTACTATGAAAAGAATATTAAAGAGCTTGACACTGCGGCCAATCTGCCCCTGGCCCTTATTATGGCTGATGTCAACGGCTTAAAGCTTACAAACGACGCTTTCGGGCATGCCGCCGGTGACGATTTATTGCGGCGAATTGCCCAAATCCTTCATAAGGCCCGCCGCCCTTCGGATATTTTGGCAAGAATCGGCGGCGACGAATTCGTCTTGGTCTTGCCCAAGACAGACAATGCAGGTGCAGAAAAAATCCTGGCGCAAATCAATAAACAAACAGAAAAAGAAAGCTTGGATAACTTGGTCGTGTCCCTTTCAACCGGGCATGCGGTTAAAACCGACACCTCCACAAGCCTTGACAAACTCTTCACGCAGGCCGAAAACGCCATGTATCGCCATAAACTTACTGAATCTTCCAGCATGCGCAGCCGAACGATTGACATGATTATGACTTCTCTTTTCGAAAAAAGCGAAAGGGAAATGTACCACAGCGAGCGTGTGGGTGAACTGTGCGAAGCCATAGCACAGCAAATGGGTTTTTCATCCACACAGGTCAACCAAGTAATGCTGGCCGGTCTCATGCATGATATCGGTAAAATAGGTGTCAGTGAAGAAGTGTTAAACAAACCGGGTAAGTTAAGTGACGAAGAGCGAAAAATTGTAGAGCGCCATTGTGAAACCGGTTATCGAATTTTGTCTTCCGCTTCGGAATTCAGCTCAATTGCGCGCTATATACTTGAACATCACGAAAGACCCGACGGCTTGGGCTATCCGCGCGGCTTGTCCGGCGAAAAGATTTCTTTGCCCGCAAAAATTATTGCGGTCGCCGATGCTTATGATGCAATGAGGTCCGACAGATTTTACAGAAAAGCCATGAAACAAGAAGATGCGGTAAAAGAGCTTAGAAAATACGCCGGCAGTCAATTTGACAGTGAAATTGTCCGTATTCTTGTCGAAAAAGTTTTAAAGCAACCCGAAAAAGAAAGTTAATTCAAGGCCCCGGGCCCTGCGGCAAGCAGGGCCCTTTTTGCTTTTATAGGGGGCTTTCAGCTTTACAAGCAGGCCCCTGTCATGCTATTATTATGCACATAATTTATTGATTTTATTTGAATTTGAAAGGATGACCTCAATGTCTATAAACCAAGAGGCTGTAAAAAAGCTTGAGGCCTTGAGCCGCCTTGAATTGACACAAGACGAAAGGGAAGAGTTCACGCAGCTTTTGGGCCAAATGATTGAAGCTGCCGATTTTTTGGGCGGCATAGACAGCCGTGGCGCCTCTGCCATGATCTCCCCCAACGAAAAGACCAATGTCTTACGGGCCGATACAGTCGGTGACAGCCCCAAAGCCCGGGACTTACTTGAAAGAGCCCCACGCCATAAGGAAGGCTTTTTTGAAGTCCCCAAAACCCTTGATTAAGAAAGCGCGGTGTAAAAATGAGTCTTGTTAAGCTTACCGCCCTGCAGTTGGCGGAAAAAATAAAAAGAAAAGAAGTTACCGTAAGCCGGGCTTTAGACGCCCTCTATGAAGCTGCAGAAGCCGGTGCAGATGACCACAAAAGCTTTATCAGCCTGTGTAAGGAAGAGGCTTACCAAAGGGCCGTGGAAGTGCAAGGCCTGATTGATAAAGGGCAGCCGATTTCACCCTTGGCCGGGGTTCCCCTTCTTGTTAAGGACAATATTTGTACAAAAGGGGTAAGAACAACGGCAGGTTCCAAAATGCTTGAAAATTTCAAGCCCCCTTACGATGCCTTTGTTATCGAGAAGGCTCAAGCGGCCGGTATGATTGTTGCCGGCAAGACCAACATGGATGAATTTGCCATTGGGTCCGGTACACAAAGCTCATACTTTGGCCCCACTTTCAACCCTTGGGACAAAAGCAAGGTCCCCGGCGGTTCTTCCGGCGGTAACGCGGCCGCCCTGGCCGGGGATGAGGGCTTCATAGCCCTGGGCTCGGATACGGGCGGTTCCATCCGCCAACCGTCGGCTTTTTGTTCAGTCAGTGGGCTACGACCGACTTACGGTGCCGTTTCGCGCCGCGGGCTTATCGCCTTGGCAGCTTCTATGGACACCATCGGCCCCATGGGTAAGGACTTGGCGGATTGTGCCGCTTTGTTTGAAATTATAGCCGGCAAAGATTCGGGTGACGCTACCTGCCATGACTATACTTTTGATTATAGGGCAGCCTTTGGGCAAGACATTAAAGGTAAAAAAATAGGTCTGCCCACAGAATTTTTCACAGACGAGCTTGATGAAGATATTAAAAATGCCCTGCTTGATGCAGTTAAAACCTTTGAAGGCTTGGGTGCCGAAATTAAGGAAACCACGATTAAAGAAAACGAATGGGCCGCTACCCTTTATTCTGTAATCGCTTCCGCAGAAGCTGCTTCAAGCCTGGCTCGCTACGACGGCATCCGCTACGGCCACAGTTCGCAAGAGGCCGAAGACTTGCTCGATCTTTATGTAAAAAGCCGCTCCCAAGGCTTTGGCAAGGCTGCCAAGCTGCGAATGATGTTTGGCAATTTTGTTTTGGGCAGCGAAAATTATGACCGCTACTGCCTCAAGGCCCAAGAGGCTCGCACACTTTTGGCTTTGGCTTATGACAAGGTTTTTGAAGACTTTGACTTTTTACTGGGCCCCGTTTCTTCTTCAAGTGCCTATTCTGCGGATGCGGATTTTGCCCAACAATTTAACTGTGACTCTTCACGCGCTTACACAGCCCCTGCGGCCTTGCTTGGTCTGCCGGCCTTGTCTGTCCCTTGTGGTTTTGACAAGTCCGGCCTACCCATCGGTATGCAGTTGATGGGTAAGCACTTTGATGAGGTCAATCTTTTAGGCCTTGGTCTCACCTTCCAAGAGGCCACTGATTTTCATTTGCAAAAACCCATGAAAGATCAAGGAGGTAGGGCATAATGGCTTATGAAGTTGTAATCGGCCTGGAAGTTCACACCGAACTTTCAAGCAAGTCAAAAATATTTTGTTCCTGTACCACGCTTTTCGGCGGTGAAGCCAACAGCCACATATGTGAAGGCTGCACCGGCTTCCCGGGCGCTCTGCCTGTTCTCAATGAGGCCGTGCTTGAGAGGGCTATCAAAACCGGTTTGGCGACCAATTGTGAAATTAACTTACAAAACAGGTTTGACCGCAAGCATTATTTTTATCCGGACTCACCCACTGCCTATCAAACAACCCAGTTTTACCAACCTATCTGCCTGAATGGCTATCTGGAAGTTGAGGATGAGGAAGGGCAAACCAAAAAAATCCGTATAAAAGAAATCCATATGGAAGAAGATGCGGGCAAACTGTCACACGACCCTTTTACAGACACCAGCTTGGTTGATTATAATCGTGCGGGTGTTGCCTTGCTTGAAATTGTAAGCGAACCCGATTTTCGCAGTGCCGCCGAAGTTGTAAGTTACCTTGAAAAATTAAGGTCTATTTTGCAATATGCGGACATTTCAGACTGTAAAATGCAAGAAGGCTCCTTACGGGCGGACATTAACCTTTCCATCCGCCCCAAGGGCAGCCAAGAGTTAGGCGTGCGCACCGAAATGAAAAACCTCAACTCATTCAGGGCCATAGCCCGTGCCATAGAAAGCGAAACCCAAAGGCAAATTGATGCGCTGCGAGACGGTGAAGAAATAATTCAAGAAACCAGGCGTTGGGACGACGACAAGGGTGAAAGTTTTTCAATGCGGACCAAGGAAGATGCCCTGGACTACCGCTACTTCCCCGACCCGGACCTCCCCCCTCTTACAATAAGCGAAGATATGATAGAGAAAGTCAGGAAAACCTTACCCGAAATGCCGGAAGAAAAAAAGAAACGCTACATAGAAGAGCTGGGTCTCCCTGAATATGACACGGGTATCATAACCGATTCTGTCCATCTGGTTAGGGTCTTTGAAGAAACGGCCAAGGTTTGCGCCGACCCCAAAGAAGCGGCAAATTGGATAATGGGCGAATTGCTCATGCTTTTAAAAGACAGCCAAACCCTACCCGAAAACATAGATTTTGACCCATCTTATTTGGGCAAAATAATAAACATGCTCAAAGAGGGCAAGATAAACCGCGGGACGGCCAAAAAGGTTTTTGCGGAAGTGTTTGCCAAGAACATGGAGCCGGAAGCCTATATAAAGGAAAACAATTTAGAGCTTCTAACTGACAACACAGCCATAAAAGCCGCTGTTGAAAAAGTAGTGGCCGAAAACGAAAAATCCGTAAACGAGTACAAGAGCGGTAAGAAAAAAGCCTTCCAATTCCTCATGGGGCAGAGTATGAAAGCCTTAAGAGGTCAGGCCCCCGCACAGGAAGTCAGTAAATTGTTAAAGGAATTACTGGATTAAAAAGCCGAAGCACGAAGCCGTAAAAGTTTCGTGCTCTTTTTTCAAAAATACTTTGACAGATAGAGTAAAGTGTGCTATTATTACTTTATCAGATAGAGTATTTCCCTTTTAAAGGCTATGGAGGCTGACTTGATGATAAGTAGCGACCTTATCCGCGGGCATCTTGATGCCATTATTTTAAAACTTTTGAGCGAGAAGGATCGCTATGGATACGAGATTTCTAAAGAGATTTTTGCCCGCTCCCAAGAACAATTTCAGATAAAAGAGGCCACCCTTTATGCCGTCTTTCAGCGTTTGGAAAAAAAGGAGCTTATAGAGTCCTATTCCGGTAATGTATCGCATGGCGGTAAGAGGCGTTATTACCGTATAACAAAATTGGGCCGCGCCTATCTGTTGCAGGGCATTGAGGAATGGAAGCTTACAAAACGGGTTATTGATATCTTTATAGCTGAAGCATAATCCGTTTGGCATATGTCTGACAGATATAAAAATATAAGCATGGAAAGGACCTGTAAAATGGGAAGAATTGAAGATCATGTTAAAAATAGTTTTAAAACCATACCCGACAGCCCCGATAAAGAAGATCTGATGCACGAAATAATATTAAACCTAAATGAGAAGGTGGCCGACCTGATGGAGCTTGGTAAAAACCAAGAAGATGCCGAAAATAAGGCCATAGTCGATTTTGGTGATATTGATGACTTAAAGGCTGTTCTTGCGGTTCATGAAGAGATTATAAGCAAGGAAGAAGAAAGCAGGAGGAGGCTGGCCGGTTTTGGCTTTGCCCTTTTTGGCAGTTTTATAATCATAGCCCTTCTGTTCTTTGCCGATTTGCTTTTGCTTTCAAAATTTATTGATATAGATTTCCCATGGTACATATTCCCTTCTTTGGGGGTTTTGTTTTGGCCTTTAGCCAAGTTTTTCTCTTGGCTAAAACATAGAAAGTAGGCGAAAAATAATGAAAATGCCGCAAGTAAGAGTTAAGCTGGTCCACTACACCAAGCTTGAAGATATCTTGAATTCCATAACCCACTTTTTAGGGGTGCCCGTCGGCATAGCAGCCCTTGTGCTTTGCATAAGAAAATCCTTGCAATTAAATTCCAAGCCCGCCTTGGCCGCTTCAATAATTTATGGTCTTTCCATAATATTGCTTTATGCTGCCTCGGGTATTTACCATGGCGTCAAGCCCGGTAAGCTTAAGCTTATTTTACGGGTTATAGACCACAGCAACATATTTTTACTTATAGCAGGCTCGGCTACCCCCTATTCCTTGATAGCCTTCTTGCCCACTCATCCTCTTTTAGGTTGGGCATCTGTTATTTTTGTTTGGACTTGCGCCATTGTGGGCATAACACTCACGGTAATTAACATGGAAAAATTCAAAGTGGTGCAAATGGTCATGTATATTGCAATCGGCTGGACCTTGCTCTTGTTTGTCAAGCCCATGATTACAATTTTTTCCGGCAGTTTGAGGCCGGGCTTAACCTTGTTGGTTGTCGGTGGCGTTATCTATACCTTAGGTGCCATAATTTACGGCTTCGGCCGCAAGTACCGTTATTTTCATACTATCTTTCACGGTTTTGTTTTGGCCGGTACCTTGACCCACTTCTATTCAATTTACAATTATGTTTTTGCGGTTTAACCTTTTAATTTTGAATTTTATATGTAAGGGCAGGCGGCTTTTGACCGACCTGCCCGTTTTTTACTTGACAGCCAAAGAAAGGCTACCTATACTTTATTTGTCAATTGTTCGTCAAATACTGTTTTAAAGGAGTAATATGATGAAGTTTTTTAAGGTTTTAAAATCCTGCTTGGTCCTTTCCCTTTGCATCGGTCTGCTCTTGCCCTTGGCCCTCGTCCCCGCCGCCGCTTCAAGCAAAACTTACCGAATTGTAAACCCCTATGAAAGTGTGGACTGGGACTCTTGGGGCCATTACAAGGCCAATTTGCACACTCATTCCACCGTCAGTGACGGCAATGATGACTTTGTAGATGTAATAGAAGAATATTATGCCCGCGACTATGACATTTTAGCCATGACCGACCATGGTGTTGTTAACAGGGGTTGGAATGTTACCCCCTCACCCCTGCCCATTTTAGGTTTCCACATGATCTTCAGAAGACCTGTTCCCCTCACTCAAGAAAGATATGAAGAAATAACCACGGGGGCCGACAGGGGTGGGCGCGGTATGACAGATGTCCCCTTGGGCATTGAACTCAATGCCGGCGTTCTTAAGAAAAACCATATCAACGGCTTTTTCGTTGATTACGGCCACGGCGATTGGGGCAAGGAAAATGACTTTGAAGGTCCCATAGCCGCGGTTGATAAATTGGGTGGATTAACCCACATTAACCATCCCGGCGACTGGCTGGGTTCCGCCAAGGATATTGAAATAGCCCGTGACCCCAAGAATGTAAAGTTTTTTGCCGATATAATAAAAAAATACCCTTCCTGCCTTGGTATCGAAATAATAAACAGCCATGACTCCCCCACCCGCCATGACCGTGTTTTGTGGGACGGCTTACTTGAAAGCGTCATACCTACGGGCCGCAATGTCTGGGGCTTTGCCAACAGTGACTCACATAAAATGACCGAAATAGATACCGGCTTTGAAATCTTTATGATGCCCGAAAACACGGTCGAAAATGTCCGCACGGCCATGGAAAACGGAACCTTCTTTGCCCACGGCAGAATTGCCAGACCCGAACTTGGCGACAGTTTTCGCGGCCAAGGCCAATACCCGGTGGTTAATCGCATAAGTGTTGACCATGAAAATGCCATAATTTCACTTGAAGCCCTGCACTATGACAGCATTGAATGGGTGGCCAAAGGCGAAATTATCGCCACGGGCAGCACAATAAACTTGCATGACCATGAAGATCAAATAGGCCGCTATGTCCGTGCCCAACTAAAGGGGCCGGGCGGCATCTGCTTCACACAAGCCTTTATCACCGACGACGGGTCCCCCGCACCCGAAGAAGAAGTCGAAAATCCCCTGGTTAAGATGTGGGAAGACCTAATCTTTAAGCTGAAAAGCTTGCGTATTTATGTGATTGTTGAATTAATTGTCAAGGAGATCAAGAAGAAATTATAAAAGCGGTCCGGTTTATTTGTTTCTGGAAAATCTTATCCGTAAAGTCCTAAAGCTTTACACTCCCACTTTTGCCTTTTAACCCTCTTTGTTTGACCCTTTTTGTGTTTTTTGTTAAAATAATAGGGAAGATTCTTACTAAAACAGATGGAAGGGGTGGTTTGCCTTGGCCGAAAGCAAAAAAGAAGAAAAACATAAAAATACCCATATTGAAGCCGATTCAACACCGGCCCCATCTTCCGGCAGCACTTCGTCCTCATCCGGCAAGTCCTCTTCAAGGCGGTCTTCATCGGGACGGTCAAGATCTTCTTCTTCGTCTTCAGGCAGCCGCAGTTCAAGCAGGTCTTCTCGCTCGGGCAGGTCTTCCGGTTCTTCCTCAAGTCGTTCGAGGTCATCTTCCTCGGGTAGGTCTTCTTCAAGCCGTCGCAGGTCAAGCTCATCTTCATCTCGCTCCGGCAGTCGGCGGAAAAAACGCGGCTTTGCTGCCAAATACCGTGACTTTAAACATTCCTTGAGCTCAAAGCTTTATAAATACAAGCCCAAGTACCTCTACCGTAAATATAAATACCGCTTCAAGAAAGCCAATTGGCAGAAGAAAACCGGCTACATACTCTTGGTTGTGGGCTTTTTTGTTTTTGTGGGCCTGGGCTTGAAACTTGCCTTGGACAAGGATCTTTTTAACGAAGACAGGGCAAATTTCGGTAACTTCGGTTTTGACAGAGAAGTCACAACCAGGGTCCCCGTTAAAAAGAAAACCCCTCAAGTGGGAACACTTTTCGAACTCAATGAAACCGTGGCGGGTGCAGGTTTTACAGCAGGGTTTTCTATCAAGTTACCTGAACTTTTGGCCGACAGTAAGGCAGCAAAAGATATGAATGCCGCAATGGAAGCCCTGCGCGACGATTTGAAAGAAAAATATAAACATGCCGGTAACTTGAGCCTTTACCCCTATCTTTACGATGTTTCCTACCACGCTTTCAATTCTAAAGAGTATGTTTTTATATCGGTCTATGATTACTTCGAGTCAAAAGACGGGGAGCAAAAGGTTAAAAACACCTATTACCTCTACGATTATATCAATGAGGTTATGGTGGACGACTATCACTTACCCGACCTTTACAGATATAGCGAAGTTCAGATGTTGGAAGTTGTAAATGCCAAGCTTGAGGCTGTTGGTGCCCCCTTTGCCAACAGTGCCGAGGGCTTTGAATTCTTTGTTGACCGGGCAGGCAAGCTTTGTGCCACACTTACCATTGTAAGTGATTCTGGTGTCGAAAAAGAGATAACCGTTACTTTGGATTAAGAAAAACTAAAAACCGCTCCGAGAGTTTTTACACTTTCGGAGCGGTTTTCTTTTTTATAGGGAGTTGGTTTTACAAAAGGGATACAACCAAGTCACCCATTTCGTTTGTGCCAATCTTTTTGAAGCCTTCTTCATAAATGTCGGGCGTGCGGGCAAGACCAGGGGGCTTAATACTTTCGAAGTTCCGTGTTCGATTTCATGGATTATTTTTTTTCTTGTATACCCTATCGCTTGTTCTGCCCTCGCTTACGATGATGCCGAGCTTTTCAGCCTTGTTCAGAAGTCTACGTGCTGTGCGCTGCTCGATATTTAGTAGCTTAGCTACTGTTGCGCTGTTTATCTCACCTTGCTCGTCAAACTTTCCCCAAATCTCTGTGAATCTTGAATTCTCCAGTTCGGTCATTCCTTTGGCCATATCTTCGACCATATCTTCGGTCATGAGTGACCG
Source organism: Clostridiales bacterium (assembly GCA_012524025.1). Classification (GTDB taxonomy): domain Bacteria; phylum Bacillota; class Clostridia; order Oscillospirales; family Acutalibacteraceae; genus UBA1447. Next base: position 27,796 of record JAAYSC010000071.1, on the reverse strand, counting down.
AACATTTGGACTTTCCGTAAGTTTTGGCGTAGCAAACTTCAAAAGGATGTCCTCGTTATGAATCGAGTATTCCGGCAAGGCAATACCGTTTTCTTTACAGGATCTGCAAATCTTTTCAATGCCGCGTCCCCAAATTTCGACAAGACCGGCGCGAAAAAAGACATTGGCAATGTCGGGGTTGTGTGGGCGCGAATTATGCTTTTGCATCAGCGTCTCAACTGTCCATCCGGCAGGGAAAACGCAACTGTTGCCGATATACATTTTGTCCGCGTAAACGCTTATCTGAATTGGCACACAGGCAGAATAATCGCAATGGATAATCGCATTGTATACAGCTTCACGAACCGCCTCTTTTGGCACAGGATAGGTTTCGACGCGGGTCACGTTATCATAAGAGATTTCTGCTTTCATATATTTCAGATATATAAGCTCGATAACTCGGTCAGCTTGAATGAGCAGGGAACCGTGAATCTCATCCTGATAACGGAGATCGGCGTCGGTCTCAAAGTATCCGACTTTAATATATGCGCCGGAAAACCATTTTTCTTGATTGCGGTGGAACAGCATCACGGCGGCGCGCTTGAGCTTGCCGTTCGTAATAAGCCCGAGATTATCTAGGAGCTGCACGTCTGTGATGTTTAAATCGTCCTCGGTCATTCGTCGGTTGCGCAGCGCTTCGCGGCGAAAAATATCAAAGCTCTCTTTATCGAGGCTATCGGCAGTCACGCCTTCGACTGGAACGGCGTCCCATTTGAGACCGGTTCTGGATAAGAGAAACTCCGTAAGCGCCGCACCGGTCAAAAGTTGCTTGGTGCTTCCACTGCGAAAATGATATTCTCCTTTGAAATTGACGGGGTATCCGCTGGGCATCACGACAATTTCAAGATATTCCTTGCCGTTTTCGGTTAAAAGGTTTACATCGACCAATATCCCGAGAATGTCGCGCACCTTGTTCGGAATATCCTCCAGCAGTTTCTTGCTGTTGGGAATACCGACAACTGCGCCACTGTCATTCTTGCCTATATATATTTTGCCGCCCTGTGCGTTGGCAAAGCCGCATATCCATTTCAGATATTCATCTCGCCACAATTCTTTCCATTCTATATTCTGATTTTCTGCCATCAACCTCACTCCACTTCATCGACAAATCGGCTTATTCATTTGATGTATCTTCGGCAACAAATTCCAAAATATCATCCACTCCGCAGTCGAGGGCCGTGCAAATTTTTTCAATGCTTACAAGTGAGATGTACTCATAATTACTGAGTCGAGCCATGACATTTGCGCTCACTCTTGTCGCACTTTTCTCAAATCAGCCCTTTTTCATCTTCATATCTATCATCAATTTCCAGAGCTGATTGTACTGTACAGCCATAGTGTGCCCTCTTGCGTGGTTTTAATCAAATAATGAAGTCATTATATCACAAATCGTGATGAAGGCTATAGTCTTTGACAACAGAAACCGCGCCAAGCACCCTATTAAAGTGTTTGGCGCGGTTTTTTATTAATAATCTATGACCCTACAAAAGCGACACGACCAAGTCGCCCATTTCGTTTGTGCCAATCTTTTTGAAGCCTTCTTCATAAATGTCGGGCGTGCGGGCAGTTTTCATGGCTTCATTGACGGCCCTTTCAATGGCTATGGCGGCTTCTTCTTGCTCAAATGAATACCTTAACATCATGGCAATAGAAAGTATGGTGGCCAAGGGGTTGGCCAAATCCTGCCCGGCTATATCCGGCGCAGAGCCATGGATGGGTTCATAAAGGCCGAAAGTGCCTTCTGCCAAGCTGGCGGATGCCAGCATGCCGATGGAGCCGCTGAGCATGGAGGCTTCGTCCGATAAAATGTCACCAAAAATATTTGAAGTTACGATAACATCAAATTGTGAGGGGTGGCGAATGAGTTGCATGGCGCAATTGTCCACATACATGTGGGTCAGTTCAACATCCGGATAGTCCTTTGAAAGTTCAATGACCGTTTCGCGCCAGAGCCTGGAAGATTCCAAAACATTGGCCTTGTCAACCGAACAGAGCTTCTTATCACGCTTTCTTGCCATTTCAAAACCTACCCGGGCTATGCGCTCAATTTCGGGCACGGTGTACATTTCCGTGTCAAAGGCAGCGGGATGGCCGTCTTTTTCACAGCGGCCGCGTTCACCGAAATAAATGCCGCCTGTCAGCTCGCGCACGACCATGATGTCCAAACTGTCACCTATAACTTCTGCCTTGATGGGTGAGGCGTCTTTGAGGGCTTCAAAAATTTGTGCCGGGCGCAAGTTGGCAAAAAGCCCAAGGGCCGACCTCATCCCCAAGAGACCGGCTTCGGGGCGAAGGTGGCCGGGTAAGGTGTCCCACTTTTCACCGCCTACGGCTCCCAAGAGAACACAGTCGGCCTCTTTGCAAACATTTACCGTGCCCGGAGGCAGTGGTTGGCCCGTTTCATCTATGGCGCAGCCGCCCATTTGCGTGTATTGGTATTGGCAGGTGAAGCCGAATTTTTCCCCAGCCTTATCAAGTACTTTGAGTGCTTGGTCAACAATTTCAGGCCCGATGCCGTCGCCCTTAATAACAGCTATTTTATAATTTTTCATTCAATTTCTCCTTACAATTTATTGGAAGACCAACAAAATTTTAACACAGCCCCTGCTTCTTTTCAATCACATTTAGGCCTTAAGTGAGCGGTTTATGGCGCTCAAGATACCGCGCATGGGGGCATAATTTATATTGTGTGACCTGCCCACACCGAAAACCGTCTTGCCCTTGGGTGTTTTAAGTTCAATGTAAGAAACAGCCTTGGCATCGGAACCCACAGAAATAGCATGTTCGGAATAATTGACAAATTCATAACCTGTGATATCTACTTGTGACAGTGCCTGGAAAAATGCATCTATGGGCCCGTTGCCTGTTCCGGAAATTTCTACCGGCTCTTGGCCGTTGTGCTTAATTTCACCCTCAAAGTGAACCTTTTGCGACTCGTCATAAATTCCGCTTTCTTCATAAAACTTATGCCTGACAAGCTTATAAGGTGCATCGACATTTATATATTCTTGGGCAAAAAGGTCAAAAACTTCATTTGCCAAAACCTCACGGCCGGCCGCGTCGCAATAGTCTTGAACAATCTTACCAAAACCCGGGTGCATGGCCTTGGGCAGATTATAGCCATAGGCCGTGCTCATAACAAAAGCCACACCACCCTTGCCCGATTGGCTGTTGATGCGAATAATGGGTTCATATTCACGGCCCAAGTCCGCCGGGTCAATGGGCAGGTAGGGCACTTCCCAATACTCACTTTTACTGTCTCTCATATAGGTTTCGCCTTTGTTGATGGCATCTTGATGGGAACCCGAAAAGGCCGTAAAGACAAGCTCGCCCGCATAGGGGTGGCGCTCATGAACCTGCATGCGGGTTGTGCGTTCATAAACTTCTTTTATCTTATTGATATTGCTGAAATCAAGCCCCGGGTCTATGGCCTGGGTGTACATATTAAGGGCCAAGGTAATAAGGTCTGCATTGCCCGTACGCTCCCCGTTGCCGAAAAGTGTGCCTTCAACCCTGTCGGCACCGGCCAAGAGCCCCAGCTCTGCCGTGGCAACACCCGTTCCCCTGTCATTATGGGGGTGCATGCTGATAATGGCTGCTTCCCTCATGGGCAGGTTTTTGCAAAAATATTCAACCAAGTCGGCAAAGGCATTGGGTGTTGTGTTTTCAACGGTCGAGGGTAGGTTGAGTATTATTTTATTCTTTTCGTCTGCCCCCATAACCTTCATAACTTCATGGCAGATGGCTACGGCAAATTCCGGCTCGGTACCCATAAAACTTTCTGGTGAATATTCATAGCGAATATTGCAGCCGGTTTGGGCAGCGGCTTCATCACCCAACTTTTTAATGAGCTTTGCGCCTTCCAGGGCTATTTCCGTAATACCCGCCATGTCTTTTTTAAAAACCACCTTACGCTGCAAGGTTGAAGTGGAATTATAAAAATGCACTATTACATTTTTAGCCCCGTGTATGGCTTCAAAGGTTTTTTTGATCAGGTGTTCACGCGCCTGCACCAGGACTTGGATTGTTACATCATCGGGAATATGCCCGCCTTCAATGAGCTCACGCAATATTTCATACTCTGTTTCGGAAGCGGACGGGAAGCCGACTTCAATTTCCTTAACCCCAATATCGCAAAGCAAGTGGAACATCTCAAGTTTTTCTTCAAGATTCATAGGGTCAATAAGCGCTTGGTTACCGTCGCGCAAGTCAACACTGCACCAAATGGGGTGCTTTTCAATACGCTTTGACGGCCAAGTACGCTCTTCAAAGGTTATAGGCTCAAAGGGTATATACTTTTCAAAACCTTTCTTCATTAATAAATCCTCCTTAAATTAAAAGGCCCCTACACGAAAACATCTTTCGTATAGGGGCGCAAAATTACAATGCACGGTACCACCCTACTTTGGCGGCCAAGGCCACCCTTGCACAGGCCTCTGACAAGGCCCTGACCTTTAACGCAGTCTTGCGGCCTACCCTATGCTTTCAGGCAGGCAACTCCAGAATGAGTTATACATGTTTTTCACGGCACCGGCTTACAGCTGACCCGGCTCTCTGCAGCTCGTGAGGAAGCTTGCTTCCAAACATCTTGTTTCCTTCACAGTTTTTCTGTGGTCAATATTTTTATGTGCAATAATTATAAATAGGCGGCCTAATTTTGTCAAGTCGCACAATCCCTTTTTAACATTTTGGCCAAATTACAAGGCTCTCCTTCCTTTTGTTTTGATAGATTTGCTGTAATATCTTGTATTTTAAGGGCTGATTTGTTATAATTTTCCAAACTAATATATTGTCTTGTTTTATAAATATTTTGTTTTTAGGAGGGTTTTACAGACTTGAAAGACGACCGACTTCCGGCCTACCTTTTTCACCAAGGTAACAATTTTAAGGCCTATGAATATATGGGCGCACACCGTAGGGATGATAATACGGTTGTCTTTCGCGTTTGGGCACCCAATGCCAAGCAGGTCAGTGTCGTCGGTGATTTTAATTCATGGAATAGCCGGGCAAATCCCTTAAGCAAGATTAATGAACAAGGTCTCTGGCAGGCCTGTCTTGAAGGGCCGCAAGAATATGATGCTTATAAATACCACATTGTCAGCCAAAAAGGAGCCCAACTCTTAAAAAGCGACCCCTATTGCTTTCATGCCGAAACAAGGCCGGGGACCGCTTCAAAGTTTTATGACTATTCCGATTACAAGTGGGGTGACAGCGCCTGGCGGGAGCAAAAAAAGCATATTACCGTCTATGAAAGCCCCATGAATATTTATGAAGTGCATTTGGGGTCTTGGCGCTTGCACGATGACGGCAACCCTTTATCTTACAGGGATTTGGCCCAAAGCCTGGTCCCCTATCTTCTTGAAATGGGCTACACTCATGTTGAACTCATGCCCTTGGGTGAATTCCCCTTTGACGGTTCTTGGGGCTACCAAGCAACGGGCTTTTTCGCACCTACCTCCCGCTTTGGCACCCCCAAAGACTTTATGCACTTTGTTGATGTTTGCCACCAAAATAATATAGGTGTTATTTTGGATTGGGTACCCGCCCACTTTGTTAAAGATGAGCACGGTTTAGCCGAATTTGACGGTTCTGCCTGCTACGAATATGCCGACCCCATAAAGGGTGAACACCTGCAATGGGGTACTAAAATCTTCGACTTTGGGCGGCCCGAGGTCCAAAGCTTCCTTATTTCAAGCGCCCTTCATTGGTTTGATGTCTACCACATAGACGGGCTGCGGGTTGACGCTGTTGCTTCCATGCTCTACCTCGATTACGGCCGCAAGCCGGGCCAATGGCGGCCCAATAAGCAAGGTGGCAATGAAAACCTTGAAGCTGTGGATTTTATAAAAAAACTCAACCAAGCTGTTTTTGAGTTTTTCCCTCACGCACTCATGATAGCCGAAGAAAGCACGGCCTGGCCCCTGGTTTCTAAACCCGTCTATTCCGGCGGTTTGGGTTTTAATTTTAAGTGGAATATGGGTTGGATGAATGACTGCTTAAAATACTTTTCGCTTGACCCTATTTACAGGGCAAACCATCACTCACTGCTGACCTTTTCTTTGATGTATGCCTTTTCGGAAAACTTTGTTTTACCCATATCGCACGATGAAGTTGTGCACGGTAAGGCTTCAATGATAGGCAAAATGCCGGGTTCTTATGAAGAAAAGTTTGCCGGGCTCAAGGTTTTTTATGCCTACATGATGGCACACCCGGGTAAGAAACTGCTTTTTATGGGGCAAGAGTTTGCCCAATTTATTGAGTGGGACTATAAAAAACAGTTGGACTGGTTTTTGTTGGATTATGAATCTCACGCCTCTTTTAAAGATTACATCAAAAGATTAAACCATATTTATAGGGAAAATCCTGCTTTTTGGGAAATAGACTATGCCTGGGAAGGTTTTGAATGGATAGCCGGTGATGACAAGGCCAACAACATCATATCCTTCTTGCGTCGTGACAAGCAGGGCAATGAAATAGTCGCTCTTTTCAATTTAAGCCCGGTCGGCCATAAAAAATATTCTATAGGTCTGCCAAAAGCCGGGGCCTACAAAACGCTTTTAAAAACCGATCTTTCAAAAATTGATCCTCAAGAACCCGAGTTACCCCCGTCTGCCCTACATACCAAGGCCTTGGCCATGCACGGCTTTGAACAAAGCTTGGAACTTGAGCTTATGGGCTATGACGCACTTTACCTGGTATACGAAAAACCAAAGAGAAAAAATCATAAAAAACAAGCTGTAAAGGAAACTTTGAGCCAAAAATAAAAAGAGGAAGGTAGCAAGCCATGCGTAAAAAAACAGAGTGTTTAGCTATGCTCCTGGCCGGCGGGCAGGGCAGCAGGTTGGGTGTTTTGACACAAAACATAGCCAAACCCGCAGTACCCTACGGCGGTAAGTACAGGATAATAGACTTCCCCCTATCAAACTGCGTAAATTCCGGCATAGAAACTGTGGGGGTGCTCACCCAATATGAGCCCCTTGAGCTCAACGCCTACATCGGCAACGGCCAAGCCTGGGATTTAGACAGAATAAACGGAGGTGTCCACATCCTTTCACCCTACCAACAAATATCGGGGACGGAGTGGTACAAGGGCACCGCCAACGCCATTTACCAAAATATTCCCTTCATAGAACGCTATAATCCGGAATATGTTGCGGTTTTATCGGGCGACCATATTTATAAAATGGATTATGCCAAAATGCTGACCTTTCACAAAGAAAGAAGCGCGGACTGCACCATAGCCATGCTGGAAGTGCCCTGGGAAGAGGCGTCTCGCTTTGGGCTTATGATACTAAACGATGATAACTCAATAGCCGAATTTGAAGAAAAGCCCGAAAAGCCGAGCAGCAACAAGGCCTCAATGGGTGTTTATATTTTCACCTGGGAAAAGCTCAAGGCATATTTGCTGGCAGATGAAGCCGACCCCGATTCTGACAATGATTTCGGTAAAAACTTGATACCGGCCATGCATCAAGCCGGTGAGCGCCTTTTCGCCTATCCCTTTGAAGGTTATTGGAAGGATGTGGGCACCATAGATTCCCTGTGGGAAGCCAATCTCGATTTACTCAACCCCGGGGTTGATCTGGATTTAAGCGATGACAACTGGCGCATATATTCAAACAATCCTGCCAACACACCACATTACATAGGCCCCAATGCCCTGGTGGAAAACTCTATGATAGCGGGTGGTTGTCGGGTTGAAGGCAAGTTGGATTATTCGATTTTATTTGCCGATGTAATTGTTGAGGAAGGCGCAAAGGTGGAATATTCAATTGTAATGCCCGGCACCCGCATTGAGGCCGGGGCTGTAGTTCGTTATTCTATCGTGGCCGAAAATGCGCTGATAAGGCGTGGGGCTCAAGTGGGCGACCTGCCGGAAAATTATCCCGACCGCGACCTCTGGGGTGTGGCTGTTGTGGGCGACGGGCTTGTCGTGGAAAAAAATGCCCGTGTTAAACCAAAAGAAATGTTGGAAAATAAAATTAAGGAGGGGCAAGAATGAGGGCTAACAATGTGCTTGGCATAATTTATTCAAACTCTTACGATTCGGTTCTGCCCGAACTCACGCCTTTGCGTGCCATGGGTTCCGTTCCCTTTGCCGGGCGTTATCGTTTAATTGACTTTCCCTTGTCAAACATGGTCAACTGCGGCATCACCAATGTGGGTGTCATAACCAAGGGGAATTATCGTTCACTTATGGACCATGTCGGCTCGGGCAAGGCTTGGGACCTTTCACGAAAGCGTGACGGGCTTTTTGTCATACCGCCCTTTTCCGACAGCGCCTTCGGCGGGGAACAATTTCGTTCCCGCATAGAAGCCTTGCACTCGGCTATCGGTTTTATAGAAAGATCCAAAGCGGAATATGTTTTAATGTGTGATTCCAATGTTGTTTGCAATATGGACTTTGGTGACCTGATAAAATATCACTCAGACAAGGGGGCCGATATAACCCTGGTTTACAAATATGAGCAAGCCCCTAAAATTCCCGGTATTTTAACCTTCGCCTTAGACGCCTCGGGGCGTGTCAGCAATGAGGAACTTTGCCGCTGCGGTATCACTTGTGCCGCCCATTCACTTAATATTTTCTTGCTCAGAAAGTCTCTTTTGGAACGCCTCTTAAATGATGCCGTTTGCTTGGGTTATAAGGATTTTGACCAAGACATTATTGCAAGCAATGTTGAAAACCTTAAGATTTTCGGTTACGAATGTGACTCTTATGCCCGCACCATAGATTCTTTGCAAACATATTATGAAATCAATATGGACCTACTGCAACCCGACCAAAAAGACGCCCTTTTTGCACCGGACAGACCTGTTTTTACCAAGGTGCACGATGACATGCCATCGGTCTATTCCCACAGCTCCAATGTCAAAAATTCCCTGATTGCCGACGGCTGTAAAATTGAAGGGCAGGTGGAAAATTGCGTATTTTTTCGACGGGTCAATGTCGGCAGAGGCGCCAAGCTTAAAAACTGCGTAATAATGCAAGACACTTTTATAGGCGAAGGAGCCGACTTAAACTGTGTAATAACCGATAAAAATGCGGTTATCAAGCCCGATAAGGTTTTGAGCGGTGATAAGAACTATCCATTTTTCCTCGGTAAGGGAATAGTTATTTAACTTTAGATGCCAATAATTTTAATCACTGATTTGGGAGGTAGCTATTATGTACCCTGGAATTACCAACTCTATTTCCAACCTCTGGCAACTTTCAAATGCCAAGAGCCGTTCCATAAGTGCCGAAAACCCCACAGGTGCGGTTTCCGGCGGAGCCAAAAGTGACCTTGACACAGGCATTGCGGCTCGGGCCGCCCGCGATTTGGGAAAAGGCTGGAAAGTGGACCCCTACATAGTTATTGAAGACAAGGAAGAGCGAGTTATAGCCGATATTGAAGGCCCCGGGATCATAAACCATATTTGGTGCACACCCGGTGCCAAGTGGCGTTTTTTCATAATACGCTTTTACTGGGAAGGCCAAGAAAACCCCAGTGTGGAATGCCCTTTGGGTGATTTTTTCGCCAGCGGCTGGGGGACCTATGCCCCCATATCTTCTTTGGCGGTCTGTGTTAACCCGGGCAGTGCCTTCAACTGCTACTGGCAGATGCCTTTTAAAAAACATTGTAAAATTACAATTGAAAACATAAGCGGAAAAGCTGCTTCGCTTTATTATCAAGTTGATTACACCTTGGCGGAACTCCCCCAAGATATTGCATATTTTCATGCTCGTTTTAACAGGGTAAACCCCCTCCCCTACAAGGAAGTTTTTACCATAGTCGACGGCATCCGAGGCAAGGGGCAATATGTCGGGACCTATTTGGCTTGGGGCGTAAACAATGCCGGTTGGTGGGGTGAAGGTGAGATTAAGTTTTATATGGACGGCGATAAGGATTATCCCACCATCTGTGGCACGGGCACGGAAGATTATTTTTGCGGCTCTTATAATTTTGAAAACAAGGCCGAGCATGAATATGAGACTTTTTCAACCCCCTATGCGGGTTTGTCACAGGTTATCAGACCCGACGGGCTCTACAGTTCCCAACAGCGCTTTGGTCTTTACCGTTGGCACCTTCTTGACCCCATCAGGTTCGAAAGTGACCTGCGCGTTACCATCCAGGCCCTGGGTTGGCGCGACGAGGGTAGGTATTTACCCTTGCAAGATGACATAGCCGGCGTAGCCTTTTGGTACCAGACCTTACCCACAGCCCCCTTCCCCCCTTTGTTGGACAGGGACAGCTTGGAAATTATTTGATTATGCCTTGAAAGCAGCCAAGAGTATTTGATTTTAAGGAGGATATATGAAAGTTTTATATGCTGTCAGCGAAGCTACACCTTTTATAGCGACAGGCGGTTTGGCCGATGTCGGTGGATCCCTTCCCCCGGCCTTGCGCAAACGCCGTACGGCCTGCCGCGCGGTTTTACCCCTTTATAAGGGGATAGGGCAAGACTTTCGTGAAAAAATGCAGTTTGTTACCGATTTTGTCGTTCCGCTTGCCTGGCGGCGCCAGTACTGCGGTGTTTTCAGGTTAAACCATGAAGGTGCCGTTTATTATTTTTTAGACAATGAATACTATTTTAAACGCGACGGCCTTTATGGTCATTATGATGACGCCGAACGCTTTGCCTTCTTTTCACGGGCGGTGATGGAGCTTATAAAACACATAGACTTCAAGCCCGATATTATCCACTGCAATGACTGGCAAACAGCCATGATCCCCGTCTATAACACCATTCTTTATTCCAAGTTGCCGGGCTATGAAAACATTAAAACTGTTTTTACCATCCACAACATTCAATACCAGGGTGTCTATGACAAAAGCCTTATGGGTGAAGTTTTGGACCTTGATGAAGATTATTTTTCGCTCTTGGAATACGGCGGTGCGGTAAACTTAATGAAGGGTGGCATAGAATGCGCCGATATGGTAAGCACCGTCAGCCCCACCTACGCCAACGAAATTTTGGACCCCTGGTATAGCCACGGGCTTGACCCGATTTTAAGGGAAAGGGCCTACAAATTAAGGGGGATTTTAAACGGCATAGACTTTAAAGCCTATGACCCCGGCAATGACAGCGACATTTTCTTCCCCTACAGTGCCAAGGACAAAAGCGGCAAGGCCAAAAACAAGGCCGCCCTGCAAGAACACTTGGGGCTTGAGCTTAAGGCCGACCTTCCCTTAATCGGCATTACAACCCGTTTGGTTACCCATAAGGGGCTTGACTTGGTTGTGGAGGCTTTTGAAAATATTTTAGCTTCCTCTCAAGCCCAGTTTGCTATTTTAGGTTCCGGCGACTATGCCTTTGAAGAGTTTTTTCATGCCATGGCAGAAAAATATCCGGGGCGTGTTTCTTTCACTGCCGGGTTTATACCCCATTTGGCTCGAAAAATATATGCCGGAGTCGATTTGTTCTTAATGCCCTCAAAAAGCGAGCCCTGCGGGCTTTCTCAAATGGTTTCCTTGCGCTACGGCACCCTGCCCATAGTGCGCGAAACAGGCGGGCTTAAAGATTCTGTAACAGACAGCGGTGACGGCAAGGGTAACGGCTTCACCTTTAAAAGCTACAATTTTGCCGATATGACCGACGCCGTTAACCGTGCTCTAACTGCTTTTTATGACAAGGCCGCATGGGGTAAACTTGTAGACCGTGCCCTCAAGGATGACAACAGCTGGGCAAATTCCGCCGGCGAATACCTTGAAATGTACAGGGGTATTTTAAGTTAATAAAAACCGCCCCTATATTTGGGGCGGCGTCTGCTTTTATCAGCGGTTAACTCAAGCGTTTGGCTAAATTTTCCAATTCTCTCAAAACATATTCTTCCATTTCACCCACCAGGGTTTTAACACACAGCGGCACTTCATCGGTCGGCACTTTGCGCCGACCCTTTTCCATTGAAGCCAGTAATACAAACTGAATCCCCGATAAAACTTCGGCATAACTGCTACTTTGGACCGGAGTTTCTTCACCTATCCAATTTCTGGGTATGTCCCCTGCTCCTGCCGCCGCAACCAAAAAACGATACATGCTTATGGAAAAATACTTTATGAAGTTTTCTCTGTTTTCGGGTGGCCTTTCCAGTAATTTTTCACGCAAAAAAGTAGTGACCCGAAAAATTGTCAGGGCGTCAAGTTTTTTGTCTTCCGGTATATCTTCCATGGTGAAATAGCCTTCGTTTAAGACTTTTCTGGATGAGCTTAAACCCAAAAGATAATCGGTGGTCACCCCATAATATTCGGCTGCCCGCTTTACAAAGGCCAGGCCGCATTCTCTTATTCCGTTTTCGTAATGTGAAAGCAGGGCCTGTGAAACCCCCAAGCGTGCCGCAGCATTTTTTTGACTGATTCCGCTGTTTTTTCTGATCTCGCTCAAGCGCATGGCAAAAGTTCTTTCCATTTTTGCACTCCTATACAATTTGTATATACTGTTCGTTATTATTATACCCGTAGTTTTGGTTTTTGCAACACTTCATTTTGGAGGTTTCTATGAAAACTTATGACATTCACTTAATCAGGAACGCTTCAACCGCAGCCAATGAGGAAGGCCGTTATTTGGGGCATACCGATGAACCCTTAAGTCGGCGAGGCCGGCAAGAACTCACCGACCTTTTAGTCCGGGCCGCCTACCCCCGGGCCGATGTGGTATTTACCAGCCCCTTGCAGCGTTGCACTCAAACAGCAAAAATTATATATCCAGAAAACAAGCCGCTTGTCTTGAATGATTTAATAGAAATAAACTTTGGCGAATTTGACGGCAAGAGCGCAGATGAACTCAAGGACCATCCCCTCTTCGCCGACTGGCTCAGCGGTAAGCCCGGCATAGCCCCGCCTTTTGGCGAAAGCAATGAAGAATTTGCAAGAAGGATATGCCAAGCTTTTGAAAGAATAATTGAAGGCATTATTAAGAGCGGCACAAGCAGCTGTGCCCTTGTAACACATTCGGGTATAATTACCGCCTGGTTAGCCCTTTACGGCCTACCCGAGGCCAATATGAACGATTGGGTGTGCCCACCCGGCCATGGTTACAGCCTGCTTCTTATGCCTTCACTTTGGATGAAGGCCAAAAAAATAGAGGTGACGGAAAGAATCCCGGCCCTTGAAGGTGAGTAATGCTCACTTGATACGCTTAGCTTTGTGTAGTAGAATATAGTTAAGTTATGTTTGCTTTTATCGCTTTCATATCTTGCCCCCCTTCCACTTCTTAGTCAGTTCATCCGTAAGCTTAAGTTGGATAAGGAGGAAATAATATGTCGGAAAACAAAATCTATCAACCACACAAGTCTTCTTTAGGCGGCTTAGACGCCAATGTCCTCGCATTGCTCACCTATTTAGCAGCAAGTATTGTAAGTTTCATTCCCGGGCTAAAGTATGTCGCCTGGTTGGCACCGGGCCTGATCTACCTTCTTGAAAAATCCAGTAAACTCGTAAAATCACACGCCGCCCAAGCTCTGACCATAAACATTGTCGGTTCTGTCTTCCAAATCATCTTAAAAATCATTGCTTTAATCGTTACTGCCATAGTCCGCAAAACCGCCAAGCCGTCGGATATTTATGACCTTTGGGATTTTTACGGAAACAAAGGTTATGCTGCGGTAGCAACCGTGGGAACGATATTCTTTTTCCTATCATTGGCGGTTTCAATCGTAATTTTAGTTTTCGAAATTCTGGCAATGGTAAACGCTTACAAGTATAGCGAGTACAAAATCCCGATCATCGGTTCCCTGGCCGAAAAAATTGCCCCCTTGCTTGACAAGTTTGACCTTGGCGGCTCAAAAGCTCCACCCCCGGCCGGGGCCAATTTTGACCCACAGACGGGCCAGCCCGTTGCTCCGCCGCCTCCCCCACCGGGCGCTAACTTTGACCCGCAAACGGGCCAACCTCTTGCCCCACCGCCGCCTCCACCGGGCGCTAACTTTGACCCGCAAACAGGCCAACCTCTTGCTCCACCGCCCCCACCGGGTGCTAACTTTGACCCACAAACAGGCCAACCTTTAAATCAAACGCCGCCGACTGACGATTTAGTTGACGACACCGAAACTGACACCCCACAATAAAATAATAGTTTTCCGTGCTTTTGTATGGGAAGGAAGTGATTGTTGTGTTTTGCCCAAAATGTGGTTCTGCCAATGACGATAACTCGAAATTCTGTCTCAATTGTGGCCATGCTTTAACAGAAAGTACCAATGAGCAAGCTAAGCCACCGGCTCCGCCACCACCGCCCCCTGCCCCTCCGCCCACACAGCCGGTTCAAGGATGGGCTCCACCGCCGGCCCCCGCGGCCCCGGCGCCCAAGAAGAAGAAAGGCTGCTTGATAGCCCTGATAATAGTCCTAATCCTGTTTATATTGGGTGGGGTATTGAGCTTTATCGGTTTTAGGTTTTTCTTTAATAAAGTCGTAGCCGATGAATTGGCAAATGAGTATAATTATTCTCAAAGCGAAGACATGACTCAAGCCGATTTAGATGACGATGATTACGAAGGCGGGGAATTTTCCTTTTCCGGCAGCTGGCCCGACGACCCGCTTTTGAAAGATGTTCCAAAACCCAATGTCGGTTCAATCTTTTCTGCTTCCAGTGAAGAAGACGGCATCACAATCATGTTCTCAGGTTGGGACAAAGAGGCTTTTCTTGACTATGTCAAGAAGCTTAAAAAAGCCGGTTTTGATAAGAATGTTGAGCAAGTTGATATGGGCTTTGTCTCAAGTTATGAGGCCGACAACGGTAAGGTTACCGTTAGTCTTGCGCATTCGGTAGGTTTTTATGTTCTGACAGTCGATAAGAAATAGTTTGTTGAAAAAAATCAGGGCTATACTCTTTGCCAAAGCATTGAGTATAGCCCTTTTTGATGTCGGATAATTTTATGTTGCTTCTTTGGTCAAAATTTTAATCCATTTAAAACGATTTACCTTAACCACCGCAACAGCACACTTCAGGATTTGATCAATCTTGAGGAAAACAAAGGTATAGACAACCGGTAGCTGAAAAACGAAAGCGGAAAGGGCGGCCAGGGGTAAGACCAGACCCCACATAAAAATAATGTCGTTGTACAAAACAAATTTTGTGTCCCCACCGCCTGCCACAATACCCGTCAATGAAGGCATTTGATAGGCGGTGCCAACCACGGTTATACTCAAAACCAAAAGAAAACGCTTGGCTAATTGAGCGGTTTCGGGTCTTATATTATAAAAACCGATAATATAGCCTCGAGCCGAAAACAAAACAAGCCCGGTAAATACACCTATGCCCAGAAAAAGGATTTGCATGGTTTTGGCATAATCTTTTACCCTTTGCATATCACCGTAGCCAACGGCCTTGCCGATAACCACATTGGAAGCGTTGGCAGAACCGCCGGCCAAAACAACGGCTACCTGAAAAATGGTTGTGGCTATGCTGGACGCCGCTATGGTGGAAGCCCCCAAGCGGCCCAAAATCGCCCCTTGCACGGCCATGGCTATACCCCAAGAAGTTGAAGACAAAACCGTAGGCATTCCGGTTTTTAGAAAATCTTTAAAATAAGATTTTTCAAGCTTAAAGATATCGGCCAAGCGAAGTTTTAAATTTTGCTCAAGCACTCCGGCATAAAAGACAACAATGACAAGCTCAAAAACCCTGGATATAAGGGTGGCAATCGCGGCTCCTCTTATCCCCATCTCCGGCATGCCAAAGCGGCCGTAAATCAAGCCATAGTTTAGGGTCATATTTACAAACAAGGCCGCCAAGGAAACCCAAAAGCCTATCTTAACCTTTTCAATGCTGCGCATTAGCCCGATTATTACACTTGTGAGCGCAAAAATCACATAGGAAAAGGCTATAATTCCCAAATATTCTTTGGCCTGCTTTATGACCTCTGCCTCATTTGTTAAAAGTGAAAGCAAGAGGTTGGGGAAAAAAAGGCTTATAAGGCCGATGAGAAAGCTCATGCCCACAGCCAACCAAAAAGCCACCGCAAAAAGCTTTTTTATGGGTTGGGTTTGCCGCTTGCCCCAATACTGGGCACATATTACCACCAAGCCCGCCACAATGCCGTTTAAGACCATTTGCAAAAGAAACTGAATTTGATTGCAGACGGCTGCCGCACTTAAGGCGGTTTCGTTATAAGCCCCAAGCATCATACTGTCTGCCAAGTTGACGCTGAAGGCAATCAGGTTTTGCAGGGCGATAACAAAGGTCAAAGAGAAAAAAGACCTGTAAAAAGATGAGTCTTTTACAAACCATTTCATAAAATAAGCCATCCCGTTCAGAAAGTTTAAGTATTTTTTTTAAAAACAAACTTTATTTTGACAGCGGCAAGCCTATCATATATACTGACGGGTGTCAATCGGCCAAAACTTCTTTTGGCCAAGTCTGCTAAAACCATAGGAGGGTAAAATCATGAGCAAAAGAACTTACTTCAACGGCAGTTTTATCCAAAGAATCGGCAAGGTTATAAGCGTGGCGGACGGCCTGCCGTCCAACGACATATCTGCCCTGACTTATGACAAGAAGGGTCTGCTTTACATAGGCACCGGCAAGGGGCTTGTCAAGCTTAACAAGGGTAAGCTTGAAAGTGTTGATTTGGGGCTTCGGGGTGAAAAATCAGCTGTCAACATGCTTTTTGTCGATGCCGACAATGCCCTTTGGGCGGCATGCGACAGTGTTTTGTTTTACATAAAAAATAAAAGTGTAAAAGAAGTTGCCAAATTCTCTTCCCCTGCGGTCCAAATGGCCCAAGGCAGCGACGGTGCCCTTTGGCTGCTGACGCGGGATCTTCTTTATAAGGCAGAGCCCGGCAGTTTTGACTTTGAGCGCTACATTGAAACACAAGGTCAGGGCACTTCGATTGCCCTCAAAGGGCTCAAGGATATCTTTGTGGGCTCAAAGAAAAGCGGGCTTTTGGGTCTGATAGGCAAACGCCCCCATTTTGCAGAACTTTTTGAACAGTTTACGGGGCTTTTGAGCAACCGTGTAAACTGCGTTTCTTTTGACTCGGTTGGCTATGTTTGGGTCGGTACGGACAAGGGTGTAAATGTTTATGACGGCAAGGGGCATTGGCTGAGTGCAAAAGAAGTCGGCGTTTTACCCAAGGGTGATATCAGGGCCATGGATTTTGCGGATGACGGTTCACGCTGGTTTGCAACGGACACGGGCCTGGTTTTGTTAAAAGACGGCAGCCTTAAATATTATGGTTTTAGGCGTTGGGTGCCTTCGGTTAATGTAAAAGCGGTGGCCGTCGCTGCCGACGGCACGGTTGCTGCCGGCACGGACGCGGGGCTCAGCATTATTTCTCAACAAATTATGACCCTGAATGATAAGGCCGATCACTACCAAAAAGTTCTTGAAAAATATCATGTGCGAAAAGACGGCTTTGTGACCTTAAGAATTTTGGAAACCCCCTATGATATGGACTCGGGCTATGTAAGAATATCTGACAATGACGGCACTTGGACCGCCATGTACCTGGTGTCTCAAGCTTACCGTTACGGCACCACAGGTGAAAAGTCAGCCCTGGCCAATGCCCGCCAAAGCTATAAGGCTCTTAAAAAATTAGCTTACATAACCGACATACCCGGCTTCACCGCCCGCGCTATCCGCTACCCGGATGAGGTCGGCTTTGGTAACGGCAACCCCGAATGGCACTTGGATGCCAAGGGCGAATGTGAGTGGAAATGCGAAACTTCAAGCGATGAAATGGTCGGTGTTTTTTACGGACTTTCAGTCTATTATGATATAGCCGCCGACAAAAAAGAAAAAGAAGAAATAAAAGAAATCATTCGTGCTATAATGGACCATATACTTGAAAATAATTACAAGTTGGTTGACTTTGACGGCCTGCCCACAACTTGGGCCAACTGGGCACCCGAAGACATTAATTACAATGACCATTGGTTTGCCGAAAGGGGCACCAATGCCTTAGAACTGCTTTCCATGCTCAAGGTTGCCCACCATATGACCGGCAAAGATGAGTATGATAAGGTTTACCGCAGCATGATAAGCGACCATCGCTATTTAATGAACTGCATGCATTATAAGCTTGAGGATTATCATTCTTGCCACATTGACGATGAACTGGCCATGCTTTCGGTAGCCCCCCTGCTAAAATATGAAAAAGACCCCATGATCCGCTCCTACCTGCTTATGGGTCTGGAACATCACTGGCAGTATGAACGCATTGAGCGCACCCCGCTTTGGTCAACAATCTATGGCTCACTCACAGGCAAGCATTGTGACATTGAGCTGGCGGCCGAATCTTTGGAACTCTTACCCCTGGACCTTATCCACTACCCCACCTATAACTCCCACCGTGAAGATTTGGAATGGATTGTGGCTTCGGAAGAATTTTGGATGCCGCCCCAGCTTAAAGAACCCCTGCCATATGATGAAAAGCCTACGGAAAAATATGATGCCAACCCCTTCCTTGCCGACTACAATGTTAAGGTAAGCGAACACATAAACGAAGACGGCAGCAAAACCCGCAAGGTGGAAGCCCTTAATCTTTCCTTGCAAAATGTTGAGGACGGCACGGTCTTCCTCCACCCCTACTGGATGGCACGCTATTACGGGCTTTTGAGCGATTAAAAATATAATATTTTATTGTCTTATTTAAAGGAGGGTAAAATCATGAGCAAAAGAACCTATTACAACGGTAGCTTTATTCAGAGAACAAGGCAAGTTTTAGGTGTGGCAGACGGCCTGCCGTCCGACAAGATATCTGCCCTGACTTATGACAAGAAGGGCTTGCTTTTCGTCGGTACGGACAAGGGCTTGGCCAAATTTGAAAAGGGCAAGGTCACCTTAATTGATCTGGGCCTTCCGCCCGACAAGGCGGCAATCAACATGCTTTTTGTTGATGGCGACAATGCCCTTTGGGCGGCAAGCGGCGGTAAATTATTTTACATAAAAAACAAAAATGTAAAAGAAGTTGCCAAATTCTCTTCCCCGGCGGTCCAAATGGCCCAAGGCAGCGACGGTGCCCTTTGGCTGCTGACACGGGATGTTCTTTATAAGGCAGAGCCCGGCAGTTTTGACTTTGAGCGCTACATTGACACACAAGGTCAGGGCACTTCGATTGCCCTTAAGGGGCTCAAAGATATCTTTGTTGGCTCAAAGAAAAGTGGGCTCTTGGGCCTGATAGGTAAGCGCCCCCATTTTGCGGAACTTTTTGAACAGTTTACGGGGCTTTTGAGCAACCGTGTAAACTGCGTTTCTTTTGACTCTGTCGGTTATGTTTGGGTCGGCACGGACAAGGGTGTAAATGTTTATGACGGCAAGGGGCACTGGCTCAGCGCAAAAGAGGTCGGTGTTTTACCAAAAGGTGATATCAGAGCCATGGCTTTTGCGGATGACGGTTCACGCTGGTTTGCAACGGGCACGGGCCTGGTTCTTTTAAAAGACGGCAGCATAAAATATTATGGCTTTAAGCGCTGGGTGCCCTCGATTAATGTCACGGCTGTGGCCGTCAGCCCCGACGGAACTGTTGCCGGTGGCACCGATGCCGGTTTGAGCATTATTTTCCAAGAGACCATGACCCTTGAAGACAAGGCCGCCCACTACCAAAAAACTCTTGAAAAATACCATGTACGAAAGGACGGCTTTGTAACCGTTCGCTTCTTGGACCGCCCCGGCGATATGGATTCGGGCTATGTTGAAGTTTCTGACAATGACGGCACTTGGACCGCCATGTATCTGGTGTCGCAAGTTTACCGCTATGCCACTACCGGCGAAAAAGCCGCCCTGGCCAATGCTCGTAAAAGCTATAAGGCCCTTAAAAAGTTAGCTTACATAACCGGTATACCCGGCTTCACCGCTCGCGCTATCCGCTACCCCGGTGAAGTGGGCTTTGGTAACGGCGACCCCGAATGGCACTTGGATGCCAAAGGCGAATGTGAGTGGAAGTGTGAAACTTCAAGCGATGAGATGGTGGGTAATTTTTACGGGCTCTCGGTTTTCTACGATCTGGCCGCCAATGAAAAGGAAAAGGCCGAGATCACCGAAATAATCCGTGCCGTTATGGACCACATACTTGAAAATGATTATAAGTTGGTTGACTTTGACGGCCTGCCCACAACCTGGGCCAACTGGGACCCTGCGGATATAAACCACAACGACCACTGGTTTGCCGAAAGAGGCCAAAATGCTCTTGAGATGCTTTCCATGCTCAAGGTTGCCCACCATATGACCGGGGACGAAAAATATGACAAGGTCTATAAAAGCATGATAAGCGATCACCGCTACCTGATGAACGCCATGCACTATAAGTTGGAACACTATCATTCCAGCCACATAGACGATGAGCTGGCCATGCTTTCGATTTCACCCCTGCTCAAGTATGAAAAAGACCCCATGATCCGCTCCTATCTTCTTATGGGGCTTGAACACCACTGGCAGTATGAGCGGGTTGAGCGAGCTCCCCTCTGGTCGGCTATCTACGGTTCCCTAACCGGCAAACACTGTGACATTGAGCTTGCGGCCGAATCTTTGGAGCTCTTGCCCCTGGACCTTATCCACTACCCCACCTATAACTCCCACCGTGAAGATTTGGAATGGATTGTGGCTTCGGAAGAATTTTGGATGCCGCCCCAGCTTAAAGAACCCCTGCCATATGATGAAAAGCCCACCAACAAATATGACGCCAACCCCTTCAGGGCTGACTGTGACATTAAGATTAGTGAAGTTATTAATGAAGACGGCAGTGTTGAAACCAAGGTTGAAGCCATTGAGCACCCCCACGGCGGGGAGCGCAGGGCTGAAGACGGGACAGTCTTCCTTCATCCTTACTGGATGGCACGCTATTATGAACTTTTGGGCGACTGATTTTTAAAAATACAAAAACGCAGGGCGGCGCCCTGCGTTTTTGTATTCCTATTTAAATCTTCTATTCTTTTTTCTTTGGGCAAAAGAAATTTACAGCCCCCATCTTATTTTCAATCTCAACTTCCTTATGGTAACCTGCAAATTCACCGTCAACCGTCCAAGGTATATACTCCTCTGACCTAATCTTAAATCGTGAAGCCCTGTCATAAATAACCATGGGGTTGGGTTTTTGGTCTGCAAACCATTTTATGGTATAAGACAATTGCTTTATGTTTTTAGGTTTTTTGAAACATATGGTTTCATATGAGCCGTCATTCAGTGAAATTTTATCATCCTTGAGCTTTACCAACCCCGCAACTTTTCTTGAGTTTGTGACACCGCCCAGTAAAATATCTTCTTCAAAAAATTTGTCTTCAAACTCAAGCTTTATCCTAAAGGCCTTGATTTTAAAAATGTGGCGTGCGCCATCCAACATATAGGCCGTATGGCCCAAATAGTTTTTTAGCTTTTGCGGTGTCAAATAAGCCACTTCGGTCATGGCTCCGAATGAGGCAATGTAAGAAAAATAATGCTCCTTGTTAAAGCAGCCTATATCGTGGGACAGAAGCTCACCGCCGACAATGTCACGGGCGGCGGCCTTTATGTTGGTTGAAAGGCCTATAGAGGCCGCAAAGTCGTTTGATGTCCCCATGGGTATGTAACCGATAGGCGGGGCCTGTTCAAGGCTCATAAGGCCGCTTATAACCTCGTTTAAGGTTCCGTCACCGCCGGCACAAGCTACAATGTCATGATTTTGGGCATGTTCTTTAACAAGCTGCGTGGCATCCCCCTTGGCCTTGGTGCTGTAAGAAGTTGTTACGAAGCCCGCATGGCTGAATATGTCCACAATGTCCGACAAGGTTCGCATGGACTTGATGCGGCCGGCGTTTGGGTTGATGATAAGCAAAATTTTCTTTTTATCTCTATTCATAATCACACTCTTTTCCGCTCTAAACTTTTGTATAGTATGATAACACAGCATGGGCATTTGTCAATGAAGAGCATGCAGGTTATACTTGTTTTGGTTTGCTTGTTTTTAATAAATTTTGCCTATATAATCTAAGACAGTAAAAGCAAATTTTTTTCAACTTTTTAGTGGAGGCTATACCCTTTATGAATGTTTATGATTTTGACGACACCATCTACCGGGGTGAAAGCACCTTGCATCTTTTTATGTTTTACTTAAAAAGAGACCCCAAGCTGATTCTTATGCTGCCAAAGATGATCGGAGGGCTCATAAAATATAAGCTTCGCCTGGTCAGCATCGACAAATTGCTCAATGATTACGCCGCACCTGCGGAAGAATATTTAAAAAAGATAGACAATATTGACGAGGACTTAAAAGAGTTTTGGGACCAAAACATGCATCGAATCAAGCCCTTTTATTTAGAACGACAAAGGGAGGACGACCTTATAATTTCCGCCAGCCCGGAATTTTACCTAAAGGAGCTTTTTGAGCGTATCGGAATAAAAGACTATATGGGAACCCTGGTAAACACAAAAACGGGCAAGGTCGAATTTGTCTGCTATCGTGAAAATAAGGTCAAGGCCTTTTATGAGCGCTACCCCGACGGTGTGATTGAAAACTTTTATACAGACTCTTGGAATGACGAGCCCTTGATGAAAATTTCCAAAAATGTTTTCATGGTCAAGGGGGACAAAATAAAACAGATTAAACCATAATCGAAAGGAAGCTATAAGTGGGAAAGATTAAAAGCTTTTTAAACTCCAAAATTATCAAAACAGATGTGGGGCATGAAACTGTTTTAACCTGGCGTGAAACCTTATCTTATGGCTTGGGGCGGGGAGCCCAAGGCATGAGCACTTCCACCATGAGTTCCGGAGCCATCAACTATTTTTTAACCAATCTTATGAGCATAAGCCCCGGCACCGTGGCAAACATTCGCCTGTGGACCGGGCTTTGGGATGCCATAAATGACCCTATTATGGGGATTTTGGTTGACAAAACGCGCACAAAAGACGGCAAAATGCGGCCCTACATTAAAATTGCTCCTTTCATATGTGCCTTTTTTACTTCCATGCTCTTTTTCAATCAATCTTCTTTCCCCCCTTGGTTGCGCCTGGCCTTTGCTATTGTTGCCTTGGTGGGTTGGGATATGTCCTACACGGCTTTTGACATACCCATGGGTGCCTTGGCCTTTTCTATAACACCAAGCGGAGTTGAGCGCACCAAACTTTTTGGAATAAGCGGAATAATGCGGGCCGTTTCCGCAGCCATTACCGGTGCCATAGTACCGATTGCACTCACAATCCCCTATTTTAAAACACAAACGGGCAGGGCCTACACGGCCGCAGCCATTGTTGCTTTCTTTGGGATTATTCTCTTTTCACGCCCGGCCTACCACAATACCCGTGAAAGAGCCGACCACAGTGAGGACAGCCCCACCGCCATGCAGTGCGTGCGCCTTTTATTAATAAATCGCCCTCTCTTTATGCTTTTCTTGGCCAATATGGCCTTTTTGTTGGTAACAGCCCAATCGGCCACACAAATGTATTTTGCCATTGATTTGGTCGGCGATTCAAAGTTTTACTTGGTATTACAAATTGCCCTTGCCCCCGCCCCCATATTAGCGGGCCTTATTGTACCCTGGGTTGTGCAAAAATTAGGTTCAAAGGCAGACTTTAAAAAGCTCTATATTTACAGTTGCCTCTTGGCCGCTTCCATGCACTTGCTCTTATTCTTAACCTGTGCCAAGCCCCTCATGAACCTGGAAACGGGCCAAACACCATCACTTTTAGTCATCATTTTGTGCATGGCCTTCACGGGCTTCGCCGCCTTCCCGCTGGAATTCAAAAACCTTTTGGGTAAGGAAATGGAGGCCGAAACCGTGGATTATGTAGAATGGAAATCGGGCGAGAGAGTCGAAGGCATCATGCTTTCATTAATGTCATTTACGGGCAAGCTTACCAACTCCGTCTCTTCGGCCATTGCTCTGGCAATTTTAGGTTTTGCGGCTTATGTAACCCATGAAGATGCTATCCCCGTAGCCCAAACACCAAGGGCCAAATTCGCACTCTTATCCCTGCAAACCTTGGTTCCGCTTTTGGGCTACCTTTTAATGTTGATTCCCATTTTCTTTTACAACATCTCACGCAAGGATCACGATAAGATGATGGAAGAAATATTAAAGCGCCGTGCACTCAAGCAAGAAGCCTTGGAAGACCAAGGTAACAATCATGAAAGCCTTTAAGTTTTCTGTTATAGCCGACACCCACTATTATTCACCCGTCTTGGGTGTCAGCGGCCGGGCCTATGAATTGCGCAGTGGGTCCGATCAAAAATGCTTGGCGGAAAGCCCGGCAATTCTCAAAGCCGTCTTTGAAAAAATTGCAAGCGATGATTCGCAAGCTCTCTTGATAGCCGGTGACCTAACCAATAACGGTGAAAGGGCAAGTCATGAAGAGTTTAGGCAAATGCTCTATGACCTGCAAAAAGTAAAGCGTGTTTATGTAATAACCAACACCCATGACTGGTGCAGCGATGACAGGCCCCACCGTTATGATGCCGACAAGGTTATAGCCGATGTTCCTGTTTTGGGCCACCATGAGCTGCGTGGTTTTTATGCCGACTTTGGCCCCAATGAGGCCATAAGCGAATACATCACCCATTTGGGCACTTCATCTTATATTTTAGACCTTAATCAAAACACGAGGCTTTTAGCCTTGAGCGACGACCAGTCAGGTAGAGGCGGTGCCGGTTACAGTCAAAAGCATTTAAGCTGGATTGAAGACCAAATAAGCCAAACGAAGGCCTTGGGTAAAAACCTTGTGGCCATGCAGCACCACCTGCTTATGCCCCATGTTTGCCCCCTTATCACCAAGGGCTCTTGCATTCAAGACCGGGAGTATGTTGGCGCCCGCTTTGCCGATGCGGGCCTCAAATATATTTTTTGCGGCCACTCCCACATACAAGATATTGCCCGCTTGACCTCACCCAAAGGCAATACTATAACCGAAATAAATGTCGGCTCGGCCGTCGGCTACCCCGCCCCCATAATTAAGGCAAGCATAAGCCGGGGCGGCCTTTGCCTTGATTTGGATAGGATAGAATCTTTCACTTATGAAGGCAAGCAAGAGGCAGCCGACCCCTATCTCCGCCGTCATCTGGCATCCCTTGTTGAAAATTTGCTACATGCCGCTGCTTTCGGCGATAAAAAAGAGTTTATTGACCGCTTTGATGCCATGCATATAAACAGCCGCAAACTTTTAAAGTTCAGGTTTTTGCTAAAAGCCGCTGCTCGCTTTATTTTAAAGGCCGACATCAAGCAAGCCGCACGCCTGCTTAATCTAATCAGCCTTGGGCGGGCTGTAAAAAAGCGAGATGTAAAAGCCTATGCCCAAAGGCCGCTCATGGATTTTGTGCGCGATATTCTTTTCGCTGTTTTTGACGGTGGTGCCCAAAAACACTCTGTCGACAGCCATTACTATAAACTGGTAACCTCGGCCGTTGCCATACCCGGCCGCCTCTTTAAAAAGAAGCCCTTGTTTAAAGACTTAAATGACTGTATCCATGCCCTTGTTGCCGGCAATGATTTAAATGTGTATCCCAACGAGCTCTGATTTTTTCAAGTTTGGGTAAAAATCAAATAAATGTAAAGCTAATTTCGAAAGTTTTGGAGTTCAATCTTCAAGGCTTTCTTTTTAGCAAGTTTTTAGAATTCATCTTATAAACTTGTTTTTTTAGCAAGTTTTTAGAATCTATCTTATAAACTTGTTTTTTTGTTGCTTTTATGTTATCTTCTTGTCGGGAGGTGATTTTCATGGCAGATATCGCTTCAAAATTAAAAAAACGAGACCTATACTTAAACCGTCTTTTAGCTTTTCGAGATACTGATCTTATCAAGGTGATAACAGGTATCAGGCGTTGCGGCAAGTCTAGTCTTTTAAAGCTGATGTCAGATTATTTGCGGGCAGACGGCATTGAGGAAGATCAGATAATAGAGATAAACTTTGAGTCTATGGAGTTTTTGAGCATGGATTCAAAAGAATTTTATGCCTATGTAAAAGAACGAGCCTTGAAAAATAAAAAACTTTATCTCTTCTTTGATGAGGTTCAGCGAGTAGAGCGTTGGCAAGATGCTGTCAATTCCTTTCGGGTAGACTTTAACTGTGATATTTATATCACAGGCTCAAACGCCCATCTGCTCTCTTCCGAGCTTTCCACCTACCTTGCCGGCCGTTATGTAGAAATTAAAATGCTCCCACTTTCATTCAAAGAATTTATCTACTTCCATGGTTTTACGGTTAAAGAGATTGAAAGCCCCAGCGGCGGGCACTTGAAAAGAGTCATAAACTCGGCCGGCGATATTTTTGACCCCAAAGAAGTTTTGGAGTCATATATAATGTTCGGCGGCATGCCCGGCATTGCAGACATTGGCCTAAACCAAGAAAAAGTTTTAACCTTACTTGATGGAATTTACTCTGCGGTTGTGGTGCGGGATATCCTTGAAAGAAAAAACAAGACCGGCCGACCTCAAATCACAAATCCGGACTTGTTACGAAAAATTATAATGTTCTTGGCTGACAACATCGGCAGCAGCACTTCTGTTTCTTCGATAGGTAACACACTGGTGAATGAAGGGCTCTTGGATGAAGGACCTCGCAGGGTCAAACCGGCCGCACAGACTGTTCAAGGCTATGTAAACTCTTTAATTGAAGCCTTCATCTTTTATGAAGCCAAGCGCTATGATATCAAGGGTAAAGAATACCTCCGAACACTCGGAAAATATTACATAGTGGACACCGGCTTGCGTAATTATCTTTTGGGCTTTCGTGACATCGACACGGGGCACACCTTGGAAAACTTGGTTTACTTTGAACTGTTCAGGCGTGGTTATGATGTGTCGATCGGTAAAATAGATCGAAAAGAAATTGACTTTATTGCTACCAAGGCTGACGAAAAGCGCTACATACAAGTGACGCAAAGTTTGATTGCCCCCGAAACAAGAGAGCGTGAGCTTGCCCCCTTAAGAATGGTTCGTGACAATTATAAAAAAGAAGTCATTGCTCTTGAAGCTGATTTTATAACTGACCAAGATGGGATCAAAATAGTTAAACTCATAGACTTTTTGTTGGAAGACTACAGTTAGAAACTTAAAAACATAAAAATTCTGCCGCAAAACATAGAATTGCGGCAGAATTTTTTTATTTTATCGGTCTATTTTCTTGTGGGCAAGTAGTTATTGTAAAAGTCATCAATGGCTGCGTAAAATTCTTCTACCGTTCCGTCATTGTTGATAACATAGTCGGCCATCTTTTCCGTTTCACTGGTTTGGAAGAGCTTTTCTTCGCCTTCATCAAACTCACGGAGTTTTTCAACCGAGTTGCCGTCCCTGTCAGACCCACGGGCCAACATCCTGCCGTATCTTATATCATCATCGCTTATAACAACATCTACCAAAACAAAGTCATCACCGAAGGCTTCTTTTAAGAAGACGACATCGGAAAGCGGACGGACACCGGAGACCAAGTAAATTTCACTGCCGGATTCTTTGATTTTGCTGACGATTTGTTCCGGAAAGAAGGTTTGGCCGTACTTGTCCATATATTTTTTTGAAGTTTTGTGAAGATTTTCACGGGTCAATTCAAGGCCGTCTTTGGCGGCAAGTTCCCTGACCACATCACCGATAGAAATCATGGGAAGGTCATATTTTTCTGCCAAATATTCAAGGAAATAATCCTTACCCGTTCCGTTTTTACCTACTGCTGCAATTACCATTATACTACCTCCAAATTTTATCCTTGTAATGCTATATCAAAATAATACTTTTGTCAAGATTTCGCCATCCGACGTATGTGTCAAGTAAACATTGGCAAAATATTCCTTTTGCTAAAAAATCAGTAAAAGCTTTGCAATTAAGGGTTAAACCTGACTGCGGTCAGGCTTAACCGCACAACAATTATGCTTTTGATTCCCTT